>NZ_JCANTA010000011.1:0-236609 GCF_059570575.1 Streptomyces sp. CNX435 | reverse complement strand
CGGGGCGGGTGACCTGGGTCTTGTCCGCCCCCGACCGTAACCGGCGCACGGCGGGGCGCGCGCCGCCGACCGGACGGGCCGGACGGTCGACGGGGTGGGGTTGCCAACTGGTGGTCGGGGAGTGCGCAGGCGGGTGTGTGACTCGTTCGTGTGGTGGTCGGTTTGTGGGCTTGCGGTGTCGTGGGCTGTTCGGGCTACGGTGATCGTGCGATCTGGGACGCCGGGTGTGGCGCCAGCGTGCGGGGCCCCCGCTCCACCGGAGTGATGGTTCGGGGCCTCCCCGTCGCCTCTGGCCGTGCCCATGTGGCCGGGTCGTGAGGGAACCGGCCTCCCGGGATCGGACCACGGACAGGATCCGTGTCGCTGCCCCGGGGTCGAGTACGCCGGCGACCAGTACGTCCAAGACCGTTCGGGGCGTGCGGCTGAGCGGAGTCACTCCCGCTCAGTCCACAGGAACGGTAGGAGACGCTACGTCGACGGGTAGAAGGCCGCCGTGCCCTTTCTGCCCCGTCGCCGCCGCCGAATCTCCACGGTGCGCGCCGCCGCGGCCGTCCCCGACCCGTCCGCGCGTGGCGGCCCGGGCCGCGGTCCGCAGTGTTCCTGTGCACCCGGGCGGGCTACGATGCGCGGCGATGACCAGGTCACGCAGGGCTCCGGGCGACGCGACGCGCGCCCGCCTGCTCGGCTGCGTTCTCGCCCTCGTCGGCCTCCTCGCCGGGGCGGCGGCCTGCGCGGACGTCGGCGGGGGCGACGCCGCCGCGGGCCACGGTCTCGTCCTACGGGCCGACGGCCCGCGCACCGACGTCCTGGACGGCCTACGGGCCGGCGGACCGCAGGCCGACGCGCCACCCGGCGACGGTCTCCGGGCCGGCGCCGACGCCCCACCCCCCACCGACTGCTCCGCCGCCCACACCCCCGGCGCCCCCGACACCCCCGCGGGCGACTGCCCCGGCTCCCCCGAACGTGCCCCCGCCGTCCCGCTGTTCGGCCCCGGCCCGTGCCCCGCCCCGGCCGGCCCGGCATACGCCGCGGCCCCGGCGGCCACCGCCGACGGCGGCGTCGGCCCGCCCGCGCCGAGCGCGGTGGGCTCCCCCTGCCTGCACGAACTGCAGGTCCAGCGGACCTAGGACGGGTCCGCGTGCGCGTCCCGAACCGGCCGTCCGCGCCCCCGGCGCGACGGCACGCGCCCGCCCCGTACCTCCGTGCGGCCGTACCTCCGTACGATCGTGCCTCCGTACGCCAGCACGCCCGTACCTCCGTACTCCGTCCACTCTCACTCCGCCCCGCCGCCCCCGCGCGTACACGTCCGCGCCCGGCGGGGAGAAGGGTCCGTCATGGGTTCCGCCAAGTCCAAAGCCGCCGCCCGCCGCGCCCGCGCCGAGGAGCTGCGCCGCAAGGAAGCCGCCCGCGAACGCCGCAGCAAGCAGCTCACCTACCTCGCCGTCGCCGTCGTCGTGATCGCCACGGCGGTCGGCGGCTACTTCATCGTCGACTCCGCCCGCGAGGAGGAGAAGAAGGAGGCCGCTCCGCTGAAGGGCGAGCAGACCTGGGACGACCTCGAACAGAACCACGTCACCAAGGACGTCGACTACGAGATGACGCCCCCCGCCGGCGGCGACCACGACCCCGCCTGGCAGAACTGCAACGGCGACGTCTACACCGAGCCGATACGCGACGAAAACGCCGTGCACTCGCTGGAGCACGGCGCCGTGTGGGTCACGTACGGCGACAAGGCCGCGGACAAGGACGTCAAGGCGCTCACGGAGCGGGTGCAGAACACGCCGTACTCGCTGATCAGCCCGTACCCCGACCAGGCCGGGACGATCACGCTGACCGCCTGGGGCAAGCAGCTGACGGTGGAGAAGGCGTCGGACCCGAAGGTGGCCAAGTTCTTCGAGCGGTACGTCCAGGGTCCGCAGACCCCCGAGCAGGGCGCCGCGTGCACCGGCGGTAAGGGCGCATGACCGTCCCCTGGACCGCGCTGCGGTGGCCGGCGGTGATGCTGGCCGCCGCGGTCCTCGCCGGCGGCGCGTTCCTCGTCGTCCTCGCCACCGGCGGGGACGACGAGGGCACCGCCGCCGTCCCGGACACCGACTCGGCGGACGCGGGCTTCGCCCGCGACATGATCGTCCACCACCAGCAGGCCGTGGAGATGTCCCTCATCGTGCGCGACCTCACCGACGACGAGGAGGTGCGCCGCCTCGCGTACGACGTGATCAACACCCAGGCCAACCAGCGCGGCATGCTGCTCGGCTGGCTGGAGCAGTGGGAGCTGCCCGCGTCGTCGGCGGCGCCGCCGATGTCCTGGATGGGCCACGAGATGCCCTTCGAGGCGCGCGACGGCGCCCTGATGCCCGGCATGGCGACGAACACCCAGCTCGACCGGCTGCGCGGCACGGAGGGCGAGGACGCCGAGGTGCTGTTCCTCACGCTGATGACCGAGCACCACGAGGGCGGCGCGCAGATGTCGCAGATGGCCGAGGCCACGGTCGAGACGCCGGTGGTGCGGCGGCTGGCGAAGACGACGCTGCGCGGGCAGCGGTCGGAGATCGAGCTGATGCGGGACATGCTCGACGAGCGCGGCGGCACGATGAAGCCGTAGCGACAGCCGTCGGGACAGCAGTGCGGACGGGGCCGGTCCGTCAACGGGCGAGTGCTTCGTCGACGGCGGCGGCGAAGTCCTCCGGACCGGGACTCATGCCGACGCTCGCCGCCATCGTCGGCAGCACCCATCGGTGTCGCCGTCCGGGCAGGTCGGGGTCGGCCGCCACGGCGACGACGGCGGTACGAAGGTCGTCCAGCGCGTGCCCGAGGCGGGAGGCCGGCGAGGCGCGCCCGAAGGGGGCCAGCACATCGATGTCCGTGGCGGTGGCGGTCAGCATCCCCGAGAAAGTCTGAATCCAGAGAGCCCCCGCGTACGCGATCCGGGAGGAATCACCGGACACGGCCGGGGGCGACCACACGAACGAGCTGAAACGCCGGCTCGGCGAATCGGTCTTCGTCATCAGCCCGTTCCGCGATGTCGTCGGCGGAATCGGCAGGGTGGCGCGGCAGTATCTCGACCCCAAACGCTACGGCACCGTGCACAGGACGCAGGGCAAGGAGGCGGACATGGTGATTCTGGTCCTCGGCGCCGGATCCGACCAGGTGGGCTCCCGGGACTGGGCCGCCCAGGCGCCCAACCTCCTCAACGTCGCCGTCACGCGGGCCCGCCGCCGGCTCGTCGTCATCGGTGACCACGCCGCCTGGTCAGGGCACCGGTACTTCGAGGAGCTGGCCCGGCACATCGAGGTTCACGGATGGAATCCGGACCGCTGAAAAGCGCCGGCTCTCGGCGGCTGCCCCCGGTTGTCCGGCGCAGGCCGCGGCAGACCCGCAGACCCGGCGTCAGCCGGCCACCGCGCCTGCCGTGAAGGCGGCGAGGACCCCGAGGGGGTGGAACGAGGCGTGGTTGAAGGCGGTGAGGGCCGTGGGGGCGTCGGGGTGGCGGAGGAGGCGGGCGGCGGGGATGAGGGTGGTGGGGATCGCGGTGAGGGCCACTCCCGCCAGGCCCACCGGGCCGTACGACGGCCACGCGGCGACCGCCAGGGCGCAGGCCGCCGCCGCGGTGACGAGGAGGAGGGCCGCCGCGAGGCGGGCGGCGGCGCGCGGGCCGTAGACGATGGGCACGGTCCTGATGCCGAGCGGGGTGTCCTCGTCGACGTCGGCGAGGTCGTTGGGGATGTTCCGGCCGCCGATCTCCCACGCCGCCAGCCACAGCGCCAGCAGCCCCAGCCGCAGCGGGTCGACGGTGGCGGAGAAGGCGAACCAGCCCGCGCATGCGCCGGTCGCCACCATCACCCCGCTGAGCAGGAACTTGTACGCCGTGACCGTGGCCAGCCGGCAGTACACCGCCTCCAGCAGCGCCGCGCACACGAACAGCACCGCGCACACCCGGCTCAGCGCCACCGCCGCCGACAGCGCGACCGCGCTCAGCAGCAGCACCCACACCAGCCCCGCCGCGAAGCGCAACCTGCCCTGCGCCAGCGGGTGCCGGCCGCCCGCGCTGTCGATGTCGGTGGCCCGGCGGGTCTGCGTCATCGCCGCGCTGCGCCGGTCGAGGCGGGCGTCGAACAGGTCGTTGGCCGCGAAGACGGCGAAGAAGGCGGCGGTGGCGGCGAGGACCGCGACGGCCAGCCGGCCCGGCGGGAGGTGGTCCGTGGCCAGGAGGGCGCCGACGAGGGGCTGGGCGATGCTCAGCAGGGCCTGGTTGCCGCGGGAGAAGCCGTAGAGGGCCCGGGCCTGGACCGCGAGGGTCACGGGGACGGTCATGGGGTGGACTCCTCGGGGTTCGGTACGGGCAGATCCGGGCCCGCGCCCACGTACCAGTGCGCGAACGCGGCGCCCGCGGCGCCCGGTTGGGCCAGCTCGGTGATCCGCGCCAGCCGCGCCGCCAGCGCGGCCCGGCGGTCCGCGGGCTGCCGCCCCCGCGGGTGCAGCAGGTCAAGGAACCCGGCGGCGAGGTCCCGGGTGCGCAGCACCTCCGGCAGCCGGCGGGACGTGTAGCCGGCCAGGTACGCCTCGTCGCCGTCGCGGTAGCAGCGGATCAGGGCGTCGGCCAGGTCGGCGGCGTCCGCGACGGCGAGGTTCATGCCCTTGGCGCCCGACGGCGTCAGCACGTGTGCCGCGTCCCCGGCCAGGAAGAGGCGCCCGTGCTGGAAGCGCTGCCGCACGGTGCTGCGCATCCGCAGCACGCCGGTCTCGACGATGCGCCCCAGCCGCGGCACCGCCGCCGCCCGCCCCGTCCCCCGGCATCCCGGCCCCGGTCCCGGCCGTGCGCTGCCGGACAGCCGGGTGCGGAGCCGCTCGTGGACGCGGGCGGCGGTCCAGCGGGCGGCGGCGTCGCCGGCCGGGATCTCCAGGTAGAGCCGGGCGATACGGGACGTACGCGGCATGACGCCGGCGAAGCCGTCCTCGTGTACGGCGTACACCACGCCCGGCACCACGCGGTCGACCTCCGCGAGGAGCGTCAGCCAGTCGTACGGATACCGCTCGTCGAGGTCGCCGCGCGGCGCGGCCTCCGGGGGGAGCGCGTGCGCGCTGACGCCGTGCGGGCCGTCGCAGCCGACGACGTAGTCGCAGTCGATGTCGAGCCCGGCGCACTCCACGCGCGCGGACCCCGAGCCGTCCGCGGCGGCGTCCACGCGGACGGCCGGCCGGGAGAACTCCGGGGGCCGCCCCGCCGCGCAGAGCGTGGCGACGAGGTCGCGGACGAGGAGCTGCTGCGGGTACACCCAGTGCCGGACGCCGCCGGACTGCGCGGCGTAGTCGAAGCGCAGCAGCCGGCCCGTGCACAGGAAGTCGCACCAGCCGTGCCGGGTGCCGTCGGCCAGCAGCCGGTCCGCCAGGCCGTGCGCGCGCAGGTACTCGACGACGCGGTGCTCCACCAGGCCCGCCCGCGCGCGGCGTTCGACGTCGGCGCGGGAGCGGCGCTCCACGAGCACGGCGTCGACACCGGCCCGTAAGAGGACGTTCGCGAGCACCAGCCCGGCCGGCCCCGCGCCCACGATCGCGATCTGCGTACGCACCCGCCGGTATGGCCCCGTCACGGCGTCTCCCGCAGCTCCGCCGGTACGTGCGCGGGGTTGAACACCTCGCGGACGGCGGCCAGCACCTCGTCCCCGCACCACAGCCGGTACGTCCGGCACGCCGCCGCCCGCGGCCCCGGCGGCCCGCCCGGCCCGCCCGGCCCTCCCGGCCACGGGGCGACCCCGGCGCGTACGACGGTGCGCCCGAGGCGGGCGCCGGCCGCCCGCAGGGCGGGGCCGAGCGGCGCCGAGACGTCCGTGAGGCAGCGCCGCAGGGCGGGGTCGCCGGGCGGGCCGGCGACGACCTGGTTCCACGACCACATCCGGCCGCGGGCGTCGACGAGCGTCGAGTGCCGTACGAGCAGGTCCGGGCCGGGCGCGGTGCCGGTCCCCAGCAGGGCGGCGGCGCCGCGCGGGGCGCGCCCGGGGCGGACGAGGCGGAGGGTCACGTCCCCGACCCGCAGCCGTGACCCCGCCCAGGACTCCAGGAGGGTGGTCGTCAGGCCGTCGCCGCCGAGCAGCTTCCGCGTCAGCGGGCTGCGGAACCGGGCGACGGCCGCGCGGGGGTCGTCGGTTTCGGACACGCCGAAGGCGTCGCCGAAGTCGTCGTCCAACGTGTCGTCACCGGCGTCGTCGACGGCTGCGGGCGGCGGGAGGGGAGTCCTCGTGGGCATACCGATGCGGCTCACTTTCGGGTACGGGGACGGGAGGGGACGGCGGTCGCCGGGACGGACGGCGACCGGGTGGCGGTGGCGACGAGGTACCCCGGCAGCGCGAACCGGGTCTCCACCCGCACCGGCGCCCCGCACATCCCGGCCAGCGCCCGGACGGCTTCGGCGGCGTAGACCTTGCGCAGGCTGATCACGCCGTCGTGCGCCTGCGCCCGGCCCCCGGTCAGGAACATCAGCGGCACCGCGGCCAGACACAGCGGATGCCGCCACCCGTCCACCAGCAGCAGGGTCCGCGCCACCCGCGTGCCCTCGCGCAGCAGCGCCGCCACCCCGCCGGGCGGCAGGTGGTGCAGGGACATCGCCATCACCGCCACGTCGTACGCACCCGCCGGGGCGTCGATCGCGGTGGCGTCGACCACGGCGCAGCCGGCCCGCGGGTGGCGGCCCAGCGGCCCGGCGCGCAGGGCCTCGACGACGCGCGGGTTGACGTCGCTGGCGGTGACCCGGGCGGTGGGGTGGCGGCGGAGGATGCCGTACGACAAGCGCCCGCAGCCGGCGCCGAGTTCGAGGACGCGGGGGTGCGGTGCGGGGCCGAACGCGGCCGCGGTGAGGCGGGCGCAGGTGCGGTAGCCGAGGGTGAGGCGCTGGAACCGGTCGAGTCCGCGGAGGACCCGGCGGCACTCGGCGGGGGAGTCGGGGCGGTCGATGTACTCGTCGCGGTCGGTCTCGTAGAGGCGGTCCCAGCGGGCGGCGCGGGGGCCGCCGCGGGGCATGTGGAGGGCGGGGGCCGGTTCAGGGGACACGGTGGTCACCTCCGTGGGCCGCCGGGTCCGGGTCGGTGGCGGTGACCGCCTCGGCGAGCGGGTCGCGGTCGCGGCCGTGCCCGCCGCCGTCGTCACCGCCGTCGTCGTGCCCACCGTCGTCGTGCCCACCGTCGTCGTGCCCACCGTCGTCGTGCCCACCGCCGTCGTGCCCGCCGTCGTGCCCGCCGTCGCCGTGCCCGTCGCCGTGCCCGTCGCCGTGCCTGCGCCCGCCGTCGTCGTCGTGCCCGCCGCCGTCGTCACCGCCGTCGTCTTCGTCTTCGTACGCCGTATCCGCCACCTCGTCCGCCAGCCGCGCCAGCCGGTCGCGGTCCGCGCCCGCCGGCACCCGGGCGAGCGCGCGATGGCAGCGGTCGACGTACGCGCGCGCCATGCTCCGCGCCGCGCGCAGCGCGCCGGTGTCGCCGGCCAGCCGCGACAGCCGCCGCTGGCGGGCGTGTTCGTCCGTCGTGCCCTCGACCAGCTCGGCGAGCACCGCCCGTTCGGCACGGCCGCCCAGGCGGTGCGCGAGGAGCACGGGGAGCGCGGGGCGGCGGTTGCGCAGGTCGCTGCAGGCGGGCTTCCCGGCGCGCCGCTCGCCGTCGGCACCGCCGGACACGTACGGCAGCAGGTCGTCCCGGATCTGGAACGCGATCCCCAGCGCCTCCCCGTACGCCGCGAGCACCCGCGTCTGCTCCGGACTCCCGCCGCCGAGCAGCGCACCCACGTGGCACGCGGCGCGGAACAGCGACGCGCTCTTCAGCCGCACCATCTCCACGTACGCGGCGATCCCGCCGTCCGCCGGCCCGGTCAGCTCGCGCAGGCTGCCGCTGAGCGCGATCTCCTGCGCGACACCGCGCGCGGTCTGCTGCCCGGCGGCGCCGAGGGCCTCCACGGCGTCGAGGACGCAGCGGTCGGGCACCCCGCTGCGCCGGCACGCGCCGACCTGCTGGAACAGGGCGAAGAACAACGAGTCGGCCGCCAGCACTCCGTGGGCCGTGCCGAACTTGCGGTGTGCGGCGACCTTGCCGCGGCGCAGCCCGTCGCCGTCGATGATGTCGTCGTGCACGAGGGTGGCGACGTGCGCGAGTTCGACGCCCACCGCGGCCGGCATGACGGCGTCGTACCGGCCGCCGACGGCGCCGGCGGAGGCGAGGAGGGCCATGGGCCGCATGAGCTTGCCGGGCGGGCTGAGCGCCCACCGATGCGCGGCGGCCAGCACATCGGGTCCGGAGCCGTTGCGGTCGAGCCAGTGGGCGATGCCGGTTTCGACGGCGTGACGCAGCTCGGCGAGCGGAAAGCACGCCGCGCCGGCGTCGGTGCGCTGCATGAGGACAAGCCGCCTTCCCGGGGGCAGGGTGCGTAGGCGCCCACCGGGCAGGTAACGACGGCGCGAAAGCCCAGGGCACTGGGCGTCACCCCTCCGGGGGACGCGCCGCGCGGCGGGGCGCGCGCTCGTGACACGGCTGCCGGACTCCCCCTGACTCGCGGGTAACAAACATGGCGCAATCGCGATGCCCATGACAACGAATTGGTGTCGGTGGTCTTGCCCTCCCGGGCGCGAGCTGCCTCAATGCCTAGGTGTCCGGGGTGATCCACCCTGACCCCGGGCGCAAGCAAACCCCCCACCAACCCCCCACGAGAAAGGCACTCCATGAAGAACGGAAGGCCGGCGGTGCGTACCGCCCTGGGCGTCGGCGCCGCGGTCGCCGGCGCGCTGTTACTGGCTGCGCCCAGCGCCCTGGCGGTGGAGCCGCAGACCGCCACCATCGGGTTCGACTGCGGCAGTTGGGGCTCCGGCGAGGCGACGCTCGAAGCCACGCAGGACGGCACCGCCGCGACCATCACCATCACCACCGACGCCGTCACCGCCCCGATCGACATCGGGGCGAACTCTGCCGACTCGACGCTCACGCTCACCAAGAACGGCACCGAGACGGTGGAGTTCACCGGCAGCTCCAACCCGGCCATCCCGGCCGGCAGCCCCGCCGACACCGGCCCGCTCACCGGCACGGTCGCCTCCGGCGACTCGCTGGAGGCCACGTCCCTGACGGTCTCGGTCCTCGGCATCACGGCGACCTGCGAGGCCACGACGCCGCAGAGTCCCGGGCCGTTCGTCTTCGACTGACGCGCCCCGGTACGCACCCGTAACACGGCCGGTGTCCGGGCGGACCCGCCCGGCCACCGGCTCGTACCAACCCCCCGGGGACAGCCGGCGCAGCCGCCGCAGCCTCGCCTTCGTGCACTCTCCGGTTCGGCTGTCGCCTCTCGCGACTCGTGCACACGTGTCCCATCGGGGGTGGCTGGTTCGTCGTACTGATGAGAGACCGTCGTTCCAGGAGGTTTCCTTGCGGTACGCCCAGGAGGAGTCACTGCGCGACGAGGAGGAGCTTGCGGCCGAGCGGTCCGAGCGGTCCGAGTACGCGGAGCCGGCGGCGCGCATGCCCGTCGCGCGGCTGCTGCCGGGAGCCGTGGAGGGCAGACCGGTGGTGCGGTCCTGAGCGGGCTGGAGGAGGTCTTACGGAACGAGTGGGGCCGGGTGCTGGCCTCCCTCGTCGGGTTCCTCGGCGACCTCGACCGGGCGGAGGAGGCGGCCCAGGAGGCGTTCGCGATCGCGGCGGAGCGCTGGTCCGCCGCCGACCCGCCGGCGAACCCGGGGGGGTGGCTGGTGACGACGGCCCGGCGGCGGGCGCTGGACCGGATCCGCCGGGAACGCGCCCCGGCCGGGAAGATCCACCTTCCGCTCCCCGAGGCGGCCGTGACCGGGAACGAGTTAGACGACGTCACCGAGTCCCCCGAGTCCCCCGAGTCCCCCGAATCCCCCGGGTCCGACGCGGGCGACGCGGGCGACGGCGCGGCGATCAGGGACGAGCGGCTTGAGCTGATCTTCACCTGCTGCCATCCGGCGCTCCCGCCGGAGGGGCGGGCGGCGCTCACCCTGCGGGCCCTCGGCGGGCTGGCGACCGCCGACATCGCCCGCGCGTTCCTGGTCTCGGAGGAGACCATGACGCGCCGGCTGACCCGCGCCAAGGCGGAGATCAAGGCGACCGGGATCCCGTTCGCCGTGCCCGGGGCGCACCTGCTGCCCGAGCGCCTCGACGTGGTGCTCTCCGTCATCTACCTGATCTGCAATGAGGGTTACCGCGG
Source organism: Streptomyces sp. CNX435 (assembly GCF_059570575.1). Taxonomy (NCBI): domain Bacteria; kingdom Bacillati; phylum Actinomycetota; class Actinomycetes; order Kitasatosporales; family Streptomycetaceae; genus Streptomyces; species Streptomyces sp. CNX435. The sequence goes on along the minus strand of NZ_JCANTA010000011.1, from coordinate 226,424 downwards.
CCGGGTCGACCTCGGCGCCGAAGCCCTGCGCCTGGGCCGGGTGCTCACCGACCGGCTGCCGCAGGAGCCGGAGGCACACGGGCTGCTCGCGCTGATGACCCTCCACCGCGCCCGCCGCCCCGCCCGCCGCCGGGCCCGCTTCGCCGCCGAAGGCGACTGCGCCGACCTGGTGTTGCCGCAGGACGAGGACCGCTCGCTGTGGGACTGGCGGGAGATCGCCGCGGGCCGGGCGGCGCTGGACGGGGCCATCGCGCTGGGCGGTCGCGGCCCGTACGTCCTCCAGGCCGCCATCGCCGCGCTGCAGACGCGCGAGCCCGTCGACTGGCCGCAGGTCGCCCGGCTGTACGGGCGGCTGGCCGGACTCACCGACTCACCCGTGGTCGAGCTGAACCGCGCCGTGGCCATCGCCCAGGCCGGCGCCCCGCACACGGCGCTGCGCCTCATCGACCGGCTCGACCAGGACGGCTGCCCGTACCTCCACTCCACCCGGGGTGAACTGCTGTCCCGTCTCGGCCACACGTCCCGGGCCCGGGCTGCCTACCGGCGCGCCCTCGACCTGGCCACGACGCCCCCCGAGCGACGCTTCCTCGCCCGCCGGATCGAACAACTCTGACCCCGGCCGTTCGTCGGCTGGGCAGAGCGACGGCCGCGTCCGCTCGTTCCGTATCCCCGGCGATGGCTTCGCGTGGCCGCCGCCACGTCGCCGTCGCCGCGTGGCCGCCGGTGCTCGTCGAGGCCGATCGTCGGCTGAACGGCGCCGCCGTCGCGCGGATGGCAGAATCGGCCGCATGGCTGACCTGATCATCGCCGCGTGCGACGGCGCCGCGAGTCCGAACCCGGGGCCGGCCGCGTGGGCCTGGGTGGTGGCGGGCCCGGACGGCGCGGTCGTGCGCTGGGAGGCCGGCCCGCTCGGCGAGGCGACCAACAACATCGCCGAGCTGACCGCCCTGCTGCGGCTGCTGGAGGCCACGCACCCGGCCGTGCCGCTGGAGGTGCGGATGGACTCGACGTACGCGATGCGGGCGGTCACCGACTGGCTGCCGGGCTGGCGGCGCCGCGGCTGGAAGACCGCCGCGGGCAAGCCGGTGGCCAACCAGGAGCTGGTGCGCGGCATCGACGACATGCTGGCGGGGCGCGACGTACGGCTGGTGCACGTCCGCGCGCACCAGGTCGACGGCGACCCCTACAACGCCGCCGCCGACGCGGCAGCCGCCCAGGCGGCCCGTACCCAGAACCCGGCGGGCACCGCCTACGGCTCGCCGCTCCCCACGGCGGCGGACGCCCCGCCGGGGGGCGGGGCCGGCAAGGGCGGGGCTCCGCAGCGGCGTTCGAGCAAGCCGGGCAGGGGGAGCAAGGCGGGCAAGGGCGGGACGCTCAAGGCCAGGTACCCGGGCCGCTGCCGCTGCGGCGGTTCGTACGCCGCCGGCACGACGATCGCCAAGAACGCGGCCGGCTGGGGTCACCTGGAGTGCGCCGAGGCGTGAGCCGTCCGCCGTCAACCGGACCGCAGCTCACGCAGGTGCCTGCGGCCCGGGGGCGGGGTGAGGGGGGAGGCCGGTACGGGGCGTCGCCCCTACATCAGCTCCACCTGCATGTCCACGATCTGGTCCTGCGTCAACACCGAGTCCGCGGCCGGCGCCTTCGCCTTGACCGGCTCGTTGAACGCGGAGAAGGCCAGGTCGACTTCGGCGCCCTGCGGGTCCGTGATGGTCACCGGGTACGGCTTGCCCTTGGCGGCGATCTTCATGCTGGCCCCGTCGCTGGTCGTGGGGTCCTCGTTCACGTACGGCACGACCGCGACGCCCTCGTGCTCGGTCTTCTCCTTCTGGGTCATGCCGGGGCTGAACGAGACGACGCTGTCCGTCTGTTCGACGTACGTGTCCAGCTTGCACAGCTCCGCGACGTCCAGCGGGGCGTCGGCCTTGGTCTCCTCCAGGTAGGAGCCCTCGATCTCGGCGAAGACGTCGTCGTAGTGGGAGTACGCGTTCTCCAAGTAGGCGGCGTCCGGCTTCAGCCACACGGTGCCGCCCTGGCTGACGAACTCGACGGTGCCCCCTTCGTCGCTGCTGGCGCTGCCGACGCAGTTGCCCTTGCTGTCCACCCGCACGTCGACCTGGCCGGGTTCGGTGGCGCCGGTCCACAGCATCTCGCCGACGGCGTGCACGGACTCGGCGGTACGCATCGCCTTGACGGCGTCTGCCTGCGCAGGCCCGTCGCCCGCTCCGCTCCCGCCGCCGTCGTCGTCGCTGCCGCAGCCGGTCAGCGCGAGCAGCACCGCCGTCCCGGCCGCCGCGACGGCACCCCTGTGCCCACGTATGACGTGCTTCATGTCGACCTTCGCTCACTCTCGACTGCGGTGTGTCCGAGGCGAGTTGACCTGACGACCCGCCCGGAGAAGGCGCACACGTTACCGGCGGGGCAGCGGGCGGCCAAAACGTGTCGAGACGCGCCCTCGATTAAGTTGTGGTGCGGAGGCGGTCCAGCTTCCCCGCGTCGCTGCTGCCCACCGAAGCCGAAGGGGTTACGCCATGAAGCCCGCCGCCTCCGCCTCCGCCGCCTCCGCCACCGTCGTCATGACCGGCGCGAGCCGCGGCATCGGCCGCGTCGCCGCGGAGCACCTTCTGCGTACGTCGCCGGACGTGCACCTGATCGTCGTCACCCGCGGCCCGTCCGGCGCCGCGCTCGCCGCGGAACTGGCCGCCGGTCCGGGCCCGGGTTCGGACCCGGGCCCGTACACCGTCTCGCACGTCGAGGCCGACCTCGGCTCCCTGGCCGCCGTGCGGTCCGCCGCCGCCGGCCTCCGCGACCGGCTGGACCGCGGCGACCTGCCGCCGCTGCGCGGCTTCGCCGGCAACGCGGGCATGCAGTACACCGACGCGCACACCGAGGGCGGCGACGGCTACGAGGCCACGTTCACCGTCAACGTCCTCGCCAACCACCTCTTCGTACGCCTCCTCCAGGACCGCTTCACCGCCCCGGCCCGGATCGTGATCACCACCAGTGACACGCACTTCGGCGACCTCAGGCACAACATGGGCATGGTGCCCGGGCCGGTCTGGCAGGACCCGGAGGTCCTCGCCCGCCCGGGCGCGTTCGCGAAGCCCGGCACGGCGGCGGCGGGGCGCACCGCGTACTCGACGAGCAAGCTGGCGACCCTCTACCTCGTCCACGAGTACGCCCGCCGCCTCCCCGCGGGCGTCGACGCCGTCGCGTACAACCCGGGCTTCGTCCCCGCCACCGGCCTCGCCCGCAACGCGGGCCCCGCCGCCCGCTTCGCCGTGCGCCGCCTGCTCCCCGCCCTGACCCTCACCCCCCTCGCGACCTCCCGCCACACCGCGGGCCGCCGCCTCGCGGACATAGCGACGGGCCGCCTCGCGGCGCCCACGGGCGCGTACGTCGACCGCGACCGCGTCGCGCGCTCGTCGGCGGAGTCGTACGACCCGGAGCGCGAGGCCGCGCTGTGGGCGGCGGTGGAGCGCCTGACGGCGGCCCCGCCCGAGCGCGCACCGGGCGCGACGCGGAGCAACTGACGTGCCCGCGTGCGGACTCGGTCGGCGGTCCGGTCCGGTCCGGTCCGGGCCGGTCGTCACGTCACGTCCCGCGCCGGGCCGCCAGCTCGCCGCGTACCAGCGCGAGATAGCGCTCCCAGTCCCAGTCGACGCCCGGGTCGGTGCAGACGGAGCCGGGCACCTCGGCGTGGCCCAGGATGTGCGCACGGTCCGGTGGAATCGCGTACCGGGCGCACACGCCCGCGGTGAGCGCCGCGGACGAGGCGTACATCTCCTCGGTGAACCAGCGGGGGTCGTGGGCCCGGCCCTCGTGCTCGATGCCGATGCTGCGCTCGTCGTGGCCGGCGTCTCCGGTGTGCCGGGCGATGTCCTTCTCCCGTACGCACTGGCCGATCCGGCCGTCCGCCGAGCGGACCAGGTAGTGCGCCGAGGTCTGCCGCGCGGGGTCCCGGAAGACGGCCACGGTGTCGTCGAAGTCCTCCTGCGTGACGTGGATGACGACGCGGTCCACGGCGTGGCTGTGCGGGCGGCGGGCGGCGCGGTAGTTGGCGGGTGCGGCGGGCAGCCACCGCGCGCCCGGGTGGTCGACCGCCGCGGCGGGCGGGCCGGCGAGGGCCGCGGCGGCGGTCGCGGTCGCGGGGGTGGCCGCGGCGGCCAGCGTGACGGCGGCGGTGCCGCGCAGGACCGTACGGCGGGAGGGGGGATGCGGGGGGCGGGGGTGCGGTGCGGGGTACATGCTCCGTGCCTCCTTCACGACTGGTGCCAGTTGTGCGCGGGCAGGTTCGGGTCGTAGTCCCCGCCGGGCAGGTCGTCGGCGAGCCGGAGCGACCAGCGCTGCAGCCGCCGCATGAGGTCGGCCTGTACGTGCCGCAGGCCCGGGTCGTCCCACCGGTCCGTCAGCTCCATCGGGTCGGCGGCGACGTCGTACAGCTCACCCGTGCCGTCGACGTGCTGGTAGAGCTTGTAGCGGTCGTGCCGCAGCATCCGCGAAGTCCCGCTCTGCGTCACGGTGTTCAGCTCGTCGTACTTGGTGCCTTCGTACGAGAAGTGCAGCTCCGGCCGGGCGTCGTCCGGGTACGGCAGCCCGCCGTAGCCGCGCTCGGTGACGACGTCGGCGAACTCGGCGGCCGGGTAGTCGGCCCCGGAGAGCATCTGCCACATGCTGCGGCCCTGGACGCCGAGGGGGATGGGCCGGCCGAGCGCCTCGCAGAGGGTGGGGAGGATGTCGGCGAGCGAGACGAAGTCGCGGCGGTTGTCCCGGGGTTCGACACCGCAGCCGTGCACGACCATCGGGATCCGCGCCAGCACCTCCGGCATGCCGGCGCCCTTGCGCTGCAGGCCGTAGTCGCCGACGTAGTCGCCGTGGTCGGCGAGGAAGATCAGCAGGGTGTCCCGCCAGACGTCCTGCGCCTTGAGGTGGTCGACGAGGCGGCGCAGCTGGTCGTCGATGAGGCGGAGCATGCCGCAGTACGTGGCGCGGTAGCGCCGCCAGAGCCGGTCGTAGCCGGGCCGCTTCTCCTCCACCAGGTCGCGCAGCCACTTGTACGCCCCGCCCTTGCGCTCCGCGGCCTCGGGCCCGCAGGCGCGCGCGGGGACCTCGTCCTCGCCGAAGAGCGAGAAGTACGGCTCGGGCGCCTGGTACGGGTTGTGCGGCTCGGGCATCGAGACCCAGGAGAAGAAGGGCCGGCCGGGGTCGCGGGCGCTGATCTGCCCCATGGCGTCGGAGACGATCCGGTGGGCGAACTGCATCTCCAGCGGGAACGGGGTCGGCTCGGTCGTCGGTCCGTGGTCGATGGCGCGCAGCCAGGCGGAGAACTCCTGCTGCTCGGGGGTCTCGTCGGGCCCGCTCTCGTGCCCGTACGGGCCGGAGAAGGCGTCGAAGAACTCCTTCCGCCCGCGGTACATGTGGGTCTTCCCGGCGTAGAACTGCTGGTAGCCGGCGCCGCCGAGCACGTCGAGCAGGTCGTCCCCGCGGACCACCGACTGGGGGGTGGAGTTCTGCCGCACCCGGTGGGTGCTGGGCCACCGCCCGGTGAGCAGGCTGGTGCGGGCGGGGACACAGGCGGGGGCGGTGGTGTAGGCCCGGCGGAAGCGGACGCCGTCGGCGGCGAGGGAGTCGAGGAAGGGCATGGTGTCCAGGCCGAACCCCTCGCCCGCGGTGAAGTCGGCGCGGAACTGGTCGGTCATCACGAACACGATGTTGGGCGCGGTGGGACAGGTCACGGCGTCCTTTCCGGTACGTCGACTGGGGACGGGGGTGCCGGTCTTGCGGGAGCGGGGTCAGTCCCCGGCGGTGTGGCTCGGGCGGCGCTGTACGTAGATGCGTCCGTCGGGCCCGCCGGTCCACTCCAGGCGTACGACGCCGGGGACGGCGGCGTCGGGGAGGCGGGCGGGGTCGGCCCAGTAGCCGAACTGGGGGTTGCGGAAGAAGGTGGCCCAGAGCTGTCCGTCGGCGTCGGCGAAGAAGTTGTTGTGGCCGATGCCGACGCCCGCGGTCCAGCGCCGGGAGTACGGCCCCTCGAAGCGGTCGGCGACGGCGACGACGGTGTCGTACTGGTACTGCACGCGGCCGGTGCCGCCGGTTTCGTAGGCGTGCCGGGTGCTGCCGTACGGATCGAGGCTGGCCCGGTTCCAGGCGGCGAGCAGCAGGAAGTACTTGCCGCGGTGCCGGAAGACGTAGGCGCCTTCCAGGTACGGCTCGGGGGAGTAGCGCTGCTGCGCGAATTGTGGCAGGGCGGTCGTGGGGACGATGTCCTCCATGTCGTCGCGGAACTTCGCGTACAGGTCGTTGTGGAGGACCAGCCAGGCGTCGTCGCCTTCGGTGTACAGGCTGCCGTCGATGTGGTGGCGCGCGCCCGGCTCGATATACGGCGCCCCGCCGGGGACCGGGTCGCCGAAGGGCTTGTCGAGGTTGCCCTCGACCAGCCGGTACGGACCCTCCACCCCGCCCTCGCTCACCAGCATGAACGAGCCGACCAGGCGCGAGTGGGCGCCCATGCACGCGACGATGTACCAGGTGCCGCGGAAGTAGTGCACCTCCGGCGCCCAGACGTTGCCGCGCTTGCCGAACTCGTCGTCGTGCCAGTGCTCCTGCCACGGCGCGACGACGGTACGCCCGGCCCGGTTCTCACCGGCGAACTCCGGCGACCACACCTTGCCGCGCTCGGCACCGGGCCGGACACCGGTGGTGTCGGCCAGCCGCCACGGCCCGCGCAGGGAGCGGGCCGTCCACACGAAGATCCCGTCGTTCCACGGCTCGGCCGCCTCCAGTCCGGGGACGCGGCTGGTGCCGGTGGCGACGTACAGCGGACTGCCGTCGACGTCGAAGCAGTTGACGTAGGTGTCCCGAATCCAGACCACGCCGCGGTCCTCGTCGCGGGGGCGCAGCTGGAGCGGCAGCACGAAGGAGTTGTCGTCGCGCGGCCACAGGTCGGCGCGGGTGTCGGCGAGCCCGTACGGCTCGGCGGCGGGCCAGTTCGCGAGATACCGCCCGGACGTGGCCGCGGCGCCGGCGGGCAGCGCCAACGCCCCGGCAGCGCCCGCCGTTCCGGCGAGCACGGCTCGCCGGCCGACGCGCCGCCCGTTCTCAGAACCGGTGCTCATCAGTCGCACTCCTCTTCACCGTCCGATGAGGGGGGTCGTACGAGCACCATGCGAACGTGCGCCGATTTTCGTCAACAACCCGGAGAATTAATCCGGTCCACCTCTCCACGCCTGACGGGGATGCGGAACGGCCCCCGCAGGCGCGGATGCACGTACGCGCCCCGGGTGTTCGCCTGCTGTGCGGAGCTGGAGGATGGTTAGTGGGGAATGCCTTCGATGATGTCGCGGGCGCCCTGGCGTAGGAGTTCGGCGCAGACCCGGGAGCCGAGGACGGCCGGGTCGTTCAGGGACTCGCCCCAGAAGTGGGCGTGGACGAACTTCGAGCCGTCCCGTGAGAACACCATCCCGCGCAGGGAGAGCTGTCCGTCGGGTTCGGTGATGCAGTGGCCGGCGATCGGGCTGTTGCAGTGTCCGCGCAGGCCGTGGAGCATGACGCGCTCGGCGGTGATCTCGGTCATGGTGCGCTCGTGGTTGAGCTGCTGCAGCAGATGGGCGACCTCGTCGTCGTCCTGCCGGCATTCGAGGCCGAGTGCCCCCGCCCCGACCGCCGGCAGCATCTCGCCGGCCTCGAACACCTGCCGCGCCCGGTCGGCCAGGTCGAGGCGTTCGAGACCTGCGCGCGCGAGGATCATCGCGTCGAGTTTGTGGTCCATCGGCTTGCGGCCGTCGAGCTTGTCCAGGCGCGTGCCGACCAGGCCGCGGACCCGTACGACGTTGAGGTCCGGCCGTACCCGGCTGATCTGCGCCTTGCGGCGCACGGCCGAGGTGGCGACTGCGGCGCCCGGCGGGAGATCGGCGAGCGTCTGGACGTCGGAGCCCTCGGGTACGACGAGGACGTCGCGTACGTCGTCGCGCGGGAGGTAGGCGGCGAAGACCAGGCCGCGGGGCATGGGCACGTCGCCGGGGACGTCCTTGATGCAGTGCACGGCCATGTCCACCTGCCCGCGCTGAAGCATCTGGTCGATCTCGCGGACGAACAGGCCCTTCCCGCCGAGTTGGGCGAGGTCGCCCTGCCACTTGTCGGCCTCGGTCGTCACCGGCACGACCTCGATGGAGAGGTCGGGCACGATCTTGCGGAGCAGGCCCGACACCTGCTCCACCTGGACCAGCGCGAGCGGCGAGTTGCGGGTGCCGATGCGCAGGGTCCGGTCGGTGGGGAAGACGGCGGCGGTGTTCATGCGGTGGGGGTCCTCTCGGGCTTCCTGGTCTCAAGGTAGAGGGTGCGGCCGTGGCCCTGGCCCTGGTGTGGGTCGGGGAGCCGGGCGGCGATCTGCGGGTGCAGCAGCCTGCGCACGCCGGCGAACGGGCTCCATGCGCCAGGCCGCCAGTTCCGCGCGCTGCAAGGTGACCCCGGCGATGTCATCGGGGGTGAGTGCGGTTGCGTTGAAGACGAACGCGAGGCGGTCGCGGCGGCCGGGACTGCGGGCCTGGATCCAGTCGACGGCCAGCAGTCCGCCGGGCTGGACGTCGAGCCCGAGTTCTTCGCGGACCTCGCGGCGCGGGGCCTCGCGCGGCGATTCCCCGGTCTCGACGATGCCGCCGGGTAACTGCCAGGTGTGGGCCCATCCGACCGGGCGTACGAGCAGCACATGGCCGTGGCGGTCGGCCAGCAGCACGGCCGCGGTGACCGGGTAGCACGGGACGGCGGATAACGCCATCGGGCACTCCTTCCTTGTCGGTGATGTCGCCCCGCGTGCCGGGGTGAGCGGCAGGCGGGGCGCTCCGTGTCCAGGCCGGGTGCAGCTCCGAGCCCGGCTCCGGGGCCCCGCCCCTGGCCCCGCGGACGGGTAAGAGGGCCAGGGGCGGGAGATCATAAGTGGTCAGGATGCTGGCGGATCAGCTCCTTGATCTCCCTCACGCGGGCCTGGTCGCCATCCATGCGGGCGCGGCCCAAGGGCTGAAGCAGGGCCATGCACCCTTTGCACGTGAGATGCAGGCACACGTCTTGCACGTCTTCCTCTGGCTCGGGCTCGACGGTGCAGCCGTTCAGTTCGCGCGTCAGGTGGGCCGCGAGCACCCAGGGCATCTTCGGGTCGTCATACGGCAGGGTGACCGCCTTGACGGGCACCGCGAGGGCGCCGTCCGGGCGGTAGAGCATGCCGTGCACCCCGTCGATGTCCGCATGCCGCACCCGGACCGTCACGACTCCCTCTCGGCGCAGATGCGGGCACCACGCTGGTGACTTCCCGGCGTGCTCGGCGCACACCGGAGGGTGGGCGGTCACCGCCCCCTCAGGCCAGCCTGGCACCTGGTCGCGGCGATCCTCCAGCAGCCACAGCACCCCCCGCTCGTCCTCGGGGGCCGGCACGCCGCAGACCTGGCACAGGAGCCGCTGCATCGCGCGGCGCTGCCGCTGGGGGTGGACGTAGCCGAGGCGGGGACGGCCGACACCGCGGCGCAGAGGCCGGCGCGCCCAGAGCACGCCCATGGTGTCGCGGTCCTGGACGTGCTCGTCGGGGTAGGCGATGCCACGAGGGCCGCGGATCACCACGGGCTCGGCCGGGCGATCCTCGCCGGTCCAGGCGGTTACGTACGGCACTGGAGGCCGGGCGGCGGTCATGGGCGCCTCTTCGGGCAGCACCGGGGACACTCGCAAGGTGGCCACGCGCTAATCCAGATCGGCGTCTTGGGTTCGGGGACCTTATGCTCGCGTACTTTGACCGTTCGCTCCCCTGTCGCGACGTTCAGGGTGTAGACCTGGATCGTCGTCGGCATGGCGCAGCACCTCCTTGCAACGCTCCGTGCCGAGCGGCACTTGCGAGATACCTGCATGGTCTACTGGTTGACTAGTCAGGTCAAGCCGTGTCGCATGAAGAAACCCCCGTCGTGTGACGGGGGTTGACGAGGATCGTCCGGGTGGCTACGTCTCCATCGAATACTCCTCCGTGCGGGCCCAGCGCCCGCCGGGGCTGATGCCGACCTCGTACGTCAGCGGTCGGCCCTCGGAGCAGTAGGCGTGATGCCGGGACTCCGCCACAGCGGTCGGAGCTTCCAGGTGCAGCAGCTCCAACTCCTCGTCGCTCGCCAGGCGCGCAGTCCACATGTCGCGACCGGTATGCGGCCGGCGGCCGGTCTGCATCTCCACGTAGCGCGTGGTGCCTTCGCGGATCCGCTCACGCAGGAGCAGGCGGGGCGCCGCCTCGGCGACCTCGGCGGTGAACCAGCTCGTTGACGTAGCGGTGGGCGCCTCACCCTCGAAGGTCACACGCTGCCTGCGCGCGACCTGGTCGCCGGGCTCGACCCCGAGAGCGGTGGCGACGTCCTCGGGCGCCGGGACCATCTCGGCGGCCACGATCTCCGCGTATTCGCCCGCCGTGTAGATGTTCCCCGTCTCGACCGAGGTCCGGTAGCGCTCGGCGGCCGTGCGCGCCAGCGGGGCGCGTTCCTTGACCTTCGAGCCCGCGCCCTGCCGGGTCTCGATCAAGCCCTCCTGCCTGAGCAGGTCGAGCGCCTTGGTCACGGTGCCGCGGGCCACCTTCCAGCGTGCGGTCAGGTCGTGCTCGGAGGGGAGCGCGTCGCCGGGGCTCAGCTCGCCGCGGACGATGCGCCCGCGGAGGTCGCCCGCGATCTGGTCGTACTTCGGTAGTGCCATCGTTCGCGTCCCCACTTGACTAGTCAGCTGGTCCAGTAGTCATCGTGGCCGCATGGCGGACCGATGGTCAAGGGATGACCCGCGTAGAACATGGAGGCGCCCCGGAACGCGAAAAGGCCCCCGCCGACGACCTGAGGTTGTACGGCGGGGGCGGGTCGCCCGCTCCTGGCGGACATCCTCTTCATGGCGGTTGGAGTGCTCAACGAGCACAGCCAGGCTCCCTTTGATGTCGGCCATGTCGGTGCGCAGCTCGCCCCGGAGGGCGGCGAACTGGACCACGAAGGACTCCGCCGGGTTCGGGGCGATAGGGATGAGGGTCGGCCGGTCGGGGGCGGCGCGATGGCGGCCCGGGGCGGGCAGTAAGCGACTCACAAGAGGCTTGACGAGCCTGGCGATACAGTGCGGCATGTCTACGACTGGAGTACCAGACGACCTCCTCCTGTGCATTGGGGAGTTCATGGCGGCCTATCACGCATCATGATCCATCAACCCAGCTTCTGGGCGTCACCCGCAGATCATGCATACGCAGCCCCACCTACACTTGGCTTGTGAAAAGGTCGTGCTACCGGCTCTTCGGCTTACCTGTCGCCGGCGTACTGCTCATCGCTGTCGGGTGCTCCTCAAGCGATGGCAGTGCTGCTGTGACAGTCCCCAGTCCGCAGGCAGCGGTCACGAAGCTGTGCCGGAGTCTGGACAAGGCACTGCCCAGGACGGTGGACGGACTGGACCGCCGGGATCCCGCGCCTGCCTCCACACTGACCGCGGGCTGGGGAGACCCGACGGTCATCCTGCGCTGCGGCGTCCCGCGGCCACCGAAGATGACCGACCCCAAGGTCTCCCAGGGCAAAGACCCCGATGCGGTAGCCGGCGAGGTAAACGGCGTGGGCTGGCTGATGGAGAAGCAGGGCAAGGGCGCGCACCGCTTCACCACTGCCAACCGCGAAGGGTACGTCGAGATCCAGGTGCCTGTAGACCGGGACAGCTCTGCTGTTCTGATCGATCTGGCCACAGTCATCAAGAAGACGGTTCCCGAAGGGATCGCCGACTAGTTAGGGCGTGCAGATCAATAACCAGCCGGGACGGTGGGGGCCACCGATTTCATGTGGGCGAGCCGCCTGGACTCCGGGATGTCGAGGCGGTCGTACGCCACGTCGACCATGAGGTTGTCCTTGCGGACATACAGCCCCCGGGCCCGCGGCTCCATCAGGGCCTCGTCGCCCAGGCCGGTCAGCTCGCGGCCTCCGCTCCGCTCGGACACCTGCCCGAACCAGTGACGCGCTCCCTTCGTCCCGTCGAGGCCGCTGAACGCGCTGGGAGCCATCGCTTCGACGTGGACGTTGAGGCTCCTGTTCGGCGACACCGCTTCGCGCCAGGAGCACCTGCGCATCTCACCACCCGCCGACGCCCCCTCGGACGGCTTGACGCCCGGCAGGAGCCGCGCTCCCTTGGTACGCAGCGCCTTGCAGAGCGGTTCCGCCCGTTCGACTTCGCCCGCGGCGCGCTCCGGTGCCTCCGGCAGTTCGTCGTCGTCCAGCGGTACGTCGGTGGCTTCGAGGATCTCCCCGGCCGCCGCCAGCGCGGCGGCCTCCGCGTCCTTCGTCGACGACACGCGGTACGTGGTCTCGCTTTACCAGGCTGGCAGGGCGATCACAGGACGAGGATGAGCTTGCCGCCGGGTCGGCGGGATTGGCTGAGTTCGGCCGCTTCCTGGATCTCGTCGAGTGTGTAGGTGCGGGCGACCGATACGACCAGGATGCCTTCGCCGGCGAGCCGGGCGAACGCGTCCATCTGGTCGTAACGGATCTCGGTGGTGATCCGGACGCCCAGCTCGGCCGCGGCGGCGAAGTCCGAGACGGTGAGGACACGGTTGGGATCCCCGGTCAGCTCGATCAGGGTCGGTAGTGAGCCGCCGGCTGGACTGGGCTGGTCGGCGCGGTCGATCCGGCCCCCTGCCGGCGCCGTGTCCAGGGCGCGGTCGACGCGACCTCTGGCCAGCGCGCTGACGCGTTCGGTCATACCCACGCCGTAGGCGGTCACCTGGGCGCCGATCTCTTCCAGGGCGGCGGCCCGAGTCGGCCCGGCGGTGGCGATCACCCGAATACCCCGGTGCAGCGCGAAGCGCACCGCCGCCTCACCTACGGTGGTGCCCGCGCCGTGGACGAGCAGCAGCTCACCCGGCTGGACGCCGAGGTCGTCGAGTGCGCGCCACGCCGTCTCGGCCGCCATCGGTAGCGCGGCGGCCTGCTCGGCGGTGACGCCGTCGGGGATGCGTGCCCAGGCCGGCATCAGCGCATACTCGGCGGCACCGGCCGTCGGACCGTCGAAGGTGGCCGGGCCGAACACGCGGTCGCCGATCTGGACACCGTCGACGCCCTCGCCGAGCGCGTCGACGGTGCCCGCGACCTCGAGGCCGAGCCCGCGCGGCAGCGGCGGCAGATGGTCGGCGAGGAGACCATCGACAACGTGCCAGTCGGCCGGCGTCAGGCCGCACGCCCGCACGGCGATCCGGATCTGGCCGAGTCCCGGATCCGGCTGTGGGACGTCGCGGAGCACGATCACGTCCGGGGAACCGAACCGGTCGAATTGCAGAGCCTTCATGGCGATCTCCTGGCTGATAACAGCATCTGTTGTCATTGACCGTACCAGCTGATAACAGCTCCTGTTGTCGTACCCTGGTGGGTATGCCGAGATGGGAATCCGACGCACAGGGCCGGCTCGAGCGCGCAGCGCTGGAGCTGTTCGAGACGCAGGGGTTCGAGCGCACCTCGGTCGCGCAGATCGCAGGCGCCGCCGGCCTGAAGGAGCGCTCCTTCTATCGCTACTTCCCCGACAAGCGGGAAGTCCTCTTTGCCGGCAACGAACTTGAGGCCCACCTCGTCGCCCAGGTCGAGGCGACCGACCCGGGCCTCACCCCGATCGAGGCGTTGCTAACCGCGCTGGGAACCGCCGAGGAGATCTTTCGCCCACGCGAGTTCCTGCTGCGCCGGGGAAGAGTGATCGCCGCCAACCCGGCACTGGCCGAGCGCGATCTGATCAAGCTCGCCGACATCGCCGACGCGCTGGCGCCGGCGCTTGAGCGCCGCGGCGTCGAGCCCGGCAAAGCACGCTTCATCATCGACGTGGTGCTGGCGATCCACCGGCGCGCCATGCCCCGCTGGCTAGCCGAGCCGGACACCACCCTCGCCCAGCTCATGGCCCAGGCCGCCGCCGAGCTGCGCGAGGCGGTCACACTGCCAGCTCCGACAGTCCGCTAGGCCGACTGTTACCCGCAGGGTTGGATCTTCGCGCCCGTCGAGGCGCTGGCCCGCCGACTGCATACGGCGCCCCTCAAGGGCCTGGCGGTGGAGCGGGTGACGCGGGCGGCGGAAGCGGACCCCGTCGACGGCCCGGGGATTTAATCCGGGCCGGTGCCGTCGAGCCAGTCGAGGACGGTCTGCATGCCGTCGTGCCAGTGGCGCTCCAGCAGGTCCGCCGCCCGGGCGAACTCGCCCCGGGTGAGCGCCGCCAGGACCTCCCCGTGCGCGAGGTCGACCTCGGCGCGGTGCTCGACCTCGCGCATGTAGGTGAGTTCGTAGCGGGACAGATTCGTCCGTAGCTGGGTGAGCATCCCGAGCAGGTGGCGGTTGCCCGCGGCGGCGGCGATCGTCGTGTGCCACTCGGTGTCGAGCCGCCAGCGGCGTACCGGATCGGTGCACCGCGCGAGTTCCGCGAGGACGGTGTGCAGCCGGTCCGTCGTGGCGCGGTCGATCGAGGTGATCGAGCGGGTGGCGAGCCCTTCGAGGGCCGCCAGGACGGGGTACAGCTCGGCGGCGTCGCGGCGGATGAGGGGGCGGACGGTGAAGCCGCGGGCGAGGGCGGACTGGAGGACGCCTTCCGCCTGGAGGCGGAGGAGCGCTTCGCGTACGGGGGTGCGGGAGACCTGGAGGGTGCGGCTGAGGCCGGCCTCGGTGAGGGGGGCGCCGGGGGCGTACGCGCCCGAGGAGATGAGGTCGACGATGCGGAGGTAGACGGCTTCGCGGAGCGGTTCGGCCCGGGCGATGGGCTCGTGGGTGCCGGCGGGGTGCGGGGTCATGGTTGATACGGGCTTTCGTCGCGGTGGCGGCGCTCGAACTCCGAGCGCATGCACAGGGTGGCGGCCGAGGTCATCCGGTCGACGGCCATGATGCCGTCGAGGTGGTCGATCTCGTGCTGGAGCAGCTCGCCGAGGTCGCCGTCCGCGCGGAGGCTGTGCTGCTCGCCGTCCGGGGACTGGTAGGCCACGTCGACCCACGTCGCCCTGCTGACCTTGCAGAAGAACTGCAGGGAGAAGCTGAGGCAGGCGTCCCACGGTTCCCACGTCGTCTCGGAGCGTCCCACGATCTTGGGGTTGACCAGCGTCCACGGGCCGTCCAGGTGGAGGTGGATCACCCGGCTGGGTACGCCGATCTGCGGGGCGGCGATGCCGCGGCCGTACCCG
The DNA here is from genome assembly GCF_059570575.1 of Streptomyces sp. CNX435. Lineage (NCBI taxonomy): Bacteria > Bacillati > Actinomycetota > Actinomycetes > Kitasatosporales > Streptomycetaceae > Streptomyces > Streptomyces sp. CNX435. The sequence goes on along the minus strand of NZ_JCANTA010000011.1, from coordinate 211,264 downwards.
GTGCGCGCCACCCAGTCGGCGAGGGTGTCCGCGAGGTCGGCGGCGGTTTCCGCGGTCTGTGCCGATCCCGGCTCGGGGACGGCCGCGGCGGGCACGCGCAGGGCGGGGTCGCCGAGTTGGAGAGTCGATCGGATGGCCATCTGTGCATCGTATACGATACGCAGATGGTGAAGCCCTTGCAGGTGCGGAACATCGAGGAAGCGGCCCGGCTCATCGACCCGGTCTTCCGGAACACGCCGTACGTCGAAGACGCCGCCCTGGCCCGCCGGGTGGGCCGGGACCTGGGGCTCAAGCTGGAGACGTACAACCCGATCCGCTCCTTCAAGGGCCGCGGCGCGGACTACTTCATGCGCGAAGTCACCGGCGGCCAGCGGGTGATCTGCGCCTCCGCCGGCAACTTCGGCCAGGGCATCGCCTACGCGGGCCGCGCGCGCGGCATCGCGGTCACCGTCTACTGCGCCCGGGGCGCCAACCCGGTGAAGCTGGCCCGGATGCGCGAACTCGGCGCCGAAGTCGTCCTGGCCGGCGACGACTTCGACGCCGCGAAGGACGCCGCGCGGGCGTACGCGGCCGGCGGCCCCGACCGCCTCTTCGTCGAGGACGGCCACGAGCCCCGCATCTCCGAGGGCGCCGGCACCATCGCGGTCGAACTGGCGCCGCACCTGCCCGGCACGCTCCTCGTCCCGCTCGGCAACGGCGCCCTCATCGGCGGCGTGGGCTGCTGGACCCGGGCCCGCGCCCCGCACACCCGCGTCGTCGGGGTCTGCGCGGCGGGCGCGCCCTCGATGGCGGAGAGCTGGCGCCGGGGTGCGCCGGTCGCCACCCCCGAGGCGCGGACCATCGCCGACGGGGTGGCCGTGCGCGTGCCGGTGCCCTCCGCCGTGGACCGGATGCGGGATCTGGTGGACGACGTCGTGCTCGTCCACGACGAGCAGATTCGGGCGGCGCTCCGGGTCGTCCGGGACACCGTCGGCCTGATCCTGGAGCCCTCCGGCGCCCTCGGTGTCGCCGCGGCGCTCCACCACCGGTTCGAGAGCCGGACCGGGGACCGGACCCTGGCGACGATCGTGACCGGCAGCAACTTCTCCTCCGAACTCCTCGCCGAACTCGTGCGGTCGCCCACGCCGACCGACTGACCCTGTCAGGACCGTTTACATCCCTCCACGGCACGCGTATGTTGCGTATCGCAACGATCACGTTAACGTTCATGTCGAGGCGGGAGCCGGGATGCGTCCAAGATTGCGTGCAATATCCCCCGTGCTGGTGCCCGGCGTCGCCCTCGCGCTGACGCTGCTCGCCGGCACCGCCGCGGGCACCGCCGCCGTCGCCGCCGAGCAGGGCCGCGGAGGGCAACAGGCGGCGGCCGGGCGGGGGGTGGAGGTGCGGGTCGGGACGTACAACGTGTGCGGGCACGGGTGCCTGCCGACCAAGGAGGAGTGCGAGCGGGTCATCGGGCGCGACTGCGCCACCAAGCTCCGGCCGTGGGCCGAGGGGCGGGCCGCGGCGGTCGCCGAGGACATCGACGAGGCCGGGCTCGGGGTCGTCGCCACGCAGGAGATCGGCAACAACGCGACGCCCACGCAACCCGCCGTCGACGTCGAGTCCTTCCGGGCACCGCTGACCGCCGCCCTCGAAGCGCGCGGGTACGCCGAGGCGCCCGCGGACTACGCCGGGACCCGGCACCCGACGCAGGGCTACCCGCTCAAGTCCGGGGCCGGGCGGTTCACGTACTACGACGCCTGGCGCTACTCCCACCTCGACCGGCGCGGGCGCGAGCTGCCGCACGACCTGGTGTGGCTGCCGGACTCGACCGAGATCTACGGCAAGACGATGACCTGGAACGTCCTGCGCGAACGCTGGTCCGGCGCCCGCTTCGTCGTCGTCAACATGCACCTGGAGTACCGCAAGAACGGCGCCACCGACCCCAACGGCTGGACCAAGAACTGGGACGAGGTCCGCTACGCCGACGCCCGGCGCACCGCCGAGGAACTGACCCTCCGCAACAAGCACACCCGCGACCTGCCCCTCGTCTTCGCCGGCGACATGAACTCCAGCGGCTCGGCCGAGGGCGCCAGCGCCATCGACGCCTTCGCCGACGTCGGCTTCGCCGACGCCTTCGCGGTCGCCGACCGCCGCAGCGGCGAGGAGTACAAGTCGTACAACGGCGGCAAGATCCCGCTCCCCCACGGCGAGAAGATCGACAACCTCTTCGTACGGAACGGGACGTGGGTCCGCGAGTGGGTGCAGATCCCGCAGACGACCGAGACGGCCGGAGCCCCGGCCGACCTCCTCCGCTCCGACCACAACCTCTCCTACGCCACCGTCCGCCTCCCGAAAGGACACCGGTGACGACCGCACCGCACCCCGATCCGCGCCTGCTCGACCCGAAGCTGGCGAAGTTCAACCCGCTGCGCCGCATCCTCGTCCACGACGACTTCAACACCGGGACGCACGGGTGGATCGAGCTGATAGGCAACCACGACCAGCACGGTGACCTCGACACCGTCGACGCGCACATGTCGGACTTCCGGCCGCCGCAGCTCAGCTCGTGCAACTTCTTCGACGTGGGCACGCACGGGGCCATGTCCGGCACGTACGCCCTGAAGGTCGCCACCCGGCCGCTCGCCGGCCACACCGGGGTGGCCATCCGGCGGCTGACGATGTCCGGCCGCGGACAGGTGCAGTTCGAGACGTACTTCGCGTACAAGGCGGAGGCCGCTTCGGCGGACAACGGCGCCGCGACCGCCGCCGGCGGCGGGCGGTGGGACGCCAACAACCACCCGTCGGAGCAGCAGTTCGGGGCGCTCACCGTCGCGACCGACATCTGCGACGGCGTGCGCTACCACAACGTCGTGCGGTACCAGAACACCGATCTGGACCACCGCGTACGGCACCGCTGGATGTACCCCACGGTCCCCGAGCCGACGCCCCGCGAGCACTTCGAGGGCAAGGTCAAGCTGGCCCGTACGGCGGACTTCACCGCCCCCGACCCCGCCGACTGGCGGCAGTTCGGCGAGCCGCAGGACCTCTGCTTCAACGAGGTCCCCACCAAGGTCAACTGGCACTACCTGCGCTGGGTCATCGACACGAGCACCCGCAGCAACGTCGAACTCCAGGTCAACGACGTCGTCCACGACATGTCCGACGTGCCCGTCCCGCCCTACGACGAGGAGTACGGGTCGCTGCAGAACCTCCTCAACTTCTACGTCTCCGTCCGCACCCACACCGACGTGCGCAACTTCCTCTATCTCGACTCCGTGCTGATCTCGGTGGGCTGGTGAGCGCCCGATGACCATGCGACAGTCCTTCACCGCCGTCATCGAGCGCAACGCCACGCTGGCGGGCGAGTTCAGCACCGAGCCGTACGAGGCCGCCTGGGCCCGCGAGGCCCGCTGGTTCGTACGCGTCCTCGGTCACTCGGGGCGTGCCCCGCGGATGCTCGTACGCACCCAGATATCGCCGGACGGCCTGCACTGGTGCGATCTCGACGCCGGTACGGAGCAGACCGTCGACCCCGGCGAGGGACCGCTGCACAGCTGGTCCGCGGCGGAGTTCGGCGGCTGGCTGCGGCTGCGCGGCACCGTCGTCGACTCTCCGGCAGCAGACCCCGCGTCCGCGCCCGCGTCCGTCAAAGTACTGATCTACCTGGCACTCAAGTCCTGACCGGAGGTGGCGAGATGACCGGGGCGCGAAGAACGAGCGGCGGCCGGCCGCGGCGGCGGGACTTCCTCGCCCTGGCCGGCCTCGGCGCCGGCGCGGCGCTGCTGTCCGGCTGCGGCATCGGCAGCGCCGCGCCCCGCGGCGCGCTGCGCGCGGCGTTCGGACAGCCGGTCACCGACCTGGACCCGTACAACGCCGCGACCGCCGTCGACGAGGCGTCGCTGATCGTCAAGCGGCTCGTCTTCGACACCCTCGTACGGCGCGAGGGCGAGGAACTGGTGCCGGGGCTGGCCGCTGACTGGCGGCGCGAGGGCGACACCCGGTGGGTCTTCACGCTCCGCCGCGGCGTCGTCTTCCACGACGGCAGCCCGGTCACCGCCCGCGACGTGGTCGCCTGCCTGAAGCACACGCGGCAGGTCATCTCGGCGCAGACTCCGCTGTGGGCGACCGTCACCGGCGCCGAGGCGCCCGACGACCACACGGTGGTCTTCACCACCGACGGCCCCCTCGGCTCGCTCCCGGTCAACCTCACCCTCCTGTTCATCGTCCCGGCGCGCCTCGTCGCCGACCCGGAGCAGAAGCGCAGTCCGGTCGGCTCCGGCCCGTTCCGGGTCACCGACTTCACCCCGTCCACCACCGTGGAACTGGCGCGCTTCGACGACTACTGGGGCGGCCGGGCGGAGCCGCCGGCCGTCTCGATGCCGTACATCGCGGAGACCTCCACGGCGATCACCGCCCTCCGCAACGGCGACGTCGACCTCCTCTGGCCCGTCCCGCCGGACCAGCTGCCCGAGGTCACCGGCGTCTCCGGCGTCACCGTCGAGACCGTGCCCTCCTGGACGTACTACTTCAACTGGTTCAACTGCTCGCGGGAGCCGTTCACCGACCCCGACGTGCGCCGCGCCCTGTGCCACGCCGTGAACGTGCCGCAGATCGTCGAGACCCTCTTCGGCCGCGGCGGCAAGCAGATGCGCGCGCCGATCCCCGAGACGGTGGCCGGATTCGCCCCGCAGGAGCCCTGGCCGTACGACCCGGACGAAGCGCGGCGCCTGCTGGCGCGCGCCGGGCTCGGGCGCGGGTTCAGCACGTCGATGATGTGGTTCGACGCCACCGGGCCGCTGGCCCGGGAGCTGGCCCAGGCGCTGATCTCGGCGTGGGACGGCATCGGCGTCACCGTGGAGCCGCAGAGCATCGAGAAGGCGATGTGGCTGGAGCGGGTGAACAGCCTCGACTGGGACATGAACCTCCAGACGAACACCGTGACCACCGGCGACGCCGCCTTCACCATCGGCCGCCTCTACACCTCGGAGGCAGCCCGGCTCGGCTACGCCAACAAGGACCTCGACGCCGTCCTCGCCGAGGCCGCGGCGGCACCCGAGGGGCCGGGGCGCGACGCGCTCTACGGCGAGGCGTGCGGGACCATATGGGCGGACGCCGTCGGCCTCTTCCCCGTCACCCTCGTCACCGGATACGGGCGCGCGAAGGAGCTGACCGGCTTCACGCCAGCCCCGAACAACCAGCCCGACCTCGCCGTGGTGGGGCGCCGATGACACCGCGCCGGAGGAACCCATGACCGCACGCCGCCGACCCACGCTCCGCGACATCGCCCAGTCGCTCGACCTGTCGGTCAACACCGTCTCCCGGGCGCTCGCCGACAAGGACGCGGTGAGCCCCGAGACCCGCGAACGCGTCAAGGAGGAGGCGGAGCGCCGCGGTTACGTGCCCAACACCATGGCCCGCTCCCTCGTGCTGCGGAACGCCATGACCCTCGGGCTCGTCATCACCAACCCGTCCAACCCCTTCTACGCCCGCCTCATCTCCGCGATCGAGGAGCGCGGGCGCGAACGCGGCTACTCGCTGATGCTGATGGTCACCGAGGACTCCGCCGAGAACGAGCGCCGCGCCGCCGAGGAGCTGATGCGCTGGGGCGTCGACGGGGTGCTGGCCATACCCGTGCAGCACGGCGCGGAGCACTGGCACCGGCTGCGCAAGTCCGGTACGCCCGTCGTGCTGCTCAACCGGCACCTGCCGGAGCTGGACGCCGACGTCGTGGGCGTCGACTACTACGCCGGTGCCCGCGCGGCGACCGAGCACGCGCTGGACGGCGGGGCGACCGAGCTGTACCTGGTCGAGGAGGACCTGGCCATCTCGCCGGTCTCGGAGCGTATCCGCGGCTTCCGCGAGACGCTCGCCGCGCGCGGGGTCGCCGCCCCCGACGGCGCGGTGGTGCGCGTGGATCCGGGGGCCGCGCCGGCGGGGGGTCCGGTGGCGGGCCCCTTGGCGGGTCCGGTCTCGGGGCCGTTCGACCCCGGGGCGGCGTACGCCATCGGCGCGGACCTCGCCCGCCGGGCGGGGCCCGGCGCCGTGATGCTGGCGGGCAACGACTACCACGCGCTGGGCCTGTACCGGGCGTTCACCGAGCGCGGGCTGCGGGTCGGCACGGACATCGGCGTCGTCGGGCACGGCGACCACCCCTTCTCCGCGTACCTCGACCCGGCCCTGACCACGGTCCGGCTGCCCGCGCCCGACGTCGGCCGGGCCGGGGTCGACCGGCTGCTGGAGCGGGTGCAGTCCGAGGAGGACACCGACCCGATCCGTACGCTGCTCGCCCCCGAACTCGTCGTACGCGCCTCCGCCGGACCACTCCGAAGAAGAGGTGAGCAATGATGGGCGCGTTCCTCGCCAAACGCCTGGCGCAGGCCGTGGTGGTCGCCTTCGGGGCGCTGACGCTGGTGTTCGTCATCGTGCGCGTCGTACCGGGAGACCCCGCCAAGCTGATCGTGGGACCGGACGCCTCCGCCGGCCAACTGGAGAGCGTACGCGCCGACTTCGGCCTCGACGACCCGCTGTGGCGGCAGTACGTCGACCACCTGGCCGGCGTCGTACGCGGCGACCTCGGCGACTCCTGGCGGCTCGGCGGCTCCGCCCTCGGCAACACCCTCGACCGCTTCCCCGCCACCCTGACCCTGTCGCTCGCGGCGCTCGTGCTGACCGTCGCCCTCGGGATCCCGCTGGGGATGCTGTGCGCCCGCCGCCCCGGGAAGCTGCTCGACCTGGTGGTCTCCACCGGCTCGCTGGCCGGCCAGGCCGTCCCGTCGTTCTGGCTCGGCATCGTCCTCATCCTCATCTTCGCCCGCCAACTGGACTGGCTGCCCGCGACCGTCGACGGCTCACCCGCCGCCGTGCTGCTGCCCGCGTTCACGCTCTCCCTGCCGTTCATCGGCTGGCTGGCGCGGCTGGTGCGCGGCAGCGCGCTGGAGGAGGGCGGCAAGGACTACGCCCGTACGGCCCGCGCGAAGGGCGTGGGCGAGGGGACGATCCAGTACGTGCACGTCGGCCGCAACATCGCCATTCCGGTCGTGACCGTACTCGGCCTGCTCATGGGCAACTTCATCGCGAACGCGGTCATCATCGAGGTCGTCTTCTCGTGGCCCGGGATCGGCTCGCTGATGGTCGACGCGATCACCAACCGCGACTACGCGGTCGTCGAAGCCGCGATCCTCACGATCACGCTGGCCTACATCGTCCTGAACCTGCTCGTGGACGTCGTCTACTTCATCATCGACCCCCGCCTCACCCCGGAGGACGCATGAGCAGCACGACCGCGGCGGCGCCGGCCGCCGCCGGACCTCGTACGGACAAGGGCATCGGCGACGCCGCCCGGCGGGTCCCGCTGCGCGTGTGGATCGGCGCCGGGATACTGGCGCTGTTCGTCCTCGCCGCCCTCGTCGGGCCGCTGCTGCGCCCGTACGACCCGGTGGCCACCGACCTCCCGAACCGGCTGCTGGCACCGGGGGAGCGCACCGACGGCGGCGACATCGCCTGGCTGGGCACCGACCAGATGGGGCGCGACCTGCTCGCCAACCTGCTGGCCGGGGCGCGGATCTCGCTGCTGGTCGCGTGCGCGACGGTCCTGGTGGGCGGCGCGGTCGGCCTCGTCGTCGGGCTGGTGTCGGGGTACTTCGGCGGCTGGCCGGACACGATCGCCTCGCGCATCGGCGACATCCAGCTCGCGTTCCCGTCCATCCTCCTGGCGATCCTGCTGGCCGGGGTGCTCGGCCCGTCCGTCACCAACATCGTCATCACGCTGGCGATCACGCGGTGGGTCATCTTCGCCCGGGTCGCCCGCGCGTCGGCGATGGCGACGCGCCGGCTCGGCTTCGTCGACTCGGCGCGGGTGCTGGGGGCGGGACACGTACGCATCATGGTCCGCCATGTGCTGCCGTCGCTCTGGCAGCCGCTGCTGGTCGCGGCGACGGTGCAGGTGGGCCTGGTGATGGTGGCGGAGGCGTCGCTGAGCTTCCTCGGGCTCGGCGTGCCGGTCGACACGTCGTCGTGGGGCGCCACGGTCTCGGTGGGGCGGGACTACCTGGGGTCGGCGTGGTGGATCTCGACGATGCCGGCGGCGGCGCTGGCGCTGGTCGTCACGGCGGTGGGCGTGATCGGGGACGGCTTCCGGGACGTGTCGGACCCGCGGTCGCAGCTGTGAGCGGAAAGGAGAGCACGATGCCCACGACGGTCGCCGCGCGGCTGCGGGACGTGCACATAGGCTTCGGCCGCGACGGCTCACGACAGGTCGTCCGCGGAGTCGACCTCGACCTCGTACCCGGGCGGGTCACCGCCCTGGTCGGGGAGTCGGGCAGCGGCAAGTCGCTGACGTCGCTGGCCCTGATGGGCCTGCTGCCGCCGGGGGCGCGGGTGAGCGCGGGGACGGTCGAGATCGAGGGCCGGGACACGGCCGGGTTCACGGACGCGCAGTGGCGGAAGCTGCGGGGCGCGCAGGTGGCCATGGTCTTCCAGGACCCGATGGCCGCGCTCAACCCGTCGTTCACCGTGGGCTGGCAGATCGCCGAGACGCTGCGCCGCCGCCGCGGCGCCGGCCGCCGCGCCGCCCGGGAGCAGGCGATCGAGCTGATGCGGACGGTCGGCATCCCCGACGCGGAGCACAAGTACGGCGCGTACCCGCACGAGTGCTCCGGCGGGATGCGGCAGCGCGCGGTCATCGCGATGGCGCTCACCCTGGACCCCGCGGTCCTGCTGGCCGACGAGCCCACCACCGCGCTCGACGTCACCGTGCAGGCCCAGATCCTGCGGCTGCTCGCCGGGCGGCAGACGGACGCGGGGATGGCGATGCTGCTCGTCTCGCACGACCTGGGCGTGGTGGCCCGCGTCGCGCAGGACGTGGCGGTGATGTACGCGGGCCGGATCGTCGAGACCGGCGCCCTGGACGACGTGTACACCGCCCCGGCGCACCCGTACACCCGCGGCCTGCTCGACGCGGTCCCGGACCCGGCCCGCCCGGGGCGGCTGGTCCCGATCGAGGGCCAGCCGCCGGCGCCGGGGACCCTGCCGCCCGGATGCGCCTTCGCCCCGCGCTGCCCGTATGCGACGAAGGTGTGCGGGACGGAAGATCCCGCGCTGGTCGCTGTCGGTCCGGGCCACAAGGCGGCTTGCCACCACAGCGAGAAGGTCCAAGCCCAAGCGACCGGTGGGGAGGCCGCGAAATGAGCACGACGCAGACGAGCCCGCAGAAGACGGACGCGCCCCTGCTGGACATCCGGGGCCTGCACGCCGGCTACCGGGCCGCCGCCCGCTCGGGCCTGGGCCGCCGCCGCGTCGACGCGGTCGCGGGCGTGGACCTGACGGTACGGGCCGGGCAGACGGTCTGCGTCGTGGGCGAGTCCGGCTGCGGGAAGTCGACGCTGGCCCGCTCGGTGGTGGGTCTGCTGGAACCGTTCGCCGGCTCGGTGTCCTTCGCGGGCCTGGACCTGTCGAAGGCGGGCCGCCGGCAGCGGCGGCGGGTGTCGTATGACCTGCAGATGGTGTTCCAGGACCCGTACACGTCGCTGAACCCGAGGATGCGGGTGGCGGACATAGTCGCGGAGGGCTGGCACATCCACAAAGGCGTGGTAGCGCCGTCGGATCACCCGGCAGAGGTGGCCCGCCTCCTGAACCAGGTGGGCCTGGACGAGTCGTACGCGACCCGCCGCCTGCACGAACTCTCCGGCGGGCAGTGCCAGCGGGTGAGCATCGCGCGGGCGCTGGCGCTGCGGCCGAAGCTCATCGTGTGCGACGAGGCGGTCTCGGCCCTGGACGTGTCCGTACGCGCCCAGATCCTCAACCTGCTCGCGGACCTGCAGCGCGAGCTGGGGGTGGCGTACCTCTTCATCTCCCACGACCTCGACGTGGTGCGCCACATCGCGGACGAGGTGGCGGTGATGTACCTGGGCACGATCGTGGAACGCGGCACCGCCGCCCAGGTCTTCGACTCCCCCCAGCACCCCTACACCCGTGCCCTGCTCTCCGCCGCCCCCTCCGTCCACGACCGCCCGCACACCGCCACGGACGTCCCCCTCACCGGCGAAGTCCCCTCCGCCGCAACCCCACCCTCAGGCTGCCGCTTCCGCACCCGCTGCCCCCTGGCGGCGGAGGTCTGCACGACGGAGCCACCGGAGCTGCGCGTACGGGACGGGGCCGGCCACCCGGCGGCGTGCCACTTCGCGGGCGGTCGAACTCAAGAGGTGAGGTGAACGGGAACCCCCGGTCCCGCCCCGGGCCCGGGCAGCGGAAGGCCGGGCATCCGCGGGTGCCGCAGGTGCTGCCCCCCGCCGTGTACGTGCAGGGTGAACGTCTCCGGCCCCGGGGCACCGGCCGCGTCGTAGGCGTCCAGGACGGCCTCAATGCGCTCCCACAGCCGCACAGGTCCACCCTCGCGCACCTGCCACCCGCTACCGGTCGGGGCGAGGGTGGCGGCGGAGCCGGAGACGACGTCGATCAGGTGGACGACCTCGCCGACCGTGGTCATCTGCGCGTCCGGGATGGCGCTTTGGGCGAGGAACCGCAGGTGAAACGCTTCCTCGGTCGCCGCGGTGATCCGCTCGGGGGTATGCCGCGGCGAGCGGGCCTGCTCCGGAAGGCCCGCGACCCAGTGGGCGGGGTTGCCGAACGCCGGCGCCGCGTGCGTCCGGGCCGCCATGAAGGAGACGGTTCCGGGCAGCAGTCGGCCCTCGGCGGTGCCGTCATCGGCGACCGTCAGCAGGACCCTGGCGTACCCGTAGAGCCAGCCCGACAGCGTGAGCAGGATCTTCCCGCCCGGCCGGACCTGCGGGAGGAGAGCCACGGGCACGGCACGGAAGGAGCAGGCGGCCACGATCCGGTCGAACACGGCCTCGGGCCAGTACCCGTACAGGCCGTCCGCCACCGCCAGGGTCGGCGTGTACCCGCTCCCGTACAGCGCGTTCGCCGCCTGGGCGAGTCGGTGGGTGTCGATCTCGATCGAGGTGACGTCGGCGGAGCCGAGCCGTTCGCAGGCGAGCGCGGTCGAGTAGCCGGTGCCGGTGCCGATCTCCAGCAGCGTGTGGCCCTCCTGCACGTCCGCGTCGGCCCACATGCGTACCACGAGCGACGGCAGCGTGGACGACGAGGTCGGCGCCCCTCCGTGCCGTACGTCCGGCTGCTTCCAGTCGGGTTCAGCGCCGTCGAACTGCGTGATGAGCGTGGCGTCGGAGTACGCGGCGGCCAGCCAGCGGCGGTAATCGAGTGCGGCGGTGACCGGCTCCCACACCGTCAGGCCGTTCCCGTCGCGTTCGTCGGCGGGCAGGTAGAAGCCCGGCACGAAGACGTGCCGGGGAACCCGCTCGACCGCCTCCTGCCAGCCGGGATCGGTGAGGACGCCGTCCTCGGCGAGGGCCTTCGCCATCGCCTCGCGCAGGCGGGCGGCGTCTGTCTCCAGGCCGGCGGGCGTCGTCATGGCCTGCCGCCTCCTTCCGGTTCTGAGGGGGCCGGGGCCCAGCAATGGGCTCCGGCTACCCGACTGCTGGTGTCGACCACCACCGCCCAGACTCTCTTGCCGATCCCGTTGCGCTCGGCGACTCCCCACCGGGCCGCCAGCTTCTCGACCAAGAGCAGTCCATAGCCGCCGCACTCATCGGGCACCCGCCGCTCCGGCCACACGGCGGAGGCGTCGTGTACCTCAATGAGGACTCCGCCGTCCTGCCGGACGAAGCGCGTCAGGATCTCCCGCCCCGGCGGCACCCGGGCGTGCACGACGGCGTTCGTCATCAGCTCCGAGACCACCAGCGAAGCCGGCTCCTCGATCGCGGTCAGCCCCCAGGTGGTCAACGCCTTACGCAACTGGGCCCGTGCCAGCCCCACACAGCGGGGATGCCGCCGCCACTGCCACTGCATGACTGAAGTGTTAGCGATTCTGTTCTGATTGGCCGTCAAGCCGGGCTTGCAGCAGGTCATGCGAATACGGTCCTGCGGCAGGGTCGTCGGCGAGAAGGGCGATTCCGGGCCGGATGCTTCACCCCGGGCGGACGATTCTCTCCACATTCAGTAATCGGACCGCTACTGTGGCGCGGGTCGCAGGAGTTGATGCTGATGCCATTGCACCCGAACCAGGCTCTTCAGCAGGCCATCGAAAAGAGTGGCTACACCCAAGATGACCTGGCAGAAGCCATTAACGAGGCACACGAGAAGTTATACGGCTCACCGGGCAGATGCAGTGATCGCCAGGTGCGCCGCCTGCTGACCGGCGAGGTCGCGTGGCCCCGCGAACCCACCCGGCTGCCGCTGGAAGCGGTCCTCGGCCGACACGCAACGGAACTCGGCTTCCGGCCGCCTCCCCACTCGGCACCACGCGGGCGTACTCTGCGACCACCAGCACCCGTTATCGAGGAGCTGCCAGTGCGTCGCCGCAGATTCGTCCTCAGCGCCGGGGCCCTCATGGCGCTCCCTGTTCTGCCCGAGGCCGGCCGCATCGACATGAGCGACATCGCGCGCATCCGCGATGCCGAGGCCCGCCTGGTGCAACTCGACGGCCGCCACGGCAGCGCAGAGCTGGCCGGCGTAGCGGGCCGCTACGTCGAGCACATCGAGCACGCCATGCGGCACTGCAGGTACGGCAGCCGTGTGCAGACGGCGCTGCATCAGGCGCTCGGGGAGATGTGCGAAGAAGCCGGCTGGCTCGCCTATGACTCCCAGCAGCACGATCAGGCCCGCCGCCACTGGCGCGGCGCCCTGCAGCACGCGCGCCTGGCCAAGTCCTCCGACCTGGAGGCCCGGGTCTGGGCCGGCATGTCCCGGCAGGCCGTCGACCTCGGCCACGGCGCCGAGGCCGTGGCCATCGCCCGCGCGGCGCTGGACGCCACCAGAGGCCGCCGCGAGCCCCGGCTGTCCGCGCTGCTCCACACCCGGGTCGCCCTGGGGCACTCCATCGTCGGCCAGCGCGGACGTTGCGGGCAGTCGCTCCACCGCGCAGAGCAGGAACTCGACCGCGCCTCGCCGGAACCTCCGCCGTGGCTGGCCTTCTGCGGACCGGCGGAGCTGACCGGTCAGGCCGCCCTCTGCCACTACAACCTCGGCGACTTCACCGACGCGCTCCAGGCCGGCCGCGAGGCCCAGACGCTCTCTGGAGCCGGCGAGTTCCGGCGCAACGCGTTCGCCACGCACGTGATCCTGGCGCGCAATGCCCTGGCCGCCGGCGAACCCGAGGAGGCGCTGGCTGCCGGGCACCGGGCCCTCGACCTGCTTCCCCAGGTGCGCAGCCCTCGCTGGACCGCCCACCTGCACCAGTTCGGCCGATCCCTCGGCCAGGGATGGTCCTCCTCCATGACCGCCGAGTTCACGGAGCGCTACCGGCAGGTGACGGCATGACGGGCGAGGTGCTGACCCTCAGCACCTACGACCGCGGCCAACTGCGGAAGATCCGCGCCACGCTGATCGAGGTGTACGCGGAGGTCTACGCCGCCGAGGCCGCCGCGGACCCCTTCTTCTCCGTCGACAGATTCGAACGCCGCCTTGACGGCCACACGTCCACGCCCGGCTGGTCGTGCGTCATCGGCGAGGTCGACGGCGACGTCGTCGGCTACGCGTACGGCCGCCCGGACAGCCCCGAGGAGTGGGACGCGGTGATCGATCCGGTCAGCCCCGACGTCCACGACTACGGCCGCCGCGCTGTCTTCGGCCTCTGCGAGATCATGGTGCGTGCCCCCTGGCGCGGAACTCAGGTTGCCCGCGGCATCCACGACGAGCTGATGCACCAACGCCCGGAAGACCGCGCCTCGCTGTTCGTGGAGACCGCCCACCCGAAGGTGCGTTCGCTCTACGAACGCTGGGGATACCAGAAGGTCGGACAGTCGCAGCCGTTCCCGGACTCACCGCGGTACGACGTCATGGTCCTCCGATTGCGCTGAGGGCCGGGCCCGGACGCTCAGCGCGCTCCACTCGGTCCAGGTTGGCCCCCGCGGCATGGCAGCGATAGAGGCCAGTGGTCGACGTCGCGGGAACGCGGCTACTGTGCGCTGATGTCGTACCGACTCGATGCTGTCGTAGGTGACTTCGACCGCTTGCGAAGCTGGGCCGAAGGAGTGCCCTGGGCGGTGGTCGCCCCGCTCAGGCAACGCATGGGGCTGCTGCCACTTTCCACCGCGCTCCGCGGTGACCTGCCGCGAATACTTGGTGACCTCTCACAGAGTGGACCAGTGGCCCATGTGAAGGCGGACTTCTGGGGCGGGGACGGGGATCAGACCGCCGCCGTGTGGCGGGCTGGTGTCCGGGAATGGGGGCCGGTGCATACCTCGGAATTCAGCGGCCCGCGGGAGGAATGGCCGATCAATGCGGCGCTCGCCCGGCTCGGTGTGGCGTTGGCCGGCCAAGGCGCGACGGACTACCGCGATCTGTTCGTGGAAGTGGGCCTCGGCCAAGGACGGGACGAGGAGGACTGGCGCTGGGCCGCTCTCAAAGCCCTCGACGCGGCCGACTACGACGACTGGCACGCGAGAGAGCAGGCCAAGCGAGAGTTCGAGGAGCGTGCCGCAGCCGAGCGAGCCATCTATGAGCGGCTGCCCGGTATCCCGGTGCCTCTCAACGGCAAGGAAATCATCACCCTGCTCGGCGTACCTCAAGGTCGGACGATAGGGGCGGCCATACGCCACCTCCAGCAACTCCACATCGACCACGGACCTCAGTCCCGCGAGCAAGCCGAAACCGCACTGCGCGCCTGGGCAGCAGAGCAAGGCTTGCCCCCCGCCCCTGCGGGGCAGGTGGATACCACAATGCGGTAGCAGATGAGGGCGCAGGCGATGCGGGTCAAGGCGAGGAAGTGGTCTGCTTTGTGTTCGTAGCGGCGGTGGAGTCGCCCGAACGATACGGACGGCAGCTGCTGCCACGTGCAGGGGGCGCGTCGGGGGGTGGGGGTGCCATGCTTGGGTTCGGCTCTCAACGGCGCGTGCAGATAGGGGAAACGGTGGCGGCCTCTACCTCCCTGGTCAGAGTGGAGACGATGGACCTCGACGCCGGGGGCGGCGGTCGTCAGATCGGCAGGAGGGACCGGACCACCGCACCGCTGGCGGACCGCGGCGCCGAGATCGAGGCGGCGATCGTCGAGGCGTCCGCGATCGCGCAGCGGTCGCTCGCCGAGGTGCCCGCCCGGGACGGGTGGCGGGTGTCGACCATGGAGGTCAGCTTCGGACTGACGCTGGCGGCGGAGGCCGGCGTGGTGGTCTCCAAGGCGTCGGCCGAAGCCTCCTTCCAGGTGACCCTGACCATCGAACGGGTCACGGAGACACCGTGACGGGCGCCGGGTACTGGGTGGATCTGTACCAGGCGCAGCGGCGGCTGGGCGGGGGGTTTCTGCTCACCCGGCGCTACGTTCTGACCGCGTTGCACTGCTTACGGGAACTCGTGCCGGACGACGGCGGGTTGGAGATCGTCCTCGAAGACGGCGAGCGCCTCGACGGCGACCTGTGCAGACAGGACAAGGACGCCGACCTGGCCCTCATCGAGGTCGCCGCCCACCACCAGCTCTCCCCGCGCATCCCCAACGCCAGCCACGCCCTGCCCGGCTGGCACTGGCGCGGCCCGTACCGCCCGTCTCCCGACGAAGCCAGGCTGAGCGGGACGGTGCACCATCGGGCAGACGGCTTCACGTGCGAGGGCGGGGCGTCGATCGAGGCGTTGCAGCTGTCCGTGGACCAGATCCTGGGTGACTACTCCGGGTACTCCGGGGGCCCGGTGG
The DNA here is from genome assembly GCF_059570575.1 of Streptomyces sp. CNX435. Taxonomy (NCBI): domain Bacteria; kingdom Bacillati; phylum Actinomycetota; class Actinomycetes; order Kitasatosporales; family Streptomycetaceae; genus Streptomyces; species Streptomyces sp. CNX435. The sequence goes on along the minus strand of NZ_JCANTA010000011.1, from coordinate 195,585 downwards.
AGGGGAACCATCCTGCGGAGGGTCACGCCCCGGCGGTCGTGGGCATCCTCCTGGAGCAGGCACCGGACCGTGCCGATGAGAAGCGGGCGGGAAACGTGCTGTACGCGGCCACCATCGCCGAGGCGATCGCCCGCTTCGACCACCTCCAGGTCTCGCATCTCATCGACGTGTTGCGCCCGCGGGCGGGCGGTGACCGTGCCCGGGAGGAGAAGGGGCCGGACAAGAAGGCCGAGGAGTGGTTCGACCGCCTGCAGCAGTGGTCGGACCAGGGGTATATGAACCCTGTGCAGATCGCCGAACTCAGGTTCATGGTCGCCCAGCGCGCGATCAGCCGAGACTTCGGAGGGGGCGAGGACGAGTGAACGACGCCTGGCAGTCCGCGATCTCGCTGGCCGAAAGCGTGGCGGCGGGCGACGCCGAGGAGTCCGAGCTCCAGGTCGCGATGCGCCGGCTGGCGACGGACCCGGACCTGCTGCGTGGCGACAGCGTGGACAGGGACTTCGCGTACCTGACCCGCCTCTGCGGCTCGGTCGGCCGACAGGACCTGTCCGGTGAGCTGGCGCTGAGGATGGCCATGGAACTCCAGGGTCCGCACCGGGAAGACGCGACGAGGCCCGCGGTTGTCTTGGCTCTCAACGAAAATTCTGCCTTGCAGAGGTCCACTTCCCCGGGGAGTGCCCTGGCATTTCTGAGCCTCGCGGCCCTCAGGCTGCGGGAGGGCAAAGCCATGAGGGCCGCCATGCATGCGAGCATCGCTCGGAGGCACCTCCGGTTGGCGGAGGGGCCCGAGGAAGACCTCCTGAACGCGGAGCTGGCGGCGGTATCGGTCCTCGCCGAAGCGCTCCGCAGAGACCAGCGGGACCGGGAAGCGGACCACGTGCTCGCCGAGCTCGAATTCCTCGCGCGGCGGATCGTTGAACTCCACGGCGAGGACCACCCGAAGTCCTGGTCCGCGCTGGTGGCGCTCGCCTCGGCCGAGTTCGGCGCGGCGGCGTCCGCACGCGACCGGGACCGGATGGAGCGGGCGGTCGACGTTCTCGCCCTGGCTGCACAGAAGACCTCTGCCACCCTCGGCGCGAGCCATCCCCAGGCGCTCGCCACGCTACGGGCCTTCGCCGGCGCGGAGTACGAGGCCGCCGCGCTGCTCGGGCCGGAGCGGCGGCTCGCCGACGCGCGCGCCATGGTGGAGTCGGTGGCGGCACGCTCCGGGAACCGGCAGGCGGGCGCCGAACCGGCCGGCGTAGCCGCCCCGGAGGATGCGCACTCCCTCCGCTTCACGGTGCTCGGGCCGGTCCGCGCCTGGCGCGGGGAGGAGCCGTTGGAGATCAGCTGGCCCCGGCAGCGGGCCATACTCGCCGTCCTGCTGCTGAGCAGCGACCGCTCCGCCACCGTCCAGGAGTTGCTCGACGGCGCCTGGGGCGACGAGCAACCGGCGACGGGACGGTCCGTCGTGAAGATGTATGCCTACCGGCTGCGCAAGCTCCTCGGTGCCGACACGCTCGTCCTCGAGGCCGGAGGATACGCACTCCGGGTCCGGGACACCGACCTCGCCCTCGCAGAGAGGCTGGCATCCGCCGCCGAGGCCGCCGTCGCCGAGGGCGACGCCGAGCGCGGCCGGGAGCTGTATATGGCTGCGCTCGCGGAGTTCCGCGGCGAACCGCTCGCCGACGTGCCCGGCCCGTACGCCGCGCGGCACCGCGAGCGGCTCTCGCGGTGGCGGCAGACCCTCCTGGAGCGGCGCCTCGAACTCGACCTCGAAACGGGCCACCACGACAAGGCCCTCGCGGAGCTGACCGCCCTCACGGCCGCGGGCTCCCGCAGCGACCGCCTGCGCGAGCTGCTGCTACTGGCCCAGAACCTCAGCCGGACGGAACGGTGACGGAAAGCAGTGGCGTACCAGATGTACATGTAGTACATTGGTTGCATGCGTGAGCCGATTGTCGAAGCCATGGCCGACGTGCGGGCCCACCTCGCCGACAGCATTGACCGTGCCCGCCGCGAAGCCACCCCCACCATCATCACCCGGCGTGGCAAGGCCGAGGCCGTGATACTCGACCTGGACGAGTACCAGCGCCTCAAGAAGCTCGAAGAGCGTGTCGAGGACGCCTGGCTCTCCCGGCTGGCCGCAGACTCCCTGGCCGAAGGCCGAGAGCCCGCCGTCACCCTGGAAGACCTCGCCGCTGAGATCCTGGGCGAGGCCAACCAGGCATGAACGACGGCGTCTACCTCACAAGGTTCACCCCCGCCGCGCAGCGCCAGATGCGAGCCGTGCCGCTCCCCGAAGCACGCAAGATCCTCATCCGGCTCGGTGAGTTTCAGCGCGCCGTGGACAAGGGCGACACGTCGGCCTTCGACATCAAGCCCCTGACCGGCCACGAGGGCATGTCCCGGCTGCGCGTCGGCAGTTACCGGGTCGTTTACACGATCGACGACGGCGAACTCCTCATCTGGGTCGTCGCCGTAGGCGACCGCCGCGACGTATATCGCGGTCTGTAGCCGGGCACCACCACGACCGCCGCCACGCGTGCTCTCCGGGCCGGCACCATCGCCAAGACCACCCGCGCAGTCCGCGACCAACCCCGACGAGCCCTCCCACCACCCGGCATCACCGACAACCCCGACAACCGGAAGAACATGGGGGCCAGCAATTCCAGCGGCGAATGAATTCAGGACGGAACCGGAACGCGTTGGGTTGAGTGAACGGCCCCGGCATCTACCACCGGGAGGGTGCGGAAGGTGAGCGCCATCGAGGATCTGTGGAGCGAATTCAGACTGCCGATCCGCAACGCCCTGCACTTCCGGGATGGAGAGTCATACGACGTGGCCATCGACCCCGGCAGCCCGAGCGGGCTGCGGGTGCTGGACAGCTTCGACCTCGCCGACTACGTCGCATCGCATCCCGAATGGACCTCAGAGGTCGACGGAATGGCCTCGGTAGAGAGGGAAGACGGGGACCTGCTCTGGGCCGGCGACGGCTCCTACGGATCCGAAGGCTTCGTCGCCCGCCTGAGAAGCGACCGCACAGCGGTGTGGGCGATCTTCTTCACCGACTCCAACCCCTTTACGGAGATCCGGACATCGGGACCACATGCAACGTTCCGCTCGACTTCCGGAGTCAGGATCACTCTGAACGTCGACGACCCCAGAGCCGGACTGCGGTAGCAGGTTCGCGGCTGTCCGTGGCCGTCGCGGCAATCGACCACACCGTGATCCATTCCCATTCACCATCAGTCGATCTTGTCGCAGACGTCGGTCAGCTTCTCCTCGCCCACCCACTCCACCGTCCGCTCGCCGGCCGCGGTGAACTCCACCGTGTACACGCCGTCCACCACGTACTCGCCGCGCGGCAGATTCCCCTGCCCCTCCTCGAAGCCGAGGAGGAACGGCCCGGTGGCGTAGTAGACATGGCCGCCGTCCGGTGCGTACTCCGCCAGCGACCGGCCGCCCGCGTCGGCGTCGTAGGACGCGCCGGTCTCCAGGTTGGTGATGCGGACGACGAGTGCGCCCTTGTACAGCTCCGTCTTCGGGGAGCCGTCGGGGTACGTGGCGACGGTCTTGACCATGACCTCGTCGAGGACGGGTTCCGTGCGGAAGGCGAAGTCGCAGCGTTCGCCGGCCGGGTAGTTCACCGGGGGGTACGTCACCGGGCGCCAGCCCGCGTCACCCCCGTCGCCGCCCGAGGCCGACGCCGCGGGGGCGGCGAGGGCGGCGGCGGTCAGACAGAGCGCTGCGGCGGTGGCTGTTGCTGCGTAACGGCGCATGGCTGTGGGCTCCTTCGGTTCTCGCGGTGTGCCTGGGCGCGAGCCTGGTCCCGCCGTCTCACCATCCGCTGACCACAACCGGCGTAGGCTGCTGGGGGTGTTGGAGTTCCGCCTGCTCGGCCCCTTCGAGGCGGTACGCGACGGCGCCCCCGTTCCGCTCGGCCGGCGGCGCCAGGAGCGGCTGCTGCTGGCGGTGCTGCTGCTCGCCGCGGGGCGGGTGGTGGCCGCGGACCGGCTGGCGGATCTCCTGTGGGAGGGCGACCGCGGCCGTGGCACCCTGCACACCTACGTCAGCCGGCTGCGGGCCGTGCTCCGGCCGTACGGCGTACGCATCGCCACCCGCGGCGACGGCTACGCCGTCGAGCCGGGCGGGTGGCGGACCGACGCCGCCGAGTTCGCGGGGCGGGCCCGCGAAGCCGCCGCCCTGCGTGACGCCGCCGAGCGGCTGCGCCGTACCGAGGAGGCCCTGGCCCTGTGGCGCGGCGAACTCCTCGACGGGCTCGCCGACGGCGAACTGCGCGCCCGGCTCGGCGGGGAGCTGGCCGAACTGCGGCTCGGCGCGCTGGAGCAGCGTGCCGAGGACCGGCTGCACATCGGCCTCGACGGCCACCCCCACACCCCCGACCGGGTACGGGCCGACGGCGGCCCGCTGGCCGCCGAGCTGCGGCCGCTGGTCGAGCGGTACCCGCTACGCGAGCGGCTGGTGGCGGCGCTGATGATGGCGCTGTACCGGGCCGGCCGGCAGGCGGAGGCCCTCGACCTGTACCGCACCACCCGCCTGGCGCTGGACGCGGAGCTGGGCGTCGGACCCGGCCCGGTGCTGCGGGACGTGTACGAGAAGGTGCTGGGCGCCGACCCGTCGCTGGACGAGCCGCCGCTGCCCGCGAACGCGGTACGGGTCCGGGACGTACGGCTGCCGCTGCACACCAGCGGCCAGCCCGCGCTGGAGTTCTGCAACACCTGGGCCGGCTGGGGCGGCGCCCGCGACACGGGCGCGGAGTGGCTGACCGGCTACCGGGCGCTGGCGGTGTGGGCCGGGCACCTCGGCCTGCTGGAGGACTGGCTGGTCACCCAACTCCTTACCCAGGCCGAACAGCGGTCGGCCGCGGCCCTGGACGCGCTGGCGGAGGCCCGCGAGCTGCGTACCGCGGTGCACGACTGCCTCGTCGACCCCGCCGACCGGCGCGCCTTCGCGCACGTGGCACGTAGCGCGGAGGCCGCCGCCCGGGCGGCCGAGTTCGTACGGGACGAGGACGGCCTGGGCCGCTGGCGGCTGCCCGCCTCGACGGGCCTGCGCCTGCCGGTGCTGGCGGTGGCCCGCAGCGCCGCCGACCTGCTGGCCGACCCGCAGCGCTTCACGGTGACGTCGTGCCCGTCGCCCGACTGCGGCTGGCTGTTCCTCGACGCCCCGGGGCGTCGGCGCTGGTGCTCGCTGGGCACCTGCGCGGCGCGGGAGGTTGCGGGCTGCGTGGGGTGACGAGGGGTGGACCGGGGGTTGCCGGCCTTTCCCGGCGGTCGGTGAAGGAAGGTATCTTCCAGGTACGACGTGGCTGTCGCCGGGTGTTCACGGGCACCGAGGTCACCGGGTCACCGCAGAAGGAACTCTTACCAACAAGGGATCGGGAATGATCACGCTCTCAAAAGATGACGACCCGGCGGACCTCGCCGGTGTCACCCACCTGTCGATAGGGGTCTCGTGGGACCCCACGGTCGGAAGCAGTGGCGGGCTCATCGGCAAGCTGCGGCAGACGAAGGGCACGGACCTCGACCTGATCGCCATCGCGATGGCGGGCGAGGACCCGGTCCGGCTGGCCGGGCTCGACTCGCTGGACCCGATGGGCAACGGCGCGCTGGTGCACAGCGGCGACAACCAGACGGGGAAGGGCGACGGGGACGACGAGACGGTGACCGTCGAGTTCTCCAAGGTGCCGGACCGGGTCACCGCCATCGTGTTCGTCGCCGTCGCGTACAAGAAGGGCAGCAGCTTCCAGAAGGCGCGGAACATCAGCTTCAAGGTGTACGACGCGTCGGGCGGCAGCACGCAGCAGGTCGCCGACATCTGGCCGAGCCTGCTCTCCGCGGACAACGGCTGCGCCGTGGCCAAGGCGAGCCGTAACGGCGCGACCTGGACGCTGCAGGTGATCAACGAGACCGGGAAGATCAAGCAGGGCGACGAGCGCGCCCTCATGCGCTTCGCGGCCGGCAGGTAGCCGAAGGCCGCCGAGGGCAGCCGAAACGAAAAGACGAAGTCAGGCGACGGAGCGTGCGCCCGGGGCGCCGTCCCCCCGGGCGACCGCCCGCTCCCGTGCCGGCCCGCGCCGGCGCCGGTGGCGTTCCTGCGTCACCTCTGGAGGAACGCCAGCAGGTCGGCGGTGAACTTCTCCTTGTCGCCGGGCACGAGGGCGAGGCCGTGGCTGCCGCCCTCGTAGACCTTGAGCTCGGCGTCCCGGATCAGCTCGGCGGACCTGCGGCCGGTGGCGTCGATCGGCACGATCTGGTCGTCGTCGCCGTGGACGACGAGGGTGGGGATGTCGAAGCTCGCCAGGTCGTCGTGGAAGTCGGTGGCGGCGAAGGCGTCGACGCAGGCCACCCCGCCCTCAAGGGTCTCGGCCATCGCCATGTACCAGAAGGCGTCCATGTTGCCCTGGGTCGCCTTGCTGCCGCCGCGGTCGGCGGAGAAGAAACCGACCGCCGTCTCCTTCCAGAACTGCGAGCGCTCCCTGAGGATGCCGGCCTTGATGTCGTCGAAGACCTTCTGCGGCACCCCCGCGGGGTTGTCCGGGCCCTGCAGCATCAGCGGCGGGATCGCCGAGAGGAGCACCGCGGACCGCACCCGCCCGGTGCCGTGGCGGCCGATGTAGCGGGCCAGTTCGCCGCCGCCCATCGAGTGCGCCACGAGGGTGACGTCCCGCAGGTCGAGATCGGTGATCAGGTCGTTCAGGTCGTCGGCGAAGGTGTCGAAGTCGTATCCGTCGAAGACGGGCGTGGAGCGGCCGTGCCCGCGGCGGTCGTGCGCGATGCCGCGGTAGCCGGCGTCGGCCACCGCCTTGAGCTGGTCCTGCCAGGCGTCGCCGTTCAGCGGCCAGCCGTGGCTGAACACCACGGGACGGCCCCGGCCCCAGTCCTTGTAGAAGATGTCGGTACCGTCGCGCGTCGTGCATATGGGCATGTCGGGACTTCCCTTCCGATGACGAGGACCGGCGAGGACCGGCGAGGACCGGCGAGGACCGCGAGGAACGGCAGCACGTGCGCGGCTGCGGAGACGCGCCGCCTCGCCGAGTTCATCGTCAGCGCCCCGGCCGTTCTACGCAATTCGGCCATACCCGGCACGACGCGGACGGTCCGGCGTCACTCGCAGCCGATGCGGTCGGTGCCCACGGCGACGTCGTCGTACCAGAGGGTGTCGGTGCCCTGGCCGTAGCTCTCCCAGCCCAGCCGCAGGTCGACCGGCGAAGGCTGCCAGGTACCGCTGTTCATCCACTGCGCGTCCACGTCCTGGGTGGGGGTGTCATCGACGATCAGCCCTTCGACGCTCTCGCCGTCGAGCCAGGTCTGCAGCCGGCCGGCCGGCTCGATCCGGTACTCCAGGCAGGACCAGGTGTCCACCGGCAGCGGCTTGCTCAGCGCGACGCCCGCCGGGCTCTGGGCGGGCAGCGTGGCGTCGTCGGACTCGCGGTTCCACTGCAGGGCCGCGTTCTGTCCGCCCATGCGCAGGTCGGTGTCGCGCGTGCCCATGTCCCGCATGGCGAGGAAGGTGACGTGCTGGACGGGCAGCGCGGTGGTGTGGCGGACCCAGAAGCGCACGTGCAGCGCGGAGCCCGCCGGTACGTCGTCGAGTGCGGTGCCGGCGAAGGCGTGGTTGCAGTACCCCTCGCCGCCGTTCACCCGGAGGGACGTCGTACCGCCGTGGGCGACGGCGGAGTCGACCGTGACGGTGCCCGTGCCGGTGCAGTCGTCGGCCTGGAAGCTCCAGCGGCCGGAGGGCTGGGTGCCGGTCTGGGACTCGAAGTCCTCGCAGAAGCCGTCGGCCGTACAGGCCTGGGCCGGGGTCGCGGTCGGGGCCGGCGGCGTCGAGGCGCTGGCTGTGAAGGCCGTGAAGGCGGTGAGGAACAGGGCGAGAGTCCCGCCGAGGGCGGCGCGCGGACGGCGGGGCGAGCGGGCGGCGGAGAGCGCCATGGGTCCTCCAGGGGCGTGGGGGGCGGTATGGGGGGTCTTGTACGGGAGGTGCCTGGGAGCGCTCCCAAAGCGTAGCCAGAACCCGCCGGAGGGTCCAGACCGGATGAGTCTGCCGAGAATGGGGAATATTATCCTGATTATCCGAATCGGATGGATGGGAGAGACGTGGATCAGCCCGCGGAGCGGCAACGCCTGCGGATGCAGCTGCTCGCCGCCGTGGACGAGGACCGGCGCGACGTCGAGGTGCTGCGGATCGCCCTCCAGCAGGCGGTGGCCGGGGTGCACGGTCTGGGCGGCATGGTGCACCTCCCCGGCGGCGGCATGAGCGGCATCCTGTACCTGGTCGCCGACAGCGGCCTGCCGGCGTCGATGACCCGGCCCTGGCTGGTGATCCGGGCCGGCGACACGGCTCCGCCCAGCCGGGCCGTCCGGGAGGACACCGTCGCCTGGGCGCCCGCCCTCGGCCCGCCCGCCCCGGTGCCCGGCCGGGGCGACCCGGGGACCCTGTGGCCCGCCGGCCTGCCGGCCGGGATCGGTCACCTGGCCGTCCCCGTTCCGGGCCCCGGCGGCCGGCGCGGTGCGCTGTCCGTCCTCTTCGCACCGGGCGCCGTACCGGGGACGACCGCGCCCGGTGCCGTACCGGAAGCCACGGGGCACCCCTTCCTGACCGAAGTGGCGGCCTGGATGTCGGCGAGGCTCCGGCCGCTGGGTCCCCTCAACCCGTCCCCCGCGATGCTGCGCGCGCTGGGGAACGTGCCGGGACCGCCGGAATCGACGGAATCGACGGAATCGACGGAATCGCCGGGATCGCGGACCGGGCCGACCGGGCCCGGGCAGGACGGCCGCGAGGTGCCGTCCACCGACTACACCTGGGACCTCCGCACCGGCGAGCTGACCAGCGAGCGTCCCATCGAGGAGGTGCTGGCCGGCGTCGACCCGGACGTGCTGCGCGGCGGCATCGAGGCGTGGGCCGCGCTCATCCACCCCGACGACCTGCCGCAGACGGTGACCGGCTTCGACCAGGGCATCCGGCTGCGCGGCGGCTTCCAGAACGAATACCGGGTACGGCGCCGGGACGGCATGTACCGCTGGGTCGAGGCCCGCGCCCGGACCGTCACGGACGAGGACGGCGAGCCGGTGAAGGTGACCGGCACCATCTGGGACAGCACCGACACGCACGCCGCCGCCGAGTCGGCCGGATGGGCGCTGCGGCACATGAGCGACGGCTTCGTCTCCCTGGACACCAACTGGCGCATCGTCTTCCTCAACCGCGCCGCCGAGCGGCTCTTCGGTTCCCTGGGGGAGCTGGCCGGAGCGCTGTTCCTGGACCTGCCCGCGGTACGGGCCGTGCCCGGGCTGGCGGATCGCTGCCGGGCCGCGGCGGGCGAGGGCCGGGCGACCGGATTCGACGTGCCGTGGCCGGAGGGACAGCGCTGGTACCACCTGCGGTTCGTACCCGTACCGGAAGGTCTCGCCCTCTACATCACCGACATCACCGAGCGGCACCTGCGCGAGTCCGACCGGGCCGCCGCGGACCGGGCCACCACCGAGCGCGCGGCCCGGATGCAGCGCATCACCCGCCGGCTGGCCGAGGCGGTCACGGCCCAGGACGTGATGGCGGCGGTGGCCGACGGCGTGATGGCGCCCCTGGGGGCCAGCGGGCTGACCGTGCTCGGCCTGCTCGGCGGCCGGCTCACCGTCATCGGCTCACAGGGACACCGGGAGAGCTTCGCCCGGCTGCTGGAGAGGAAGTCGGCGGCGGGCGGCATCAGCACGCCGAAGCAGGACGCCCTGCGTACCCGTACGCCCCTCTTCCTCTCCTCCCCGGAGGAGTTCCTGGCGCGCTACCCGGACTCCGGCGAGGTGGTCCGCGAGAGCGGCAAGCAGGCGTGGGTCTTTCTGCCGCTGACGGTGTCCGGGCGCGGGATCGGCGTGGCGGTCATCTCCTTCGACCGGCCGCGGGTCCTGGACGAGGACGAACGCACCCTCCTCACGGCGCTCAGCGGGCTGGTCGCGCAGGCGCTGGAGCGGGCCGCACTGTACGACGCGGCGACGACCCGGGCCCGTACCCTGCAGCGCAGCCTGCTGCCGCGGGTGCTCCCCGAGGTGGCCGCGGTGCAGACCGCGGCCCGCTACCAGGCGGCCAGGGAGGGCGCCGACGTCGGCGGCGACTGGTACGACGTGATCCCGCTCTCCGCGGCCCGCGTGGCGCTGGTGATCGGCGACGTCATGGGCCACGGCATGGCCGAGGCCGCCACCATGGGCGGGCTCCGTACGGCCGTGCGCACCCTGTCCGACCTGGAGCTGCCGCCCGACGAGATCCTCGGCCACCTCAACGACATCGTGGGCGAGCTGGACATCGACACCTTCGTCACCTGCCTGTACGGCGTCTACGACCCGGTGACCCGGCTCCTGTCCTGTGCCAGCGCCGGGCACCCGCCGCCGGCCGTGGTCCGCGCCGACGGCACCGTCACCTTCCTCTCCCCGCCCACCAACCCGCCGCTGGGGGTGGGCACTCCGCCCTTCGACACCATCGAGACCGAACTCCCCGTCGACTGCCTGCTCGCTCTCTACACCGACGGCCTGGTCGAGAACATGGACCGGGATCTGAGCGCGGGCACGGACCGCCTCGCCGAACAGCTCTCCCGGTTCGCGAGCGACACCCCGACCGCGCAGGCGGACGCCGCCGACCTGGACGCCCTCTGCGCCACCGTCACCTCGGCCCTCCTGCCCGCCCACGGTGCCCTCGCCGACGACGCGGCCCTGCTGCTCGCCCGCCCGCAGCCGCTGGAGCCGCGGAACATCGCCGAGTGGCCCCTCGCGGCGGAACCGAAGGCGGCGGGCCAGGCCCGCAACCTGGTCCGCGCCCAGCTCACCGCCTGGGACCTGGCCAACGAAGACCTCATCGCGACCACCGAGCTGCTGGTCAGCGAGCTGATCGGGAACGTCGTCCGGCACGCCACCGCGCCGGTCCGGCTCCGGATGCTCCGCAGCAGCGCGCTGATCTGCGAAGTCTCCGACGGCAGCCCGACCACACCGCACATCCGCCACACCTCCGAGACCGACGAAGGGGGCCGCGGTCTGCGGCTCGTCTCCGCGCTCAGCCAGCGCTGGGGGACGCGCCACACCCGTACGGGCAAGTCCATCTGGACCGAGCAGGCGCTGCCGCTGCCCCACTGACCGGGGTACGGACCGTCACGGCCGGTTCGTTCGCGGTGGGTCGCGGTCGGCGCCTTCGCCCGCGCCGTGGCCCTCGTCACGGCCGAGGGCGTTGCACCGCCATACTCACGAGTCAACGCATGAGATTCAGATTCGAAGGATGGTTGGCGATGACGTCGGAGCGCCCCCTGTACGAGCCCCTCGACGACCGGTTCCGTACCGGCCTCTGCATGGTCGGCGACGCCGCACTGGAGGTCATCCACGCCGGGTGCCGCTGGGTGGAGGGCCCGATCTACGTGCCCGCCTGGCGGCAGCTGATCTGGAGCGACATCCCGAACGACCGGCTGCTGCGCTGGGACGAGACCACCGGCGCCGTCGGCGTCTTCCGCACCCCCGCCGGCCACCCGAACGGCAACACGCTCGACCGCCGCGGCCGGCTGATCACCTGCGAGCAGGGCAACCGCCGCGTCACCCGTACCGAACCCGACGGCACCCTCACCGTCCTCGCCGACAGCTGGCAGGGCAAGCGCCTCAACAGCCCCAACGACGCCACCGTGAAGTCCGACGGCTCGATCTACTTCTCCGACCCCGACTTCGGCATCACCACCGACTACGAGGGCCACCGCGCGGACAGCGAGATCGGCGCCTGCCACGTCTACCGCATCGACCCGGACAGCGGCGAGGTCCGCCTCGTCGCCGACGACCTCCAGGCCCCCAACGGCCTGGTCTTCTCCCCGGACGAGCGGCGGCTGTTCGTCTCCGACACCCGCGCGGTCCGTATCCGCGTCTACACCGTCCACGCCGACGGCACCCTCTCCGACAGCGCGGTCTTCGCCGAGATCCCGCCCGGCGGCCCCGGCCGCTTCGACAACATCCGCTTCGACGACGCCGGCCGGCTGTGGGCCGCCGCCATGACCGACGGCGTGCACTGCTACGACCCGGACGGCACCCTCATCGGCAGGCTCAACGTCCCCGGCGCGGTCGCCAACATCTCCTGGGGCGGCACCAAGCGCAACCGGCTGTTCATCGCCGCCGAGACCACCCTCTTCTCCCTCGTCATGGGCGTCACCGGCACCCACCCCACGGGCCCCGGCCGGCAGCGCTGGCGCTGACGGCGACCGCGGGAGCCGGCACAAACGTGGACCCGGACCCGGACCCGGACCCGGGTCAGGTCCGGGTCCGGGTCCGGTTCGGGTGGGCATACGGTTCTTCGGTGCCGGCCTGCCGTGCTCTAGAAGCGGGCTCCAACGTCCTCTCCGTTTGCGGGGCGGAGGAAGTCGGAGGACGGGATCGAGCCGTCCGGCGCCCGGGGGCCGGTGATGGTGGCGGGGTCGGTGCTCTCCAGGTCCCACTCGCCGCCGAGGTCCCAGGAGTTGCCGCTGCCGCCGGAGCCGGCGCCGAGGTCCGCGGCGTTGCCGTTGCCGACGGAGAGGTTGTTGGTCAGGGTGCTGGTGGAGGCGGCGAAGTGGAAGCCGTTGCCGGGGTTGTCCCAGGCCGTGCAGTGGTCGAGCGTCAGCGCGCCGGGGTTGCCGTTGTCCTCGAAGCCGTCGACCGCGTTGTCGAACGCGATGCTGTTGCGGGTGACGTGGTCCGCCGCCGGGTCCGGGTCACCGCCGCCGAGCTTGAAGCCGTTGCCGTCCCCCTGGTAGTCGGGCAGGTCCCAGCGGTTGAAGCCATTGCCCCAGGCCACGCTGTCCTCGACGAGGATCGGGTCGGTGAACACGTACGCGTCGTAGCCGTCGTCGGAGTTGTTCCACAGCCGCGCGCCCCGCACGATGTTGCCCTCTCCGCCGGCCTCCTTGATGGCCAGGCCGTCGGCGCTCTCGCCGTTCTTGCGCGGGTCGCGGTTGCCGTAGCTGTCCAGGTTGATGACCTGGTTGTGGCTGACGACGTCCGTGTCGCCGCCGACGAGGTGCAGGCCGGTTTCGTAGTTGTCCCGCGTCACGAGGTTCTTGAAGACGTTGTGACTGGTGTCCATGCCGAAGATGCCGTACGGGCCGTTGATGATCTCCAGGCCGGTGATGTGCCAGTAGTCGCCTTCGAGGTGGATCGCGCCCCGCTCGGGGCGCGGAATGGAGCTGTCCACGGCGCCCGGGGTGTACGGCATGTTCTCGCCGTCGAGGACGGCGTGCTCGCCCTCGTAGTTCCGCAGGGTGATGGGCTGGGACTCGGTGCCGCTCTGGAGCAGCTGGATGTTGGTGTCCGGCGCGTAGGTCCCTTCCCGGAGGTGGATCGTGGTGCCGGGCTCGGCGAGGTCCACCGCGGCCTGGATCGTGCGCAGCGGCTCGCCGACGGTGCCGGGGTTGGCGTCGTCGCCGTCGGGCGCCACGTACAGGCTCGTCTCCTGGGCTGCCGCCGGCGCCGTCGTGGCGGGGACGGCGACGAGCGCGCCGATCGCCAGCGCGAGGGAGGCCGTTGATGCGCTCAGCTTCATTGTTCCGCGGCTCCTTGTGAGGACGGAGGGTGTGGGGGATGTGGGGAGGGGCGGGTCACTCCGTGACCCGGTTGCCGCCGAAGGTCACGACGAGGCTGCCGTCCTCGGCGAAGGACCAGTCCAGCGCGCCGGTGTACGAGGAGCACCTGGACCCGTTCCCGGTCTCCTCGGACCAGAACTGGTTCGAGCCGTCGGCGTCGCCGGTGATCCGGTCGTCGTCCCCGCTGTCGCACGAGACGTTGTCCCGGAACGCCGACGAGCCGCCGTCGAAGTTGAAGTTGCCCTCGGCGTTGCCGATGCTCACGTTCTCCGACACGGTCATCGAGCCGGTGTTGCGGTTGTAGGTGAACCCGTGCTTGCCGTTGTCGTAGGCGAGGGAGTTCTCGATGGTCACCGCGCCGATGGGGCCCGTGTCCGACTTGGTGTACAGGTCGTAGCCGTCGTCGATGCTGTTGTGGGACACGGTGTGGCGGAAGACGTTCCCGGGGCCGACGGTGAGCTTGGGGGCGAAGCCGTCGGCGTCCTCGCCGTCGGAGTCGGCGTTGTCGTGCGACTCCGCGCTCACGATGAGGTTGCCGGACGGCCACTGGTCCTCGGGCGCACCGGCGACCCACCGGGAGAGCTGCAGACCTGTGTCGCGGTTGAAGCGCGTCACCGTGCGCTCGACGATGTTGTCGTTGCCGGCGACGAGGATGCCGTTGTCGCCGGCGTGCTCGACCACGATGCGGCCTGCGGCTGTCCGGCCGCCGGGTGACCGGCGCCGGCCGTACCGCCCGCGCCCAGCAGCCAGAAGGCCGTCGCGCCGGCCAGCGACACGGCCAGAACGGCAGAGCGCCGGCGTACTCCTCGGGACCCACGTGTTCGTGACATGGACTCATCTCTCCTGACCGGAAGCCGAGACGGTGGGGGGAGCGCCGCCGCAGTCCCCGCCGGACCGGTGGTGGGGAAAGGGAGGACGACGGCGTACGTCTGCCATCCGCACGCGCTCCTCACCTGCACGGCAGATGTGCTTGCTCTCTGCGAGAGGACGGGCATGGCCCGCTCGCGCTGTCCGGTCGTGAGTCGCCGCCGCCCGCGCGAAGGTTGCCGGTACACGGGATTCCGGCACCGGCCGTTGGAGCACCGCCCGTTGAAGCACCGGGTGGAAGGCGGCGGCCCGCGCCGCGGTCGCTACAGTGATCAGCATGTCCATGCGGACGAAGAATCTGATATTCGGGCTCGCGGCGGCACTCGTGGCTCTCGGCGTCGTCTCCGTGGTGATCCTGCTGTACAGCTCTCCTTCGCAGACGGTCTACGCCGGGAGCGGCATCGACGGCAACGGCGAGCCGTTCGGTCCCGACGTCGCCGAGGGCGACACGGTCGACATCGACGGCGAGTCCTACGTCATGGGCGAAGACGGCTGGGCGTATCGCGAGGACGGCGAGGTCCGCTGCGCGTCGGTGCTGTCCGGGCCGCTCAACGACCCGGACGAACTGAGCGAGCAGCGTCAGCAGCGGGAAGCGGAAGACCTGCCCGACGACGTCCACGTCGAGAACGACCTGCAATACGGAGACGGAGACGTGTCGGAGGACGCCCGGGTCGTGGCCGACTGCGATCGGCTGCGCCAGCAGCGACTGGGCTGGGCCCGCTCGTCGGCATTCCCACGCTGATGCTGTTCACGCTGGCGGTGTACGGGCGCCCCCGGAGAGCTACCGCCACGTAAGAGCGGGCGCCTGGGTGCACCGGAGGTATCCGGCCCGGCACAGGGAGCGACAGCAACCCGGCCCGCGCCGCCGTTGGTGGTGCACTCAGTCAAACGGATGCACCATTGACGTGTGGGATCACCGAAAGCCGACAGGCCGCAGGCGTCTGTCGGGGAGACGGAAGGCTATCGGTTCGACATCACCGATGCCGCGATCGTGGTGGACTCACAGGGCCTGGTCGAGTACTGGAGCGGTGGCGCAGAGGCGCTGTTCGGCTACGCTGCGCCGGACGCGGTCGCACAGCCTGTCACGGAATTCCTGGCGATCCCGTGGGAGAAGCGCTGGGACATGGCCGAACGGAACGTGGCCGGAAAAGGATGGGCGGGCACTTTCACGGCGCACCCCCGCGACGGCAGCCGCCTTCAGATCAGAGCGCAGATCTGCCCGCTGGGGCTCGATCACCGGGCAAGCTGGCTCATCGCGGCCACAGACCTCGCCACCGCCCAGGCGCGGGAACGCGAGCACGCGATCCTGCGCGGACTGTTCACCCAGTCTCCTTTCGGGCTCGCTGTCGTGGACCCGCAACTGAGGCTCGCCATGATCAACCCCGCCCTGGAACGCCTGGAGGGTGTCCCTGCGCGGGTGCAGCTGGGCCGCGCACTGCGCGACACCGTTCCCGCAGAGGACGGTCCGGTAACCGAAGCCCGCGCCCAGGAGGTACTGGAGACGGGTGAGCCACAGGTCGCCGTATCCCATGTCGATCCGCCGGCCACTTCTTCTTCCCATCTGCCGCACGTCCGCTCCCGCTCGTCCTTCCGGCTTCAGGACCTCGCCGGCCACACCCTGGGGATGGGCCAGGCGGTACTCGATGTCTCCAGCTACTACCAGGTGCGACGGCACCTCACCCTGATCAGTGAGGCCGGTATCCGCATCGGCAGCACGCTGGATCTCGAACGTACCGTCCAGGAACTCGCCGAGGTGCTGGTGCCGCAGGTCGCCGACTTCGTCGCCGTCGACCTCTCTGCCGCCGTCGTCCACGGCCACGAGCCTGATCCGGTCCTGACCGCGGGTTCCGCCGAACTGATCCGACGCGCTCAGCAGTCCATCCGGGCGGACCTCCCGGAATCCGTGGCGCCGCTGGGGACATCGGTCACCTACTCCGAGAGGTCACCTCAGCACCGTTGCGTCGCCACGGGCCGTCCCGTGCTGGACCCCACGGTGGATCTGTCGACCCCCTGGCTGACCCAGGATGTGGCGCGTTCGGACAAGCTGAGGGAAGTCGGCATCCACTCCCACCTGGTGGTGCCCCTGCGCGCCCGCGGCATCACCATGGGGGTGGTCACCCTGGTGCGCTGGAAGAACCCCGAAGCCTTCGACGCCGACGACCTGCTCCTCGTCGAAGAACTCGCCTCCCACGCGGCCGTCTGCGTCGACAACGCCCGGCGCTTCGGCCGCGAACACCGCGCCGCCCTGTCCCTGCAGCGCCACCTCCTCCCCAAGGACCTGCCGACCCCCACCGGCGTGGAAGTCGCCTACCGCTACCTGCCGGCCGACACCCACGCGGGCGTCGGCGGAGACTGGTTCGACGTGCTGCCCCTTTCCGGCGCACGCGTCGGACTGGTCGTCGGCGATGTCGTCGGCCATGGAATGACCGCGGCAGCCACCATGGGCCGCCTGCGTACCGCCGTCCAGACCCTCGCCGCCCTCGACATGCCGCCCGACGAGCTCGTCGCCCGCCTCGACGACCTGGTCGCCCACCTCGACGAAGCGGAGACCGCAGACCGCCACATCCCCGGCGTGATCGGGGCCACCTGCGTGTACTGCGTGTACGACCCCATCTCCCGTACCGCAGAGATCACCCGCGCGGGACATCCCCCACCCGCCATCGCCCACCCCGACAAAGCCGTCGAATTCCTGGACATCCCGGCAGGCCCACCACTGGGACTCGGCGGCCTGCCCTTCGAATCCACGCACCTTGAGATCCCGGACGGGAGCGTCCTCGCCTTTTACACAGACGGCCTCATCACCGCCTCCTCCGACATCGACATCGATCTCGGCTTCACCCGGCTGGCCTTCGCGCTGGCGTATCCCGACCGCCCGCTGGAAGAAGTCTGCGACGTCATGGAGCGCCTGCTGCTCCCGGACCGTCCCCGTGACGACGTCGCCTTCCTCGTCGCACGCCCACGTTCCATCAACGAGGAGAACGTCGCGACCTGGCACCTGCCCTGCGAACTCACCGCGGTCGGCCAGGCCCGGTCCCTCACCGCCGAGCAACTCGACACCTGGCACCTGGAGGATCTCGCCTTCACCGCCGAACTGATCGTCAGCGAGCTGGTGACCAACGCCATCCGCCACGCCTCCGGCCCCATCGACCTGCGCCTCATCCGCGACGTGAACCTGATCCTCGAAGTCTCCGACGGCAGCAACACCTCCCCCCGCATGCGCCTGGCCCACACCGACGACGAAGGCGGACGGGGGCTTTTCCTGGTGGCCCAGTTCGCCCAGAACTGGGGAACCCGCTACACGTCGGAAGGCAAGACCATCTGGGCCGAACAGCTTCTCCCCCACTGAGGTTTTCCGGGTCACTCCAGGGCGAGCGGCGCGGGTCCAGGGCCGGGGGCGGATGGCTGGCCGGCACTCACCCCCTGCATCTGGCCCAGCCAGTGCAGCATCCGCCGTACCTCCGCCGGGAAGGCGTGGTGCGGGCCATGGAGTCGTTCCGCGTCGTACAGGAGGCGGGAGAGGCAGTCCTGGGCGGCGGGGCGGTCGCCCTGGGCGAGGAGCAAGTGGCCTATGGAGCGGCGGATTTCCAGGGGGCGCGCCGGGTTGTCGGGGTAGCGCTCAAGGTGGGGGAGGAGGGCGCGGTACTCCTCCAGGGCTTGGGCCAGCTCGCCCAGTTGCTCCAGGCATTGGGCGGCCTCGTAGCGGAACTGGAGGGCCTGACGGGCGGCTGCCGGGCTCTCTTCGTTGGTGAATTCCTGGGCCAGTTGGCGGAGTTCGGGGAGGGCGCGGCGGTATTGGCCGTCGTCCATGAGGGTGGCGGCGTACTGCTTGCGGAGGATGCGGACCACCGGGGAGTGGTGGCCGTGGCGGGCGGCGGCGGTCGGGAGGATGTCGCCGAGGAGGTCGACGGCTTGGGTGATACAGCCCCGGTCCAGGAGGCTTTTGACCTCGTCGACCGCCGCGGCGACGTCCGGGACGGAGGAGGAATGGGCTGAGGAGGTGGACGCGGGCGTGTCGTGCGGTGCGGGCGTCAGTGGCGTCGGTGGAGCGGGCAGCTGGGTGGGTGGCGGCGGGGACAGAGCCAGGACGCGTGCCGGCCAGGGGGCGTGGGGGTGGCGGAAGGGGCGGGTGGGGTCCATGGGGGCCAGCAGGGCGGGGCCGGATTCGGAGGTGGGGAGGAGGGGGATCAGCGCCTCGTAGACCTCTTGGGCGTTGGCGGGGCGGGCCGCCGGGTCCTTGCGCAGGAGGCGGAGGACGAGCGCTTCGAGGGGTTCGGGGACGTCGGGGCGCAGGCTGCGTACCGGGACCGGGTCGTCGTACAGATGGCGGTGCAGGACGCCGAGGGCCGTGGAGGCGGCGAACGGGACCTGGCCGCCGAGGAGTTCGTGGAGCAGAACCCCGAGGGTGTAGAGGTCGGTATGGGGGCCCACGGCGCCGCCCATGGCCTGTTCGGGGGCCATGTAGGCGGGGCTGCCGATGGGGGACCCGGTGTGGGTCAGACGGGTGGTGTCGGTGTCGAGCGCCGAGGCGATGCCGAGATCGAGGACCACCAGGCTGCCGTCGGGGCGGACCATGACATTGCGGGGCTTGAGATCGCGGTGGACGATCGGTACGGCGTGCACGGCGGCCAGTACGGCGCAGAGCTGCGCTGTGGCGCTGACCGCCCACTGCCAGGGGTACGGATCGTGTTCGGCCAGGTGATCGGACAGGTCGGCGCCCTCGACGTACTGCAACACCAGGAAGAGGTCCTCACCGTCGCTCCCGGCGTCGTGGACGGTGACCAGTCCCGGGTGGTCGACCTGCGCCGTGACCCGGCATTCGCGGACGAAGCGCCGGCGCATCTCCTCACCGTTGGGGGTGCCCGCCACCCGGTCGGGGCGCAGCAGCTTGACGGCGACCCGGCGGCCCAGGCGGCGGTCGTAGCCGATCCAGACCTTGCCCATGCCGCCCTGGCCGA
The DNA here is from genome assembly GCF_059570575.1 of Streptomyces sp. CNX435. Lineage (NCBI taxonomy): Bacteria > Bacillati > Actinomycetota > Actinomycetes > Kitasatosporales > Streptomycetaceae > Streptomyces > Streptomyces sp. CNX435. The sequence goes on along the minus strand of NZ_JCANTA010000011.1, from coordinate 176,193 downwards.
GCAGGACGGAGAGTTCGTAGCGTCCGGCGATGACGCGGCCGTTCACGGGTCTTCCTCCCGGCGGAGGTAGTCGCTGAGTTCGTCGAGTTCGGCCCGGACCTGGTGGATGCGCTGGGGCCGGGCAGGGGCCTGGGCGTATGGGTTCGCGTACGGGCGGGGGGAGTTGGCGTCCTGCGGTGTGGCGTACGCGGGCGGGGGCGGCGTGCCGGGAGGCGGTCCTGCCGGGTAGGCGGGCGGCGGGCCGTAGCCGGCAGGGGCGGGCGCGTGCGGCTGTCCGGCGGCGGTCGGCCGTACCGCGGCGATGTCGATGACCAGGTAGTACGCGACGACGGCCATCATCTGCAGCAGCAGCGCACCCACCGCGAGATTCGTGCGCCAGTCCGTCTCGGGGTAGGACAGCACCAGTACGCAGACGGCGACCAGCAGGGCCACATCGGCTCCGAACAGCCACCAGCCCAGCGGGCGCCGCTGCACCAGCGCGGCCCGCAGCATCGTGGCCCAGGCCAGCAGGCCCAGGCTGCCCACCGTCACGGCCACGAAGAGCACGCGCAGCAGGACCGCCACCCCCGTCGCCGGTGGGCGGTCCTGCGAGGGTGCCGGGGCGGGCGCGTACATTGCTGCTCCTGCTGGATCACTGAGGGGCATCGGTTGCGGATGCGAGGCGGTGACGCGTAGGGATCTGCGATCGTATATACAGACGGAGTCGCGCGTCCTGAGGGGTACGGAATGGATCGGGCGATCGGCTCTTGCCATGCGGCCCCGGAGGCGTCAGCGGTGCTGTCCCTCCGGAACTTGGGCCGGAACGTGGGCGGCCGGAACGTGGGCCGGTGCTCGGCCGGGCCTCTCAGTCCGGCCTCTCAGTCCGGCGTCACCGACCCTTCCGTGAGCCCGTCGTACAGCCCTTGCACCAGTTGTTCACCGAGGCGGGAGGCGAGGCGCAGGGCCTCCTCGAAGGCCGCCAGGTCGCGGAACCGGGTGCCGTAGCGGCGCTGTTCGGACAGGGGGAGACGGGGGAGCTGGAGGCGGCGGACGTCCAGGCGGGTGGCGGTGGAGGCGTAGCTGCTGGCCTGGCGGTTGTTGGCGGTGCCGCGGAGGAAGCCGGCCAGGAACCATGGGTCGAGCGCCGCGGGGTCGGGGCGCAGCAGGGTGAGGTTGCGGCCCATGGCGGCGCCGGCGGTGGTGTCGTCGATGACGCGCGCGATGGCGCCGCCGCCGAGGATGGGGACGACCACATCGCCTTCCTGGACGAGGACCGCCTCCTCGGCGGGAGTGCCGGGCGCGGTCTCCGGGAGGGTGCCGGTGGGGCCGGTGGCGGCGATGACGTCGTGGTCGGTCAGGACGGCGAACGGGACGCCGGGGAGCGCGGTGCCGGGCCCCCCGGCGCGCAGCACCAGGGCGCCGGAGCGGGCGAGTTCGCCGACGGCGGTCATCGGCCAGCGGGCCGGGGGCGCGGCGGCGACGGTGTCCTGGAAGGTCGGGCGGGGGGTGATCCGGGCCGTACGGGCGAGGGTGTCGGTCAGGCGGTCGCGCACCTGGGACAGTACGGCGGGACCGCCGGCCACGGCGGGCGGGGGGAGATGGCGGGCGGGGGCGAGGTCGACATCGTCGTCGAGGAGGTCGATGGCGGCCAACGAGCGTCGTACGCCGGGCATTTCCTCGACGCCGCCGTCCCTGTCGAAGGCGCGCCATGCCTCGACGGCGGTGGTGTGCGCGGCCTGCCAGTCGAGTCTGTCGCGGCCCGGGGGTCCGGAGGAGCCGACGGCGGTCGGCGCCGCGGTGTCCACGACGAGGAGCTGGGGGGCGGGCTGTGCGCTGCCGTCGGGCTTGCGCAGCACCCACAGATGGAGGGGGACGCCGTTGGGCGGGGCCGCGCCGGCGGGCAGCGCGATGACGGCGCGCAGGGCGCCGCGGCGCAGCAGATCGGCGCGGATCCTGCGGCCGGAGCGGCGGGAGGCGGCGGCCGGCGGCATCAGCAGCACGGCGGTGCCGCCCTCGCGCAGCCGGGCCAGCGCGTGCTGGACCCAGGCCAGTTCGGATTCGGTGCGGGCCGGGAAGCCGTACTCCCAGCGGGGGTCGTAGGCCATCTCGTCATGGCCCCAGTTGCGTTCGTTGAACGGCGGGTGGACGAGGACGGCGTCGGCGGCCAACTCCGGGAAGGCGTCGGCGCGCAGGGTGTCGGCGGCCCGTACGTGGACGCGCGCTTCGGGGAGACTCAGCGCGAGGTGGAGCGCGGTGAGTGCGGCGAGGTCGGGGTCGGCCTCCTGGGCGTAGAGGGCGAGGGGGGCCGCGTCCGGGCCGGTGGTGTCGGCGGACTCGGCGGACTCGGCGGAGTCGGCGGACTCGGCTGACCGTTCCTGCGCGGCGGTCAGCAGGGCGCCGGCGCCGCAGGCTGGGTCGAGTACGGAGCCCAACGGGGCGTCGGTCACGGCGAGTTCGGCCATCAGCGCGGCCGGGCCCGGCGGGGTGAGGGTGTACTGGCGGGGGTTGGTGTCCAGATGGCGGCCCAGCAGGAAGGCGTACGCCTCGGGGGCGCCCATCAGCGCCGCGAGCTCGGCGGTGGCGCGCACCAGCGCCGCGGAGGGGGCGAGCGCCTCGCGGGTCAGGGCCCCCACGGGGTGGCCGTCGCCGAGCCGGGCGGTCAGCGCTGAGTCCAGCATCGCGGGCAGGACGCCGGTCAGATGGGCGTCGTCGGAAGCGCCGCGGAGCTGGCGCCAGGCCGCGGGGCGGTCGCGGACCAGGAGCAGAACGGCGCCGGCCTGCTGGAGCGCACCCACGGCGCCGGAGGGATGGCCGACGATCTGCTGCCAGACCCGCTCGCTCAGTGGCACCTCGGCGAGCTTGCCCTGCTCAAGCAGCCAGCGCTCGATGTCACTGAGGGCGAAGGAGGGGCTGGTCTCGGTGCCGCCGACCGGCTTGGGGAAGTCGGCATGCCGACGGCGCCAGTTGCTGACGGCGGCCCGGCCGACCCCGGCCAGCCGTGCGATACCGGCGGCGGTGACCTCGGTGGACCGGTCGGTGCCGCCGTCGTCCGTCGCGTTGTCCGTTGCTGCGTTGTCCGGCACCTGGCTGGCTCCTGTCCCGATGCGTGCCCGCTGCGTGCTGTGTCAGCAGCATACCCATCATGCTACGGAACATCTCTTCACAGCGTGAATCTTCATTAACGATAGAAGCGTGTTGACTCGATTCACACTCTTCTGCTGTGATGGGCTCCGCACATCAGCGGAACGTCGATCAGCGCCCGGAAGGGGCCACTCCCGTATGTCTCACCAGATGCAGTACCAGCCACCCCAGGGCCCCCACGGCCCCCACGGCCCCCACGGCGCGCACGGTGCATACGGTGCACACGGCGCACACGGCGCACCGGCCCAGGCCCGTAACGGCTTCGGCGTCACCGCCCTGGTCCTGGGCATCATCGGAGTCCTCAGCGGCATCCCGATGATCCTGTTCTGGCTGGCCGGGCCCCTCGGTATCCTCGCCCTGATCTTCGGCATCCTCGGCACGAGCCGTGCCAAGAAGGGGCGGGCCACCAACAAGGGCGTGGCGATCGCCGGCACGATTCTGGGCGCCCTGTCGCTCATCCTGACGGTCATCGGCCTCATCGTGACCCTGTGGGTGTTCAACGAGGTCGAGACGGAGATCGAGGAGGAGACGGGCGCCAGCAACAGCGTCACGGACCTCGGCGCAGGCGAGTCGGCGACGTACAACAACGGCGTCAAGGTGACCGTCTCCAAGCCGGCCCCGTACACCGTCGACCCCAACACCCTCATCAGCGGCCACTCCGAGGGCAACAAGGCGTGGAAGATCACTGTCACGGTCGAGAACACCGGTGACGAGGACTTCACGGACCCCTTTATGACCATCGAAGCGGAGGCCGACGGCAGGAAGGCCGAAGAAGTCGCGGACGACACGCACGGCATCCTTGAGCACGACTGGGAGGAGAGGCTCGCCCCCGGCGAGTCGGACAGCGCGGAGCTGGTCTTCGACGCGCCGCCGACCGCCAAGGAGCTCGAGGTCGTGATCACCCCGGACCTGCTGCTCGACGAGGCGGGCTGGAAGCTGCCCCTGTGACCTTCCAGCCGTGAAAAGCCGTCGGCCCGAAACCGTCCCCACGGTTCCGGGCCGACACTCGTGTACGTACCTACGTCGCGTATACGCAGCCGCTTCGCCGAGAACCGGGTCGGCGCCTCCGCCGGGGCGGCACGGCGTCCGGCGTGCTCGGTGCGATCGGACTCAATCGGGAGGGCCGGGCTTGGCGAGCAGGGCCGACGCGGAGCGGTGGATCTTGGTGAGCGCGGCCATCAGGTGCTTTCGTTCGGGGGCGGTGAGGTCGGCGAGGACCTTCTCCTCAAGCGCGCGGCGTTCCGCCTCGACGGGCTCCTGCAGGGTGCGGCCCTCGTCGGTCAGCCAGAGCCGGACGAGCCGGTTGTCGTGTTCGTCGCGGCGGCGGGTCAGCAGCCCGGCGTCGGCCATGCGGGTGGCCATCTTGACGATGGTGGGCGTCGTGACGTGCAGGGCGGCGGCGATCTCGCCCGGAGTGCGGCCGTCGCGTTCCCACAGCAGGGCGAGCAGATAGTTCTGCCCCAGGTGCAGGCCGTGGCGCCGCATGCCTTCGTCGGAGGCCGCGCGAAGCGCCTTGGACGTCCTGCCGTGCAGATCCAGGAACTCGGGCATCCGCCCTCCCCGAAGAGTCGATTGACGGCTAATCATTAACCGGCTATCGTTTTCGCGATTCGCTAGTCGGCAAACGAACTGAGGAGTCGCCATGCTACTGGTCACCGGGGCCACCGGGAACATCGGCCGTGACCTCGTCCGAGAACTGGACGCCAAGGGCGCGGACGTCCGGATCCTCACCCGCGACCCGGCCCGTGCCGCCGCGCTGCCCGACCGCGTCGAGCGGGTCGTCGGCGACCTCGACGAGCCCGCCACGCTGCCGCCCGCCTTCGCCGGCGTGGAGGGGATGTTCCTGCTCACCCCCGGCCTCGGCACCACGCAGGTTGCGCACGCCGTCGCCGCCGCGCAGGACGCCGGGTTGCGCCACATCGTGCATCTGTCATCGTCCAACGTGCTCGTCGAACCCATGCCCGCCATGGGCCGCTGGCACCACGAACGCGAGGAGATCGTCCGCGCCTGCCGGATACCCGCCACATTCCTGCGGCCCGGCGGATTCATGCTGAACACGCTGGAATGGCTGCCCACCATCCGCGAGGGCGGATACGTCCTGGATGCCACCGGCCCAGGCCGCTACGCACCGATCGACACCGCCGACATCGCCGCCGCAGCCGCCGCCGTCCTCACCGAGGACGGCCACGCGGGCCAGGCGTACGACCTCTCCGGCGAGGAACTGTTCACCATCGCCGGGCAGGTCGCGGTCATCAGCAAGACGATCGGCCGTGATCTGCAGGTCCGTAGGGTGAGTTCGGCCGAGGAGGCCGTCAAGGCCCGCTTCGCCAACGGCGCGCCACCGGCGCTCGCCGAGGCACTGGTGGAGGGATTCGAGTTGATGGCGGCCGGCGCCCTGGCCTACACCACCGACAACGTGCGCAAGCTGATCGGACGCGCGCCGCGGACATTCGCCGACTGGTGCACGCGCAACGCCGCTGCGTTCCAGGAAGCGGCGGATTCCTGACGGGCTGCAGGGCCTCTCCCTTGCGTCCTGCCGGCTACCGTCCGACCGTCAGGAGTAGCCCTCCGGCATGTGCATCTTCCCGCCCCCGTGCGGCCCACCGGCCACGTAGACCGTGGACCCGGTCATGAAGGAGAACGCGTCGGCCTGCGCAAGGGAGAGGACCGAGCGTGCGATCTCTTCCGGCGTGGCCAGGCGCTCCATCCCGTCCACGTTGAGCGGACCCCAGGCTTTCTTGAACTCCTCCCACTGCGCGTCGGACATGCCGTCGAGGCGCACGAACGCGGTGTCGGTGGTGCCGGGCAGGATCGCGTTGACGCGGATTCCCTGGGTTCCGTAGTCGAGCGCCGCCGTCTTGATGATCCCGTCGATGGCGTGCTTGCTGGCGGTGTAGGCGGTGCCCGCGGGGCGCACCGAGCCCGAGGAGGTGCAGATGATGACACCGCCGCCGGTCCTGAGCATGTGCGGCACCTGGTACTTGATCGACAGGAAGACGCCGCGGGTGTTGGTGCGGTAGACGTCCTCCCAGGTGTCGAGATCGAGTTCGTGCACGGGCGCGGTGCCGGTGATGCCCGCGTTGTTGAACGCCACGTCGATCCGGCCGTAGATGCGCACGGTGTCGTCCACGAACTTCTCGACCTGCTCCGGGACGCGCACATCGGCCCGCAGGTAGGTGGCGTCTCCGCCCGCGGCGCGGATCTCGCTCTCGACCTTCCTGCCCAGTTCCGTGCGGCGTCCGCAGAAACTGACCTTGGCACCCTCCGCGGCGAAGGCCCGGGCGGTCGCCTCGCCGATGCCGGAGGTGGCGCCGGTGATGAGAACCACCTTGTCGCGGAACCTGCCCGGTGCGGCGTCGCCGGCCGCGGCCCCGGTCCCCGCCGCGGGGCTGTCCTCGGCCGCCGCGCTGTCGGTGGCCCGTGCGCTGGCGAGGGTTCCCGCACCCGCCGCGCCCACCGTGGCCGCACCCAGTACGGCGCCGAGCACGGCCCGGCGCCGCGGCGGGGCGTCGTCCCCGGCCGCGCCGCCCGGCCCGGCGCCCATCGCCCCGGCGCTGTCCGGCTGGTGCGCCGCTCCTGTCCGCTCGAAGTCATCGCTGGTCACGGGAGCCTCCTAGGCAACTGTTCTGCGTGCGCTGTTCGCGTTGTCGCCTCGCCAGCCTCACCGCGCAGCGCTCAGGGCACCTCCTGCGGCCGGCCCGAGCGTCCGGCCAGTAGCAGGAGGTGCCGTCCTCCAGCAGGAGGAGGGTGCGCGCGGAGGCGGCTCGTACAGTGGGGCGCATGGTCCGGGTGCTGTTGCGCTGGGAGATCGCGGGTGACTTCAAGGCCCTGCGGCTCGTCGTGCTGCCCCTGGTGCCCGGGTTCCTCCTGCTGCACACGCCCGGCCGGCAGCCCTCGTCGGTGGACTGGGTGCTCGGTCTGAGCGCGGCACTGCTGAGCCTGGCCTCCGGTCGGATTCCGCTGACGGTGACCGTGGGGCAGTCCGCCCTCGTCGCGATCGCCAGCGCGTTCGCGGACGCCAGCCCGGTCATCGTGAAGGTCATGGCCAGCGTCGCCCTGCTGGAGCTGGCGGTGCGGCGCTGGGGAGTACCGACGATCTGCGGCGCGGCCTCGTTGACCGGCGCGTATGTCGTGGCCATCGCTGACACGCCGGCGTCCGCACTGGCCTCGCTGGGCTACAAGGTGGCCTTGGTAGTGGGTGCGCCGGTGCTACTGGGCGCGTACGTGCGGTCGTTGCAGGACGTCGCCCAGCTCGCCAGGCAACGCGCCGCCGAGGAACGGATCCGGCGCGAGGCCGGTGTCCGCGAGGCCCAGCTCGCCGAGCGGACCGCGATCGCCCGCGAACTTCACGACATCGTCGCCCACCACATGGCGGCGATGGTGCTCCATGTCGGCGTCGCCCGCCATGTGATGCCGCGCCTCGAACCCACCGTCGACCAGGTCCTCGACGACGTCCACCGCGGCGCCTCCACCGCCCTGACCGACCTGCGGCGCCTGGTCGCGGTGCTGCGCGACCCCGACAAGGCACCGGCCCACCCCGAGACCCGGCTCGTCGATCCCGCCGAGCTGCCGACGGAACTCGACGCTCTGATGGAGCGCGCCCGCACCGCCGGAGTCCCCCTCACCGCCTCGGTCGATCCGGCCGTGGCCGGCCTGGACGCGGTACGGGCGCTCACCGTGGTCCGGCTCGTCCAGGAAGGGCTCACCAACGTCGTCAAACACGGCGATCCGCAGCGACCCGCCGGGGTGCGCGTCGGCTTCGCCGGCAGCGGGGAGGTCCAGGTGGAGGTACGCAACGAGGGCACCTTCCCGCTGCCGAACGGCAGCCCCGACTCCTACGGGCTGGCGGGGCTGCGGGAACGGGTCGCCCTCACCGACGGCCGGCTCCACGCGGGCCCGACCCGGGACGGGTGGCGCCTGGCCGCGACCCTCCCGGCAACGGCAACGGCAACGGCAACGGCAACGGGAACGGGAACGCCTGCGGGAACGGATACGGGAACGGCTACGCCAAGCGGCCCGGCCGAGGACGCCGCGTCTCCCACCTCCCGCGGATCGGAGCGGCAGCCGTGATCCGTCTCCTGATCGTGGACGACCAGCAACTCGTCCGCGCCGGCCTGCGGATGCTGTGCACGTCCGCCCCCGACCTCAGCGTCGTCGGGGAGGCCGGCAACGGCCAGGAGGCCGTCCGCCAGGCGCGCGCGGCGGCGCCCGACGTCGTCCTGATGGACCTGCGCATGCCCGGCATGGACGGCACCGAGGCAACCCGCCGCATCCTCGCCGAACGCCCCGCGACCCACGTCGTCGTCCTCACCACCTTCGACGACGACGAGCACCTGTACCCGGCCCTGGCCGCCGGGGTGTCCGGCTTCCTCGCCAAGGACTCCACCCCCGTCGAACTGCTCGCCGCGATCCGCCGCGCCGCGAACGGCGACAACCCGTTCAGCCCCGGCGTCCTGCGCCGCCTGGTCGACGAGGCCCTGCGCACCCACCAGACCACCCGGCCCCCCGGCCGTGACGCGCCCGCCCTCCCCGACCTCACCGCACGGGAACAGCAGGTACTGACCTTCGTCGCCTCCGGTCTGTCCAACGGCGAGATCGCCGAACGGCTCCGCGTGGGCGTCACAACGGTGAAAACGCACGTCGCCAGCCTGATGACGAAGACCAACGCCACCAACCGCGTCCGCCTGGCCGTGTTCGCCGCCCGGCACGACCTGGCCCACCCGGCTGACGTGGGCCCGTGATGACGACCGAGCCGCTCACGACGTCGATTCCGCCGCTCGGGGCGCCGGGTGTGCCGCTCGGGGCAGGCTTCCGGTGAGCCGGTCCAGCGCCTCCTGCGAAGGGCTGCCAGCGGGCGCGGTGCAGGTCACGAACTGATGGTCCGCGGCGGGCCTCCGCCCGGTCGCGGCTGGCGGACACGGACGACTGGCAGTCCGCGGCGGAGCGTGCCCAGGCGCGCGGCCTGCCGGGACACGACGAGGGCGTTGCCCTGGCCGAGTTGCTGGCCGTACTCCCGGCCGAGCGGCGCGCGGCGTTCGTGCTGACGCAGCTGGTCGGCCTGCCGTACGCGGAGGCGGCGCTGCTCAGCGACTGCCCCGTGGGCACCGTGCGCTCCCGCGTCTCCGGCGCCCGCACGACGCTGGTACGCCAGCTCCACGAAGCCGAACTGGCCGGCATCGCACCGGCCGCGGTCTGACGCCGGCAGCCCAGCCGGCAGCGCAGCCGGCAGCGCAGCCGGCAGCCGGCCACCCCGGTCCCCGTCCCGGGGCGCGGTGGCCGGCTGTCGGCGGGCACACCGGCCCGGCCGCCGCGAACAGGCGGCCGGGCCGTCAACGTGCTGCTGTAGGTCGACAGTTGCCCCCGCACGTATCAGGAGACAACGGCCGTGGCAGACGACGCAGCAGGCAGCATGGAAGACCGGATAGACCAGAGCGTGGCGCACTCGGCGCGCATGTGGGACTACTGGCAGGGCGGGAAGAACAACTACGCCGCTGACCGCGCAGCCGGCGACGCCGTCATGGCAACCTTCCCGGGGATCGTCGTAGACGCTCGCCAGCAGCGTGCCTTCCTGCGCCGTGCGGTGCGCTACCTCGCCCGGGAGGAGGGCATACGTCAGTTCCTCGACATCGGCACCGGGCTGCCGACCGTGGACAACACCCACGAGGTCGCCCAGGCCGTCGACCCGGCCTGCCGGATCGTGTACGTGGACAACGACCCCATCGTCCTGACCCACGCGCGCGCCCTGCTGACCTCCACCCCGGAGGGGGAATGCGCGTACATCGACGCCGACGCACGCGACATCGACCGCCTGCTTGAGCAGGCCGCGGAGACGCTGGACTTCACCCGGCCGGTGGGGCTCACGCTGCTCGGTCTGTTCGGCAACATCCCCGACTACGACGAGGCGCTCGCGATTCGGGCGCGGCTGCTGGACGTGGTCTGCTCCGGCTCGTATCTGGTGGTCAGCGACGGCGACACCACCGATCCGGCGAGGGTGGCGGCGGTCGACGGGTTCAACGAGAACAACCCCGGCCACGAGTACACCAACCGCACCGTCGAGCAGATCACCGCGTATTTCGACGGCCTTGAGCTGGTGGAGCCGGGCGTGGTGTCCACGCCGCAGTGGCGGCCTGACGCGGCGATGGTCGGTGAGCCGCCGAAGGCGGCGATCCACTGCGGCGTCGCGCGCAAGCCGTAGCGAACGACGAGCCGGCGCCCTGGCGCCCTGGCGCCCTGGCGCCCTGGCGCCCTGGCGCCCTGGCGCGAGAGCTGCCCTCGCACCAGGGCGCCTGGTCAACTCCCGCCATGGTGAACGGCGCGAGCGCGCGGGCGCGTTCCTTACGGTCGTTCCACCCCGTAAGGGCCCGCGGTCAGGCGCACAGCACGTGCGCAGGTGTGGCGCATGCGGCGGTCGGGGCCGGGGTGTCGCCGAGGGCGCCGTACCAGACCGTGGCCATCTTGCTGTAGCCGCCCGCGTTGGGGTGTACGCCGTCGGCCAGGTCGGCGGCGGTCAGCGCGCTGTACATGTCGACCAGATGCACGTTCTTTCCGGCGTTGGCCGCGTTCTCCACGATTCCGGGGATCGTCGCGTTGAAAGCCCGCACGACCGAGTCGTTGAAGCCCAGTGGGATGATCGTCGCCACGTAGAGGTCCGCGTCCGGCGCCTGCGTGGTGATGTGGTCGACCAGGCCGGCGAGCCGTTGCGGTGCTCCGGCGGGGTCGCCGCCGTACATGTCGTTGGTGCCGATGTGCAGCAGGATGGTGTCGGGGTTGTAAGTGGTCAGCCAGGCCGAGATGTTCTGGTCGATCTGGGAGATCGTCCAGCCCGAGTGGCCTTCGTGATCCCTGTCGCCGAGGCTGTCGGGACCGTTGGACTGGGAGCCGACGAAGTCGACGTCCTGGCCGCCTGCCACGAACTTCTGCCACAGGTCGACGCGGTAGCCGCCGGGGACGTTGAAGCCGTCGGTGATCGAGTCGCCGAGCGGCATGACCCGTACTCCGGCGCCGGGTTGGGCGTGGGCGGTGCCGGCGGTGGGCACCAGGACTGCGATCAGTGCCAGCAGGGAGATCAGGCCGGCGAGAAGGTGTCTGCGTCGAAACACGTGTTGTCCTTCCTCTAGGGAGGCCGGGTCGGCGTCGCTCAGGCGCCGCCGTCGGGGTTGGTCCGGGTGATCGCGGCGGCGGCGAGTGAGGGCAGGACTGTCCTACGGCTGCTGCCGGGTGACGTCTGCATGGCCGATGCCTCTCTGGCGGGGGGCAGGAGGGGTGGTCACTCCTCCTGGGGCATCGATGGGAGCGCTCCCAAGGTAATACGAAGCGGACCCCGCGTAAACGCTTCCGGCAGCGCGGGACCGGGGTCGGTGCTTCCTGGACAACCGGGCCACACTCTTGGTGACAGGGACTGCTGTACGCGCCGCAGCCGGACGGCACGGCCGAAAGTCGGCTGTGCGCCTGCGCCGCGTCGGCGGTGTCCGTAAAAAATGGCTGTCGGCGGACCAACGCGACGGGGCGGGGGGAGGCGGCACGGAGCAGATGGGCGACCGCGTGCGTCGGCTGCGGGGGGCGCGTCGGCGGAGGCGGAGCTGTGGGAGCAGGCGGAGGCTCTCATCGCCGTCAGCCCCCCACGGGGGAGCGCACCGGGAGCGGAGGACTCGGGCGGCTCGCTCAGTTACGGCAGGCTGCCCGACGGTGCAGGACTGCTATGCAGCGCCCGTACGGTGCGGGGGAGTTCCGCACATCGCGGCGGGGCAGCGGAGCGGCGCGTGGACGCCCTGCACCTGCCCGCCGGCGGGAAGGGCCTGGGCGACCTCTGGCCTATCGACGCTTGGCGCTCGGAGGTATGGGACGAGGACGCGGAACTGCCCCGGCCCGCCGGGCACTTCGACCACGAGATGCTCGTCTCCTTCGCGCGCGAGCAGCGCGGACGGGTCGCACCGTTCCTCGCGGACGTACGGCGTCTCTTCGACGCCCGGGCCGGGCGGCAGATCGTCCTCGTCGAGTCCGAGCAGGAGACCGTCGCCCGCTGGATCGCCCTCGCCTGCGCCTCGCTGTCGGGTGAGTACGCCGGCGCCCTGACCTTCGTCACCCGCACCGCGCGGCCGTACGACGCCCCGCAGCAGATCCTGGGCATCGGCCCGGAGACGGAGTTCGACCGCGAGGACCCGGTGGGGCTCCACCACCTTTACCGGGTGCACGACGGTCTCGGCGGCCGGGGCAGTCCGCGGGCCGTCGATCCGTGGGCGGAGATCACGGCGTGGCGGTGGATCCAGGGCTCGACGCCGCGACCGCCCGCGACGGGCTGCCCGTTCGTGCTGGGGCCGGTCGTTCTCCGCCGGGGAACTGCCGGCTCCCGGGCCCCGGTTGTCGGCCGAGGCGGGGTTCTCGTCGGTCGGCCGCGCGCTCCGGCTACCCGTCCGCGTGCGCTCTCCAACGCTCCAGGACTCCTCGATCTGCCGGGCCACTCGCTCGCGGGCCTGGAGGCGGGGCGTGCCGGTCATCAGCAGCCGGCCGTAGTCGGTGTCCTCGTGGCGGCCGACGCGGCCGCTGCCGCGGGCGGAGGTGTGTGCGGCGATCGCGGTGGCGCGGGCGCTGGGGCTCCCGCAACGTCGCCCACCGGGCCGATGCCGCGTGGAAGCGGGGCGCAGTCAACCGCCCCAGTACCGCCTAGCGGTACCGGACGCAGGGAACCACAGTGGGACATCAGCTCTCACTCTGCCTGCAAACCCGGCCCTTCAGGCCGGGTAGTTGACAGCGGTCCGCCTCCATAGCGCAGCCCTGATGCTTCCATTCAGGATACTCTCATAAATGGAAGTATCGGTTAATCACAGGGAGTGTGAGCCTTACGGATTGCGTCGACGATTACCGACAGCGACTGTCGGGTGACGGCAGCTACACGAGTACAGGGCCTACGCGAAGAGCTGGAAGAACGGCGGGAAGGTTCCGAGGCCCCCAATGGCGATGAGCACAAGGCCGATGACGAGGGCACGCACGGTCTCGAACGGCTTGTTGCGCAGTACGTTATGCAGGACTCCCCAAGCCACCAGCCACACCACCATGGCCAGGATGGTCTTGCCGGACAGCGGACCGACCGAGTCGCTCCACTCCAGACCGTCCTTGACCGTCGTGCTGGCCTCGGCAAGCGTAGTGAGAACGCCCAGTGCGGTGGCTCCGACGCCCGAGGCGATGATCGCTGCCGAGATCGGTCCCTCCGCCTTTTCGCTGAGGGGGAAGTCCTCTTCCCCTCCGTCTGCGGTGGGTGTCGCCCCGTTCTTGGGTTCCATGTCCGCGACCCCCTTTCTCAGAGCCTGGTCATTGGACGGGTGCCACCTTGGTGATGAAGGCGCCGAATGCCCCTGCTACCGCGGCGAAGGCGAAGGCGAGGACGAACAGGGTGATGGTGGTGTGGCGGACCCGGTTGTGCCGGATCAGGCCCGGGCCGTAGTACCAGACGATGAAGACGACGGCAGTGGCCAGGATCGGGCTGAGCCAGGCGATGTGCTCCTTCCACTCCATGCCGAATTCGTGCCAGTCAGCCGTGTCCGGGTTGGCAAGCAGCTGTGACCTGGGACTGTCCGGGTTCTCAGCCCGATACCACGGGTAGACGACCCAGGTGCCAGTGATCACGGTCGCCCATGCTGTCACCGCCATGGCGGTGACGCCGATCCGGACCCGCCGCATCCGCTCCACCACACCCTCGCGCGTTATCAGGGCGGGCTTGAGGCTGTACAGCTCGGCAAGCCCGCCGGCGAAGGCGAGCAGGAAGGCGGCGCCAAGGATCATCCCGTGGACGAGGGCCCACCACTCGCGCCCGGTGAAGTTCACGGCCCATCTCCTGCTCAGTCGTCGGAACCGGTGCTGCCGCCGGGCGCCCCTCACTGGCGGCACTGATCGAATTGCGGTACTTAGCCACGGAAAAGATCAGTGGTGACGTTATCCCCGATGCTCAGCGCTGCCGTGCGGGCGCGCCGCGACTACTCTGAGTAGAGGCGGGCCGCTGTTGCGCCCAGGCCAGTCGGCTCCCGGAGGGAGGCCCCCGGTGTCCGTACAACCCCTTGACGCGAAGACCGTGACGGCCCTCGTCAGCGACGCCACGGCCGCACCGTCCATGCACAACGCGCAGCCGTGGAAGTTCCGCTTTTTCCGCGCCGGCCGCACCTTCCACATCCGATCGGATCCCGAGCGGACCATGCCACACACCGACCCCACCACCCGTGCCCTCCACATCGGATGCGGCGCGGCCCTGTTCAACCTGCGTGTCGCCGCCGCTCACGCGGGCTGGGAGTCGACCACCCGCCTGCTGCCCGACCCAGCGGACCCGGAGCTGCTCGCGATGGTGGAGCTGACCGATCCCGTACGCCCGGAGACCGATCTCGCCCCCCTGTACCCAGCTATCCGCCGTCGGCACACCAGCCGTTATCCGTTCTCGGAAGAAGACATACCCAGGGCCATACAGGACGCCTTGTGCGGCGCGGCCCTACGGGAAGGAACACGGCTGCTCTTTCCCTCCGAATGGCATGTGGAGTCCGTGCTGGACCTGGTTCACGATGCCGAGGGGCGGGACTCGTTGGACCCCGGCAAGTTCCAGGACGTCGTCCGCTGGACCCGTATCGGCGCCGACATGACCGGCACGCCGGCCGACGGAATCCCCGACTACGCCTTCGGCCCGCGCAAGCGGGCCGGAAAGGCCCCGGTGCGCGACTTCGCAGGCCGGCGCCCCGTGACCGGCCGCGATGTGGCCACGTTCGAGAACAAACCTCATCTGGCCCTGCTGGGCACAACCGGCGACCGGCCGGAGGACTGGCTCAAGGCGGGACAGGCATTGGAACGCGTCCTTCTCGAAGCGACCCTGGACGGGCTGGCAACCTCGCTCACGTCCCACCCGCTCGAAACGCCGGAACTCCGCTGGGCCGTACGCGACCCGCAGTCGGCGACGGGGTTCGTGCAGATGGTGTTGCGCCTGGGATACGGCGAGCAGGGCCCGGTGACACCACGTCGCCCGGTGGAAGACGTGCTCGACATCGAGCCATAGGAGGTGGTTTCGGGCGCCCCTTCCGACTGGACCGGCGCAGCTTCATCACACATCAATCACGTAGACCGCACCGGTCACGCGGCCAGGACTCGTTGCCCAACCTGCGCAGCAGCGCGGCCGAGGACAGCCGGCCCTCGCGGATCGACAGCACCACCCGCATGAGGTCCTGCCAGTGGTTCTCGATCAGCCGCCAGTTGATGATGTCCTTCTCCGGGTCACCGAACAGCGGCCGGCCGCGCGGTCAGTGCCGCTCGGGGACCACGGCGACGGGGCACGGGGCGTGGTGCAGGAGCGTGTGCGTCACGCGCCCCAGTTGGAGTCCGACGTGCCCGCGCCGGCGGGGTGCGCCGAGCACGACCAGGCCGGCCTCGGCGGAGGCGCCCATGAGCACGTGGTGGGCCGGGCCCTCGGCGACGCGGGGCCGCGCTTCGACGTCCGGGTGTGCGCGTTGCGGCTCGTACAGCACGTCGGTGAGGACTGCCGCGGCTCTCTCCTCGTGGAGCACGGCGGAGTCGTGCCCGAGGTGGGGGTGGTCGGCGGTCTCGTAGATGGGGCATCGCCATGCCCGTACGGCCAGCAGCGGGCTGCGCCGTGCCGCCGCCTCGCGGAAGGCGAACTCGCTGGCGGCCTGCCCTTCGGCCAGTTCGCTCACACCTAGGACGACGGGACGGGAGAGGTCGGCCCAGGTCTTCTCGTCTCCCCGGGTCACGATGACGGGGCAGGCGGCCCGGGCGGCCACCGCGAGGCTCACGGATCCGAGCAGAAGAGAGGCGACGCCGCCCCGCCCGCGGGAGCCGGTGACGACGGCGAGTGCCCCGTGGCTCTCCTCCTGGAGGGCGGTTGCCGGCTCGTCGGCCAGGATCCGGCTGGTCACCTTCAGATCCGGCTGACGCCTGACCGCCCGCTCCGCACCGGACGCGGCGATGTTCTCGGCGAGCACCTCCAGCGGTGGCCGCTCGTCCTCCCGGATGTCGGGGACCACCGATTCGTACCGCTCCCAGAGCGAGGCGAACACGACTCGCAGCGGCACACCGTGGCGGACCGCTTCGTCGGCCGCCAGGTCGATGGCCTGCATGCTGTGAGTGGAGCCGTCGGTACCGACGACCAGGGGGTGTTCCATCACCCTCACGTCCCTTCGTCGAAGTCGCCTCTCCGGCGGCCCGCGCGCCGCCGATCTCCCCTCCAGCGTCCGCCGGGAGGAGTGGCCGGTGGAGGGGCCACTCGGCCCGGCTGCGAGCCGAAGGGTCCCGGTCGGGCCCCTGGCCGCCCGTGGGGAGGCACGACGCCCGCACGACGGAGTGACCACGGCGGACCTGTCTGAGCGGTCCTGACCTGTTCGCCGTTCGAGTGATAGTTCCGCCCGCACGAGGAGATTCCGGTGACGGAGTGGTAATTCGACCTTGCTCGTCCGGGCGCGCGGCCCGTGTCCTGCCCCGGCCCCGGAAGGATCGTCATGAACCATTCGCCGTATCTGGTCAGCGACGTGATGACACGGACGGTCGTCGCGGTCGGGCCGGAGGCTTCTTTCAAGGAGATCGTCGCGACGCTGCGGAAGTGGGAGGTCAGCGCGCTGCCCGTGCTGGAGGGCGACGGCCGTGTCATCGGGGTGGTGTCGGAGGCCGACCTGCTGCCCAAGGAGGAGTACCACGACAGCGCGCTGTCGGCGGCGGACCGGATCCGGCGACCGGAGCACATCGTGAAGGCCGGCGCGGTGGTCGCACGCGACCTCATGACCGCGCCCGCCGTGTCCGTACGGGCCGACGTGACCCTCGCGGAGGCCGCCCGGGCCATGGCCCTGCGGCGCTTGAAGCGGCTTCCGGTCGTGGACGGCGAGGGGCACCTGACCGGCATCGTCAGCCGCGGCGACCTGCTGAAGGTCTTCCTGCGGTCCGATCAGGACATCGCCGAAGACGTGCGGCAGCAGGCCATCGAACCCCTCTTCCCCCTGGGAGGGGCCACCGTGCACGTAGAAGTCAACAAGGGCGTCGTGACGCTCACGGGCTGGTTCCGCAACACATCTCTCGTACCACTGGCGGCACGCATGGCGCGCGCGGTCGAAGGCGTCGTGGATGTCGGCTTCCGTCTGGAGCGGCCGGACGGCGCGCCTGGGGAGGGCCGGCGGGGGGCGGCGGCTCCGGGCCACGAGGGAGAACCGGAGGGCGCGACAGCTCCCCCGCCCGAGGAGCCGACGTGACCGAACCGGGTGGGTTCACCGCCTCCACGGCGGCGCCGATTCGGGTCTTCCTCCTCGACGACCACGAGGTGGTACGGCGCGGGCTCCGGGACCTGCTGGAGGACGAGCCCGACATCCGGGTGGTCGGGGAGGCGTCGACCGCCGGCCAGGCCATGGCCCGCGGCCCTGCTCTCCGGCCCGACGTGGCGGTCCTCGACGTCAGGCTCCCGGACGGCAACGGCATCGCGGTGTGCCGGGAACTGCGTTCCCGGATGCCGGACCTCCCCTGCCTGATGCTCACCTCCTTCGACGACGACGAGGCACTGCTGGACGCGATTCTCGCCGGGGCGGCCGGTTACGTACTCAAGCAGATCAAGAACTCTGACCTGGTCGCGGCCGTGCGCACGGTCGCCTCGGGTCAGTCGATGCTGGATCCGGCCACGACCGGCCGGCTGCTGGACAGCCTCCGGGGCGAGCCCGAGGCCGCCGGGGAGCAGGGTCCGCTGTCGGACCTCGCTCCCCGGGAGCGGGAAATCCTCGCGCTGATCGGCGACGGGCTCACCAACCGGGAGATCGGCAAGAAGCTGTATCTCTCGGAGAAGACTGTCAAGAACAACATCTCCCGGCTGCTCAGCAAGCTCGGGGTCGAGCGCCGCATCCAGGCCGCCGTCATCGCCACTCAGGCCGGCGTACGACCGGACGGCGAGGGCACCGGGGGCCGGTGACCCGGGCCGGGGGTTATCCGGGCTGCCCGGTCATTTCCCGGCGAGGGGCACGGACCAGGTCACACTCGTGCCGCCCTGCCGCGGAGCCGCGACCGAGAGCCGTCCGCCCAGTTTCTCCGCGCGGTCGGCGAGATTCGCCAGTCCGCTGCGACGGCCGTTCTGCGGCATACCCACCCCGTCGTCCTGCACCGACAACGTGGCCGTACCGTCGGTCACGGTCAGGGCCACCTCGGCGGCGGTCGCCTGCGCGTGCCGGGCGACGTTGGTGAGAGCCTCACCCAGCACCGCCCCGACGGCGTCGGCGACATCCCTGGGCACGTCCGTGTCGATGAGACCCTCCAGACGGAGGGAGGGTGTGAACCCGAGGGCCGGCACGGCGTCCTCCACCGCCCGGACGACCTCGGCCCGCAGACCACCGCCTTCCCTTCCCCGCCTGGTGCGGAGACCGAAGATCGTCGAGCGGATGATCCGGGTGGTCTCGTCCAGGTCGTCCACCGCACGCAGCAGACGTGCGCGGGCTTCCTCGTGCTCGACGAACCGCAGAGCGCTCTGCACCGAGATCCCGGTGGCGAACAGCCGCTGGATCGCGAGGTCGTGCAGGTCCCGCGCAATGCGGTCGCGGTCCTTCAGGAGCGCGATCTGCTCCGCGTCGCGCCGGCGGTCGGCGAGTTCCATGGCGATCGCGGCCTGCCCCGCGAAGGCCAGCAGAGGGCCGGTCTCGACCTCGGTGAACATATCGAGAGGGTCGCAGCGGGCGAGCAGCAGCACTCCCCGGACGCCCTCCCCGGCGACCATGGGGACGGCGACCGCCGGCCCGAGCGTCTGCGGCCTGGGCGGTCCCGCGGTGATCCGCGGATCACGGGAGATGTCGGTGCTCGTGATCGGCTTCCCGGCCTCGGCAGCCGCTCCCACGAACGATCCGCGGCGGGGCAGCAGCACACCCTGGTACGTCTCCGCCTCGTCCCCGGAGGCGAGCGCCACCCGCAGCTGTCCGGAGTCCCCCTCGGTCAGGGCGAGGACGCCGAGGTCCGTCCGCAGAATGCGGCGGGCACGGTCGACGATCATCTCCACGACGGCGGGTTCCTCCAGCCCGGAGAGCAGACCGGCGGTGATGTCCGCGTTGGCCTCAAGCCACCGTTCGGTGAACCGCAACGGTTCCGGGTCATGTACAGGCTCGCCCGGACGGCGTCTGTACGGGCTCACGCCTCGCTCACTCACCGGCCCTCCGTGCGACCTCGCTCCACGCCCCTTTTCCTCACGTTAACGCCAGACTTGTCGGCCCGCCGCCGATGCGGGGCGGTGTCGCACGGCGCACTGGACCGATCGCGAAGCGTCACGGTCGGCGCCGGCCGGCCCGGGGCGGTGCCCGAAGGTCCCTGCGTTGAACCCGTACGGCCCTCGTGGTCCACGGTGTCGCCACGGCAGCCTGAGGGGGCGGCATGGCGCATGTCGCGACGCTCTTCCGTGACCGGGCAGCACGTGACCACAAGCCCGGTCGGCCCAGGGAGGCAGCATTGACAGCGCGGCACGTGGTGGTCGGCGTGGACGGGTCGGATCCGAGCATGGCGGCTGTTCGGTGGGCGGCGGCGGAAGCGGCCTCGCGTCGGATCTCTCTGCGCATCGTCCACGCCGAGGCGTCGCCCACGGGTGGCGGGCAGGTCGGCCCCAGCGGCTCGCTGCACGAGGAGTGGGTCCGGGAGCGGATCGCCGCCGCATGCCGGGAGACGGCGGAACGGTACCCGGAAGTAGAGATCAGCGGTGGCGTGACGACCGAGCCGGCGGTGGCGGCGCTTCTCGACGCATCGCAGGAGGGTGAACTACTCGTCCTGGGGTCGCGGGGCATCGGTGCGGCTGCGGGCTTCTTCACCGGGAGTATCGCGTTGCCGGTGGTCGCGCACGCCACCGGGCCCGCCGTCCTGGTACGCCAAGGCTGGCAGCCGGACACCGGGGAACGGGACCTTCCCGTGGTGGTGGGCGTAGATCTCGACCACCGCTTCGAACCGGTACTGGAATTCGCCTTCGATGCCGCCCGCCGGGCGGGTCGCACGCTCCGCGTCGTCCACATGTGGCAGCGCTCGTCCATCTATGCATATCCGTCGGCACTGCCGAACCCGAAGGTCGGCGCCGGTTTGCAGGCGAACACGGAGAAGAAGTTCGACTCCGCCCTCGACGCCTTCCGGACCGGCTACCCGGACGTCGAGGTGGAGCGCGCGCTGCTGGACGGCGAGGTGGCGCCGCGGCTGCTGGAGCAGGGCGCCGACGCCGAACTGCTCGTCGTGGGACGCCGCATGCACAAGCACCTGCGGTTCCCCACGCTGATCGGTCCGGTGACGCACGCCCTGCTGCACCACGCCACCGCACCCGTCGCCGTCGTCCCGCACGAATGACAACCCGAGCGTGGGAGGGAAGATGCAGCACCGCAAGGTCAGCGACCTGATGACCCGGCACGTCGTCAGTGCCCGGTACGACACCCCGTTCAAGGAGATCGCCCGCCTGCTGACCGAACACGAGATCACCGCACTCCCCGTCGTCGACGACGGCGGACGGCCCATCGGCGTGGTGTCGGAGGCCGATCTGCTGCGGAAGGCCAGTGACCAGCCCGGTATAGGCGGGAGGGTGCCCCTGCCGCCCCTCGAGGCGTGGGAACGCGCCAAAGCCCAGGGCACTCGTGCCGAGGAGCTGATGTCCGCCCCCGCCGTCTGCGCTCACCCCGACTGGAACGTCGTTGAAGCCGCTCAGCTCATGGAGGTGCAGCACATCAAGCGACTGCCTGTGGTGGACGACACGGACCGGCTGCTGGGCATCATCAGCCGTCGGGACCTCCTCCGGATCTTCCTCCGCAGGGACGACGCCATCCGGGAGGAGATCGAGCACGACCTCCTGCAGCAGACCGTGGGCCTGGCGCCCACACAGGTGTCTGTTGCCGTACAGGGCGGCCGGGTGGAGTTGCGGGGAGTGATCGAGACCAGGAGCCTGATCCCCATCATCGTACGGCTCTGCCGCTCGGTGGACGGCGTGGTCGGCGTCTCCCACCGCCTGTCCTTCCAGGTGGACGACGCCGGCGGCACTCCCCTCGCGGCCTGAGCCCCGGGGAAGGCGGACACCGGCGGAGCCGCCGGGGCTTCGGTGCCGGCAGGGTCGTTCAGGCGTCGGGGAGCCGGAGCCGGCGGGACTCGCCCGGTTCGACGGTGACGGTGCGGTCGGGAAGTACGAGGGTGAGCGGCGGCTCCGTGGACAGCGGGACGGTGACGTGGAGTCGGCCGGCGCACAGGCGCAGTTCGATGCCCTGGTGGCCGCGGTAGCGCACGCGCAGCACGTACTCGGACATCTGCGGCATCGGTACAGGGTCGAGCCACAGACTGTCCTCGCGCGTCTCCAGGCCGGTGAGGCCGCGCTGGACCATGTCGAGGGTGCCGGCCATGGCGCCCAGGTGGATGCCCTCGCCGGTGGTGCCGCCCTGGATGTCGCCAACGTCGCTGGTGAGCGCCTCCAGGCAGTACCTCCAGGCCGTGCTGCGGCGGGCCCGGGCGAGGACCCAGCCGTGCACGAGGCTGGAGAGGGTCGAGCCGTGGCTGGTGCGGGCCAGGTAGTAGTCGACGGTGCGGCACCACAGCTCGTCGTCGAAGTGGTGCCCCAGTCTGCCGAAGACACCGGCGAGTTCGGCCGGGGAGAAGAGATAGCCGAGTATGAGGACGTCGGCCTGCTTGGATGCCTGGTAGCGGTTGACGGTGTCACCCTCGGCCTCCAGGATCCGGTCGAGGCGGCGGATGTCGCCGTAGCGGCTGCGGTAGCCGTCCCAGTCGAACTCGGCAAGCTCGCCGTAGCCCTCGAACTGGCTGATCACGTCGCGGTGGAACGGCACGTGGAGGGCGCGGGAAACCTCGTCCCATCGGGTCGTCTCCTCCTCTCCCAGTCGCATCCGCTCGACCAGCTCGCGCCGACGTGCCCCGGGCAGCCCGGCAAGGAGTTCGAGCGCGCGCCCCAGCACCCAGGCGGCGGTGACGTTGGTGTAGGCGTTGTCGTCGAGCCCCGGCCGCCCGGCCCCCGGGTAGGCGTCGTGGTACTCGTCGGGGCCGACCACGCCGCGGATGCGGTGGCGGCCGTACGCGGAGTCCCAGGCGGCGAGGTCGGCGAAGAAGCGCGCGACCTCCAGCACCGTCTCGGCGCCCCTGCCGTGCAGGTACGCGGTGTCACCGGTGGCCTGGCCGTACCGCCAGACGTTGTAGGCGACGGCCAGGCCCACGTGGTGCTGCAGCCGGCTGTGATCCGGCAGCCACCGGCCGGAGCGCGGGTTGAGATGCAGCTCCTGGGTCTCCTCACGGCCGTCGCTGCCGCTCTGCCAGGGGTACATGGCGCCGCGGTGCCCTGCAGCGGCGGCGGCCCGGCGGGCCGCGGGCAGGCGCCGGTGGCGGTAGTCGAGCAGGGCCCGGGAGACCTCCGGCAGGTGGAGGTTCAGGTACGGCAGCACGAACAGCTCGTCCCAGAAGACGTGCCCGCGGTACGCCTCACCGTGCAGGCCGCGCGCGGGCACCCCGGCGTCCAGCTCCGCGGTGTGCGGGGAGAGGGTCTGCAGCAGGTGGAAGAGGTGCAGCCGCAGGATCTTGCGGGCTTCCCCCGGCACCTCAAGCTCGGTCCGCTGCCACAGGCGCTCCCAGGCGTCGGTGTGTGAGACCAGGAGGGCGGTGAAGTCCGGGCTCCGGGAGGCGTGTGCGCGGGCGGCCGTGAGCGGGTCGGCGATCACGGGGTCCCGCGAGGTGTACAGCGCCGCGGTCTTCTCCACGGTGACCGGCTCGCCGGCCGCGGCGCGGACGGTCAGGCGCCGGGCGACGCGCGCGTCGCCGTGGTGCACGGGCCGTGAGCCGGTGACCTCACCCGCGGTGACCCGGGTGCGGGCCGCCAGCGCGATGCGTACGCCGGAGCCGCTGGTACGGCAGCACAGCCACACCGTGTCGGGCTCGCCGGCGCCGGTGCCGACGCCGGTGAAATGCCGGCCGGCGAGCCAGCGGTAGCGCTCGACGCCGGAGTTGGTCACGGAGCCGTCGAGCGCCGCCTCGACCTCCAGCGTTCCCGACCAGCCGAGCGGGGTCAGCGTGGTGCGCAGGGCTGCCAGGTGCGGGTCGCCCATGTGCACCAGGCGCGTCTCGTCCAACTCGATGCGGCGCCCTTGCGGGTCTGCGAAGACGGCGCTGCGCTCCAGCACCCCGGTGCGCAGCCGCAGGCGCTGCCGGTACGCGGCGGGGTCGGCGTCGGCGGTGGTGAGCCAGCGGCCGGGGGCGTCACCCTCCGGGCGGACGCGGAGGCGCAGCGGCAGCCAGTTCGGCAGGTTGACCATGTCCTCGTTCTCGACCTGCCGTCCGGAGACGGTGGAGGTGAGACGGTTGTAGACGCCGGCGGCGTACGTGCCCGGGTAGTGGATCTCGTCGGCGCGGGACTCGGGAGCGGCGCCGCGAGTGGCGAAGCGGCCGTTGCCCAGCGTGCACAGCGCCTCGCGTAGCCGTTCCTGGTGCCGGTCGTAGCCCTCGTACGCCCAGGTCCAGTCGTCGCTCATGGGACGAGCAACTCCGTCAGGTCGCGGACCACCAGATTCGCGCCGCACCGCCGCAGGTCGGCGGCGCTCGCCCCGGTGCCGGTCCGGTCCACTCCCACCACCAGGGCGAAGCCGCCGGCCCGGCCGGCCTCGACGCCGGCCAGGGCGTCCTCGACGACCGCGGCCTCGTACGGCTCGGTCCGCAGCCGACGGGCTGCTTCGAGGAAGAGGTCCGGCACGGGCTTGCCCCGCAGGCCGAGACGGTCGACGTCGGTGCCGTTGACCAGGCAGGCGAAGCAGGCCCGTACGCCGGCGCGGAGCAGCAGGCCACGGGCATGCCGAGAGGCGGAGACGGCTGCGCAGGGCACGCCGGCCCGGCGCAGCCGGTCCAGCAGGTGCACGGTGCCCGGATACGCGTCCACCCCGTGTGTGTCGAGGTGGGCGGTGAAGGCCGCCTCCTTGGCCGCGGCCACCGCCCACACGCTGCCGGTGCCCGCGGGGTCCTGCGGAGTGCCCAGGTGCAGCGTCATCCCACGGGCGGCGAGAAAGTCCGTAGCGCCGGGTGCCGCCGCGGTCATCGGCACCGCCTCCTCTCGCGGGTAACGTACGGCCGTCCCGGCACCGCGGCGGGGACCTGCCCGGGAGCGGCTGCGGGCCCGCGTCCAACAACACCCGGATGCTCGACGGCGCCGACGCTGAACCGGGCGCACCCGGGCCGCGACGCCTCTACCGATGCCCTTTGCCACGATTGCGGGGCTTGCGGCTGACCCCAGGATGGGGTCATGACTCCCACCGGCCCCGGAGACCGCTTCGACGCCTTTCGCGCACTGGCCGACCGGAGCGGACGGCCCGGGCAGCGGCTGCTGGAGTCCCTGGCCGGAAGCAGAGCGGGTACGGGAGAAGACCCCGGAGCGGAGCGCCCCGGACTGAGGATTCCGGACATGTTCGCCGCCGCCCGGTCGGGTGCACTCCGGGCGCTGTGGATCACCGGCGAGGACGTCTGTGCCACCGACCCCGACACCGACCAGGTGGCCCGCGCGCTGGACGCCTGCCCGCTGGTGGTGTGCAACGAGCTGTTCCTGTCGGAGACCGCCCGCCGCGCCGACGTCGTGCTCCCCGTCGCGTCCTGGCTGGAGAAGTACGGCACCTCCGTCAACATCGACCCGAACACGCCGATGTCGTCACGTCCTGCCCCGAGTGCAAGGTGACGGCGGTACGCGTGACAGCGCGATGAGCGCGCCGTCTACCGGCGTCAACGCCGTTCCGCCCGCGACGGCATTCCACGCGGTGGCCGTTCCGGTCTGAGCCGGGCGACCGTCACCTCCTGCAGCAGAACCGACGCCGGCTCCTCCTCCGCCAGCACCGTCGACACCTCCACCGACGGCTGCCGGGACTCGGCGAACTCAGCCGCCCGCCGCAGTGGCACGCCTGCGCTATGGCCCGCCCTCAGTGATGCGACGCCCGGTGATACGCGTGGGCTGGATCGACACCCACATCTCCCGTTCACCCCCGGCCCAGGGTGAGGTATGGGCGCGATCGATCAGCCTCCGTACGGCGTGGGGATCGGTGACCACGCGTGCGGGCCCGACCACGAGCACGCTCCATCCCCGGCTCATGGCCTCGTCCACGTGGTCGACCTCGAAGGCGACCTCCGAGCCCACGGCCGCCGCCGGGACCGAGTCCGGAGCGGTCCGGAACGCGATCGCGCCGTCGACGACCTCGTAGTTCACCGGAACCACCGCCGGTCCATGCTCTGTCGACACCGCCACCCGCCCGACACCGGAGACGGACAGGAGACGACGGCACTCGTCAGGGTCGAGTTCCCGCATCTCGGGATGCAGGAGTGCCTGCCCCTGCCCGGGCGGCAGATCGTGGGTGCCGCCCCGCAGCGCAACGGGAGTGGTGCCCAGTACACCGGCCAGGCGGGCAAGAGTCGCCGCGGTCGGGTCGGCCGTCTGTTCTTCGAGGTAAGCCAGGTACTCGGGCGCTATTCCGGCGCGGCGGGCCGTCTCCTCCCGGGTCAGCCCCTGGCGTTCGCGTTCGGTGGCCACGCGGCGGCCGATGTCACCGGGATGGACCGGCCTGCCCGGCGGGGCCGCCCGCGGCTCGGCGCCTGTGCTTCCTCCTGCCCGGCCAGTACGCCGCCGGGAAGGCTCGTGTCCGTTCCCGTTCCCGCTCGCGTGCGCGAAGCTGCGGATGTGCGCGTCGGGTCCGGGAAAGACGAGGGTCACCTCGTTCGTGTCCGACCAGCGCACCTCGTAGGGAGGCGTGCCATCCGCATGGTGGAGTGCAACGATCTCGCCGTCGCGTCTTGCAGCTCCGGTAGCAGGACTTTCGACCACGAGTTGATCGCCGATCTCAGCTTGCATGATCGCCACCGTTCCCTCATGCTGCCGCCGCAGCCCGGCGATCAGCCCTCGATCTCGATGCGCCGCGCCCTGGCCTTCTCGGCTTTCGGAACCCGGACGGTGAGGACCCCGTTGGCCAGCTCCGCGGTCACCTGTCCGGTGTCCGAGTTCGGCGGCAGACTCGCGCGGTAGTCGAACTCCCCGACTTGGCGGGCGCGCCGCCGCACCACGCCGGTACGTTCCTTCTCCTTGATCTCGCCGTGCACATCGATCTCGGAATCGTTGATCTCCACGGTGACGTCGTCCTTGTCCACTCCGGGAAGCTCCAGCTCCACCAGGTAGGCGTCCTCGGTGTCCTCGATGTCGGCCAGAGGCGCCCACGCCCCGACGGTGCCGGGTCCGGCACCGGCCGGAAAGGCGGACTGCATGAGACGGTCCATGCGACCGTGCAGATCCTCCATCTCGCGAAAGGGATCCCACGCCTGGAGGGCTCCACTGCTACGACGGACTGGCTTCGTCATCTGTCCTCCTCCTCACATCCGGTCCGGCGACGGCCAGCCGCCCCCCGGGCGCGCATTCCGCCCGGAAACCGCAGCCGCGGCCACGTCCTCGATGTCACGCTGGGCGACGTCCATCAGTTGCCGGCCGAGATCGTCCAGCGCCCTGCCGGCCGCCAACTCGTCACCGATCTCCGGCACGTCCATGTCCGCGGGGTTCCGGTGCGCGTCCCCGTGCCCGGTGAACTGCGCGGTCGCCGTGTCCAGCACCACACGCGCCTTCGTCGTCCCCTCCTCTTCGAAGAGATAGAGGTCAATCTTCCATTTCACGGTATGTGCCATTATCTTTCCTCCGCATCTCGGTACAGAACGCCGGCATCCGAATGCGCTCCGCTCGCGCTCACGCGCGCGTCGAGGGTGGACGTGCCGCAGACACCGGCGCGTCGAGGCCGACTGCGTGCTTCACCTTTGAGAGGAAATGCATCTTTTGTGCCATTTTGTGACGGCGGCGGCACTTGATCACAGGGCCAAAGGTCCCTGCCGTCCGGCCGCTCGGTCCCCACGACTTCACCTGGGCCCGCTCACCGGCACGGGAGTGGCAACGACGCAAGCGCCAGTCCTTCGCGCGGAGACGCTCGGCTTCGCGGCGATCGGTTGGGAACTCGCCAACGCCGGCGTGCGTCGGCGGGTACGGCCACGCAGAGTGACCGCCCGTGCGGGCGCCCCGTGGAGCCCTCGGCGGGCGCAGGGCCTGCCGGGATCCGACTGGTGGACCCTGCGGCCCTTACCGAGTACCGGTGCGAGCGAGCGAGACTGGAGGAGAACGCACACAGGGAGGACACGCCGACATGGGTGTCGCCGATGTTGTCGTGGTGATCGCCACGGTCGGGCTGGTCGCGGGTCTTGGCTGGTTCTTCTTCGGCCCGCGGCGGGCCAGGTCCGCGCGGCTGGAAGGCGGGGTGCAGCGCATAGAGGTCACGGTGCGCGGCGGCTACAGCCCCGACGTGATCCGGGTGCGGCGGGGCGTGCCGGTGGAGCTGGTCTTCGACCGGCGCGAGAGCGGGGAGTGTACCTCCCGGGTCGTCTTCCCCGACTTGCGGGTCAGCGCGGGGCTGCCGGCGTACGAGCGCACCACTGTGCGGCTGCGCCCGGCCGAGGCCGGCTCCTTCGGGTTCGCCTGCGGGATGAACATGATTCACGGCCGGCTGCTGGTCGAACCGGCCGCGGCCCCCGGCAGCGACCGGGATACGGCCACCGTCGGGCCCGCCCCCGGCCCGGTCGTGGCAGGGCTGCCGCCGGGCGGGGAGGCTGCGGAGCCCGGTGCGGCGGCCGAGGACGCGGAGGCCGCCGAGCGGCGTGCAGAGATCGCCGACCTTACGCGGCGGGTGGGGGCGGGCGCGGTTCTGACACTGCCGGTGCTCTTCGCGGTGATGGCGGAGGAGGTGTTCGACGCCGGGTGGGTGCCGGGCTGGCTGCTGAATCACTGGCTGCAGCTGGCGTTGATCACCCCGGTGATGCTGTACACCGGCTGGCCGATCCACACCACCGGCTGGCGGAGCCTGGCGCACCGGAGCGCCGAGATGAACTCCCTGATCACCCTCGGCACCACGGCCGCCTACGGCTACAGCCTGCTGGTCACCCTCGCGCCCGGCCTACTGCCCGAGGACGTACAGGAGGTCTACTACGAGGCGGTCGGGGTGATCCTCACCCTGATCCTGCTCGGCCGGCTGCTGGAGGCGCGCGCCAAGGCGGGCACCGGGGAGGCCATCCGCGCCCTGCTGGGCCTGCGGGCCCGCACCGCCCACGTCGTGCGCGACGGCGCCGAGACCGAGATCCCGGTGGACGAGGTCGTGGTCGGCGACGTGGTGGTGATCCGCCCTGGGGAGAAGGTCCCGGTCGACGCCGAGGTGCTCTCCGGGTCCTCGGCGGTGGACGAGTCCATGATCAGCGGTGAGCCGATGTCCGTGACCAAGCGGTCCGGGGACACCGTCATCGGCGCGACCATCAACGGCACCGGCTCGCTGCGGACACGCGCGAGCAGGGTCGGCGCGGAGACCATGCTGGCCCAGATCATCCGCCTGGTCCGCCAGTCCCAGGCGTCCAAGGCCCCCGTCCAGCGCCTCGCCGACGCCATCTCCGCCTACTTCGTGCCCGCCGTCATCGCCGTCGCTCTGACCACCTTCACCCTCTGGTACACGATCGGCCCGGCCCCGGCGCTGACGCTCGCGCTGGTCTCGGCGGTCGCGGTGCTGATCATCGCCTGCCCGTGCGCGCTGGGCCTGGCCACCCCGCTTTCGGTCATGGTCGGCACCGGCAAGGGCGCCCAGGCCGGCATCCTCATCCGCTCCGCCGAAGCCCTGGAGACCGCCCACAAGCTCGACACCGTAGTGCTCGACAAGACCGGCACCGTCACCGAGGGCCGACCGGTCCTCACCGACGTGCGCCCGACCGGTGGCCTGCCGCAGGGCGAGCTGCTGTCCCTCGTCGCGGCGGCCGAAGCCGACAGCGAGCACCCCCTGGCCGCCGCCATCCTCGCCGGAGCCCGCGACCAGGAGGTCCCCCTCCCGGCGGCCGACGCCTTCGACTCCGTGACCGGCAAGGGCGTGACGGCCACCGTCGACGGCCACGCCGTCCTCGTCGGCACCGCCCGCCTGCTGTCCGACGCCCACCTCGACACCACCCCGCTCGACCCGGTCGCGGACGAACTCTCCGCCCAGGGCAAGACCCCGATCCTGGCCGCCGTCGACGACCGCCCGGCGGGGGTGCTGGCCGTCGCCGACACCGTCAAGGACGACTCCCCCCAGGCCATCACCGCCCTACGCCGCCTCGGCCTGGACGTCGTCGTCATCACCGGCGACAACGCCCGCACCGCCGCCGCCATCGCCACCCAGGTCGGCGTGGACCGCGTGCTCGCCGAGGTACTGCCCGAGCACAAGGCCGACGAGATACGCCGCCTCCAAGGTGAAGGCCGCGTCGTCGGCATGGTCGGGGACGGCATCAACGACGCCCCCGCCCTGGCCGCCGCCGACGTCGGCCTCGCCATCGGCACCGGCACCGACGTTGCCATCGAGGCCGCTGACGTCACCCTCGTCTCCGGGTCGCTGACCGGCGTCCCCACCGCCATCCGGCTCTCCCGCGCCACGATGCGCAACATCCGCCAGAACTTCTTCTTCGCCCTGATCTACAACGCCGTCGGCATCCCCATCGCCGCCGGAGCCCTCTACCCCCTCCTCGGCTGGCGCCTCAGCCCCATCATCGCCGCCGTGGCCATGGCCCTGTCCTCCCTGTCGGTGGTCACCAACTCCGGCCGCCTGCGCCGCTGGCACGCCCTCCCTCTGCCGCCTGCCGCCTCCGAACCCGCTACGCCCCGGATCGAAACCGGGTCCACCCGGCCGCGGCAGGAGCCCGAGACGGTCGACCCGGTGTGCGGCATGCGGGTGGACCCGGCGACCGTCGCCGAGCGGCGCGACACCCCCACCGGCACCGTGTTCTTCTGCTCCGCCCACTGCGCCGCCGCCTTCGACGCCGATCCCGACCGCTGGCGCCCGCCCACCCGCGCGCACCCGCCGCCGACTGGCGGGAGCGGCTGCGGTGGGCAAGCCTGGGGAGACGGTACGTGGATTCAGCGGCGCCGCCCGCCCCCGGGCGCCGCGCGTGAAGACGGAGGCCGATGGTGAGTGCACCTGTCGTGGTGGGCATCGACGGTTCGCCCGCCAGTTTGGAAGCAGTCGCCGTCGCGGGGCGCGAGGCGCGGATGCGCGCCACCGGACTGCGCGTCGTACACGCGTTCTTCCGGCCGATGATGCGGGCTCCATTGGACCCGTTCTCGATGGGCCCGCCCGAGGGCGGGCTGCGCAGTCAGGCGCTAGAACTCGTCGACGAGGCCGTACGGCACGCGCGTGAGGCCGAGCCGGATGTCGTAACGGAAGGCGCCGCAGTGACCGGTGACACGCTGCCGGTGATGGTGGAGGAGTCGCGCGGCGCGGCGCTGGCCGTCGTCGGCAGCCGCGGGCTCGGCGCGTTCGTCGGCCTGCTGCTGGGGTCGACGGCCGTACAACTGGCGGCGCACAGCCACTGCCCGGTGCTCGTCGTGCGCGGCGCGGGCGACCCGGCGCGCGAGGGCCCGGTGGTCGCGGGCGTGGACGGCTCGGGGGCGGGCGACGCGGCGATCGAGTTCGCCTTCGCCGAGGCCGCGATGCGGGGTACCGGAATCGTCGCCGTACACGCCTGGTCCCCCTGGAAGGTCGAGGTCCCGCCCCCGCAGGACCCGGCCGCGCCGTACGCGAGTGGCGCCGGTGACCTGGCCGCGAACGAGGAGCGGCTGCTCGCCGAGGCGCTGGCGGGCCGTCAGGAACGCTACCCGGACGTGTCCGTCGACCGCCGTGTGCTGCGCGGCGGCCCGCGGGAGGCGCTGATCGAGGCGAGCCGGGAGGCGGGGTTGGTGGTCGTGGGCGCGCGGGGGCGCGGGGGTTTCACGGGGATGCTGCTGGGTTCGGTGAGCCAGGCACTGCTGCACCACGCGGACTGCCCGGTGGCGGTGGTCCGGTCGGAGGCGGGCTAAGGGCTGTGGCTGTGGCCGGGGCCGAGTCGGAGATCCGCCTCAACGCGGCGTACCCCGTCGAAACGCTGAAGGGGATCGAGGAGTTCTCCCACCTGACCGTGACGTGGCAATTCCGGGGCGCGGCACACGCAGGTAGCGGCAGAACTCCAGGGATTTCGAGCGGTTCTTGGTCTTCTTGACGTGGCCGTAGAGCTGGTCCTTGGCCAGGTCGTAGGCTGCGAACAGGTGCCGCACGCCGTGCCGGCGGGCGTAGGTACGAGCGCCCTACGGCTCCATTTGGCACGGATCTGGCACGCGGGCCCGCGCTGACCGCCCAGCAAACAACCAGGGCTCTGCGGCGGTGGTTCTCTCGTGCGAGGACGTGGTGGCATTTGCTTCCGGCGAGCCGTGTTGATCCTGCCGGGTTGGTGCTGAGACGTACGTGGTGGTGATCCTGGGGTTGACCTCATATTCACCGGGTGCCCGCCGCAGGCAGAGCGTCCCTTGCTGGAGTACGACCACCGCCCGGTTTCGGACCCGATCCGACGATCGGCCCCATCCGGTCGTGCTGACGGCCGGCAACCGCCTGTCCCGGGCGGCCTCCGCCCCGCAGCAAGGCATCCTTGCCCTGCTTGCCGAGCGTGTCGTACTCGGCCAGTATCCTCGCCTTGTACTCCGCGGAGTATCGGCGCGGCCCGGTCGAACGAGGTTCTACCTGCGGATCAGGGGTTCCGCGGTCGTTGGTGCTCACCTGGGGCACTACTCTTTCTCCGCCCTCGACTCAACGAATCATCCAGTATGCCTGACTCGATCACCGTAGACAGAGAGGGGCCAGATGATGTAGCGGCGGATCATGCTGCCCTGTTCCTTGTGGTCGGCGTGGTCCGTGCCGTCCAGGGTGAAGTAGCGCAGGGCCGTGAACTGGGCCTCGATGCGGTTGAGCCAGGAGCTGTTGGTTGGTGTGTAGCCCTCGCCGTCGGCGATCGCGTACAGGTGCTCGACGCGCGCCTTCTTGGCCGCGTAGTCCGGATCGCGGGAGGTCTTCCAGGTCTTCAGGCGTTGAAAGGAGACGCCTTCCTCGCGGAGCAGGATGGGTTTGGACTTCGCGATCTTCTTGATCTCACGGCGCTCCGGCAGCGTGAACGTCTTCGGTCGGCCACCGGAGTGCTTCGGATACAGAGAGTCGAAGCCGTCGGCCTTGAAGTTGTGGATCACGTCCCGGACCCGGTCGTCGCTGGTGAACGAGCCCTCGGCGATCTTCGCCACCGGCATGCCTTGCGCGGAAAGCAGCACCATCTGGGCCCTCTGCCAGGTCACCACCGACCCGGTGCCCCGGCGGATGATCCGCAGCAGCCGCGCGCCTTCGTCGTCATCGATCTCTCGTACCCGTACCCGCTCAGCCACCAGGACAGCATGGCGGATGCACGCCGCCCAGACCTGACCCCAGACGGCGAGTCACGGCAGGGCGAACGTTGCCTGATGCGGTACTGGGTGGGCCGAATGCGGGTACCTGTAGGCGCCGCCCGACAGATCGCTCCTCCTGTGGTGGTACGTTCCGGCTCCCTCTGTGGGGGGACGTGCTGCCTGGGGTTGCTTCCTAGCGTGGAAGCGTGAACCGGGTGGAGGCGCGGGTGGGCAGGTGGGCGCGGGTGGGGCGGCGTGTGCCGGGGTGGGTTGCCGACGCCGCGCTGGGGTTGCTGATGGGCGCCGGTGTGCTGGGCCGGGGACTGGACGAGGCGCGGAGCCCGGTGGTGCCCGTCGCGGCGCTGCTGGCCGCCGCCGGCGTGGGGTTGTGGCGTCGGTTGCCGAGTGCCGCGCTGGCGCTGGCGTGCGGCGCCGGCGTACTGGTGACGGCGCTCCGGATGGCGGAGCCGGGGCTGGTCGCGGTGGGGCTCACCGGCTACCGGGTCGGCGTCGTGAGCGGGCGGCGGACCGTGCTGCGGTCCGGCGTGGCGGCGGTCGTGGGGCTGTCGGCGGGGGTTCCGCTCGCCGAGGCGGCAGTCGGCGCGAACAGCGCCGAGGGGCCGCTGCTGCTCATCGCCGTGCTGGCGGCGGCTCTCGCCGGTGGCAACGGCGTGCGCGGAAGACGGGCCCTGGAGGTGGCGCGGCGGGAACGGGAACGGCGGCAGGCGGCGGAGCAGCGGCTGCACATCGCGCGTGAACTGCACGACTCGGTGGGGCACCACATCGCGGTGATCAACGTGCAGGCGGGAGTCGCCTCGCTGCATCTGCGGTCGCGGCCCGAGCAGGCGGAGGAGGCGCTGGAGCACGTCCAGCACGCCGCGCGCACCGTGCTGGGCGAACTGACGGCGGTGCTCGGGGTGCTCCGTGACCCCGACGGCCGTGATGCCGGCGAGGAGCCCGTGCGGCCACCGGCCGGGCTGGCGGACCTGGAGCGGCTGGTGGCCGACGCGAGGACGGCCGGGATGCGGGTGGAGTCGAGTGTGTCCGGCGAACCCCGGGAGCTGCCGTCGGCCGTCGGTCTGTCGGCGTACCGCGTGATCCAGGAGTCATTGACGAACGCGGGCAAACACGGAAGCCGCCATGGGGTCGTACGGCTGCGGTTGTCGTACCGTCCGGACGAGCTGTGCATCGACGTACAGAACCGGGCTGCACGGCCTCCCGGTAGGGTGAACGGCGCAGGTGAGAGCGCGGACAGCCCTTCTGGCTACGGGCTGGCCGGCATGGCCGAGCGGGTCGCCGCCGTCGGCGGCACGCTGCACGCCGGGCCGCGTGGCGGCGCAGAATTCGTGGTGCTGGCCCGGCTGCCGACGGGCGGAGAGGAGAGCTGCGGATGACGGTCCGTGTCGTGCTCGCCGACGATCAGACGCTGATTCGCGCGGGGGTCAGCTCCCTCATCGACGCGGCCGACGACCTTGAGGTGGTCGGTGAGGCGGCGAACGGCATCGAGGCGGTGGAACTGGCCCGCAGCACCCGCCCCGACGTGGTGGTGATGGACATCCGGATGCCGGAGCTGGACGGGCTGGAGGCCACCCGCCAGATCGTCGCGGACGACGGTCTTGCCGGGGTCCGGGTGCTGGTGCTGACAACCTTCGAAGTGGACGAGTACGTGCTGCGGGCGCTGCGCGCCGGTGCCAGCGGCTTCTTGGGCAAGGGCGTCGGGCCGCGTGAACTCGCCGACGCGATCCGGCTGGTGGCACGCGGGGACGCGCTGCTGTCGCCCACGGCGACCCGCGGCCTGATCACCCGGTTTCTGGCCCGGCCAGACCGTACGGACGGTGCGGTCCCGGAGTTGCTGAAGGTGCTGACCCAGCGGGAGCGGGAGATCGTCGCGCTGGTGGCCACGGGGATGAGCAACGACGAGATCGCCGAGCGGCTCTTCCTCGCCGAGTCCACGGTCAAGACGCACCTCAAGCGGTCCATGGCCAAGCTGGGTGCACGGGACCGGGCGCAGGTCGTGGTCATCGCGTTTCAGACCGGCCTGGTGACGGCCTCGGGCTGAGTCTGCCCGTACCACCCGCGGGGCAGGCCCGACTGCCCCCGGTGAGGGGACGCCGGCGACACCCTCCGCCCGGCACCGTGGCTCCCATGATTGAAGTCACCGAACTCACCAAACGCTACGGGTCCACCGCCGCCGTAGACCGGCTGTCCTTCAGCGTCCGGCCCGGGATCGTCACCGGCTTCCTCGGCCCCAACGGCTCCGGGAAGTCCACCACCATGCGCGTCATCCTCGGCCTGGCCGCCCCGACCGCCGGCACCGTGCGGGTAGGCGGACGCGCCCCCAGCGAGCACCCGGCCCCGCTGCGGGAGATCGGGGCACTGCTGGAAGCCGGGGCCGGGCACCCGGGCCGGTCGGCGTTCGATCACCTGCACGCGCTGGCGGCCACGAACGGCATCGGCAGGCGACGTGTCTCTCAGGTGCTCGACCTGGCCGGGCTGACCGACGTGGCCCGGCGCCGGGCAGGCAGCTTCTCCCTCGGCATGTCGCAGCGCCTGGGCATCGCCGCGGCGCTGCTCGGCGATCCGGGGACCGTCGTGCTCGACGAGCCGGTCAACGGGCTGGACCCGGAGGGCATCCTGTGGATCCGCGACCTGCTGAACCGGCTCGCGGGAGAAGGCCGCACCGTATTCGTCTCCTCGCATCTGATGCGGGAGATGGCCGAGATCGCCGAGCACGTCATCGTCATCGGCCGCGGCCGGCTGCTGGCCGACCTGCCGGCCGAGGATTTCACCGGCACCCTGTCCGGACGCCGGGTGTCGGTACGCACCCCACAGGCCGATCGGCTGGAAAAGCTGCTCCTCGGCCCCGACGTCACGGTCACCACCGCCGGGCGCAACGAACTCTCGGTCGAAGGCGTCGCCGCCGAGCGGATAGGCGACCTCGCCGCCGCGCACCAGATCCCCGTCCACCAGCTCACCACCTCACAGGCATCACTGGAGGAGGCGTTCATGGAACTGACCCGCGACGCGGTGGAGTACCGCGCGCCGGAACCCGCCGGGAGGGCGGCCTGATGACCGTACTCACGACCGATGGCGGCGCGGACACCCGACGCCGCGGCGTCACCCTGCCTCGGGTGCTGCACTCCGAGTGGATCAAGCTCAGCTCGGTCCGTGCCCTGACCGTCGGCCTGGCCGCGACGGCAGTGCTGCTCATGGCCCTGGGCCCGCTCTCCTCCTCCGCCATGGCCAAGACGTTCGCGGCGGACACCGAAATCGACGACGCACCGTTCGTCCCCATCACCCCGGTCGGGGCCGTCCTGGGCGGCGTGTTCTTCGCCCAACTGCTCACCGGAGCGCTGGGGGTGCTCTTCATGTCCACCGAGTACGCCACCGGCATGATCCGTGCCAGCCTCGCCGCCGTGCCCACGCGCCTCCCCCTGCTCTGGGGGAAGGCGCTGGTCTTCGGCGCGGTCGTGGCCACCGTGAGCGCGATCTCCGTGGCGGTCTCCTTCCTCGGCTCCGTGCCGCTGCTGGACGGGCAGGGCGTCGCCCCGTCGCTCTCCGACCCCGGTGTGCTGCGCGCCCTGGCGGCCACCCCCGCCTACCTCGCCGGCATCGGCCTGATCGGCGTCGCCCTGGCCGTGCTCATGCGCAGCACCGCGCTGGCCGTCACCACGGTGTGCTTCGCGGTCTTCCTGCTCGACTCGCTGGCCGGCCTGCTGCCGGCCTCGCTCGCCGACGAGGTGACGCCCTGTCTGCCCGCGACCGCGGGCAAGGCCATGTTGACGGTCCAGAACCAGCCCGACCTCCTCGCCCCGCTTCCGGCCTGCCTGGTCTTCGCCGGCTACGTCATTGCAAGCCTGGCCGCCGCGGGAGTGGCACTGGCGCGCCGCGACGCGTGACGTGCGCCTCTGGCGCAGGACACCGGTCGTCGGCGACATCTGTCGAACCGGTGCATGGTTGGGACCGGTCCACGCCTCCTCTGTTTTCGGCGGGGTGAAGTAGATCCAATCGGGCGGTGAGACCGGGATCCAACGTTGCACTCAGCTGCTGGCGACGCCTGCGGTCACTGTGAGGAAGGTCCACGGGTGGCGGTGCAGTGGGCTTCTTGCGCAGCCATGACGTCGTCTCCGTGCTCGACGGCCCAGGCACCGACGGCGTCGATTGATTGTTCCAATCCGGTCGGACCGGGCTTCCGGTTGCTGACGCCCGGCGGCAGTTCTGCCGCTGAGCAGTTGGCTGCGGCGGCGCCAGGAGCGCAGGTCGTCAAGGCGTTCAATCTCTGTCACGAGGAGGTGTGGCGCATGGCGCCGCCCGTCTTCGACGGGCGGCGGCTGGCCGTTCCGGTCTGCGGGGACGACCAAGCGGCGCTGGCGCAGGTGCGTGCGTTGGTGCGGGACGCCGGCTGCCAGCCCGTGGCCGGCGGTGGCCTCAACCGAGCGGGCCTCCTGGAAGCGACCGCCGCGCTGTTCATCGGCCTGTGGGTCGGCGAAGGCGCCGACGTGCAGGCGATCGCACCCCCACTGGCGTACGCGGCAGGACCGGGCCCGCAGGAATCGGGCCGGGCTCTCCAAGACCGGAGGGCGTGATCACCGCCGCTTGCGGGGGACCTGCGCCGGGACGGCGCGTACCAGTGCGTTGACGACGCGGTCGGGCGTGTCCCGGCCGTTGCCGTCGTCGGTCACGTTCACCAGCAGGCGCGTCAGGTACCGCATGGCGGCGGGCGAGGTGACGATGCGGCGGCTGAGGAACGAGGTGAAGGCGGGCTTGGTCTGGAGGTCCGCCCAGAGGTTGCCCAGCCGGTAGTAGCGGCCCAGGCGGCGGTGGATCTCCAGCGGGTAGCGCTGGAGCACCCGCTCGCGCGAAGGGCCGGCGGGGCGGGTGAGCGCGGTGGCGGCGGTCTCGGCGGCCAGCTCGCCCGCTTCGATGGCGTACGCGATGCCCTCGCCGCTCCACGGGCTGACCATGCCACCGGAGTCCCCGGCGAGCAGCATGCCGCGGGTGTAGTGCGGCAGCCGGCTGAACCCCATCGGCAGGGCCGCGCCGCGCACCGGCCCGTCGGCGGAGCCGGGGTCCGTCAGGCCCCATTCAGAGGGCGTACGGGCCAGCCAGGCGTCCAGCAGCCGCCGCGTGTCCGGCTGTCCGGACGGTGCGCCGTGGACCAGGCCGAGGCCGACGTTTACCCGGCCGTCGCCCATGGGGAAGACCCAGCCGTAGCCGGCCAGCGGCGGGCTGCCAGGCCCGGCGCGCAGGTCTGCCCAGATGTCGAGGTAGGGGTTGTCGTGGCGGGCGGCCGAGTGGTGATAGCGGCGGATGGCCGTGGCCATGGGCCGCCTGGGCACACGGTCCACGCCCAGCGCCACGGCCAGCCGCGCGGCCACGCCGTCGGCCGCGATGACCAGCGGCGCCTCGAACACGGCGGGCTCCTGGCCGGCTCCCACACGGGCTGCCACGCCTCGCACCCGGCCGGTGCGGTCGAGGACGGGCTCGGTGACCCGTGTCGCGGTGTGCAGGCGTGCTCCGGCCTCGGCGGCGCGGCGTGCCAGGATCTCGTCGAAGTCGTGGCGGGAGCGGGTCAGGCCGTAGCCGGGGAAGCGGGTGTTCTCGCGCCAGTCGATCTCGACGACCGCGCCGTGGGAGAAGAACCGCACGCCCCGGTTGCGGTGCCAGCCGGGGCCATCGGTGTCGATGCCCATCCGGATCAGGTGGCGCACCGCGCGGGGTGTCAAGCCGTCGCCGCACACCTTCTCGCGCGGGAACTCCGATTTCTCCAGCAGCAGGACGTCCCGGCCCTGCCGGGCGAGGTGGTACGCGGCGGCCGAGCCGGCCGGGCCCGCTCCCACCACGATGACATCGGCGGACTCGGAGGCGTTCGGGGTCTGGGGCATGGCACCAACCCTTCGGGTACAGGCGGCCGATGGCAAGAACGCCACGCGCAGAGGATGCCGCCCATGCCGGGTCCAGCCGCTCCAGCATCAGGCGGGTGCGTCCGGGGAGGGACTGGCCGATTGGCGACATGGTGCGGGCACGGCCGCAGCCGGGGGGATGCCGAACTTGCCGCGGGCGCCTTGGTGTACGCCTCGGAGATCCTGGTCGATGAGGCACTTGTCGTGGTGGACATCAACGGCCTTCTGAGCGACGAGATCGAGACCGCTTGGGAGTGCTTCACCGATCAGGCGTATGAGGACATGGACCACGAGAGGCTGTACCAACCGGTCATGAACGGCGTCGACGAGGAGCCGGGCCTGGCCCATCTGGGTATCGCCCGGGCGGGGGCGAAGGATTGGTTCACCCCCTTTGCCGACGGAGGTTATGTCCATCCGTTCGCCGCGGAGGCCGATGGCGACGAGAGGTGACGTCGTCTTCCGCTGTGCTGATCTGGCACGCGTCTGCCACGCCCTCTTGAGTGGCACGGGCGGGAGGAGCCCTTCCGCCCCTCGGCGCGACTGTGCGAGCGCACGACGGTTCCATTTGGCACGGATCTGGCACGCGGACCTGCGCTGACCCCACCCAGCAAACAACCCCCGGGCTTCTGGCCTGGGGGTTTGTCGTGGAGCGGGCGACGGGAATCGAACCCGCGCTCTGAGCTTGGGAATCCCACCGCTTCGGAGTGCTGGTGAGCCTCTGGCCTGCACGGACGTATGTCAATCGGAGTGCGGCAGACGCCGCTTTGTGACCGCTGCCGACCCGTCTTGTCCACGTCGTATGGCACGCGTATGGCACGGGGGGCGAACGCTGGTTGGACCTCGGTGTCTGGTTGGCCGAGGGCTTCACGGAGGCGGTCCCTCGTCTGTCGTACGTCGTGGGGTTCGCTTCTGCGAGCCGCGTCGATCATCAGGTAGGCGCTGTGGCGAACGTCATGGCGGTCTGCCCGGCGGTGCGTTGCCCAAGCCGTGCGTTCGCGGATGCCGGTGTGCGGGCAGCGGGTCCGCATAGCAGCGCACACCGCAAGGCTCGCGGCGAGGAATGCCGTAGGCGAAGTTTCACCCGTTCCGCAGCGTGGCGTCGTCCTCTGGTTTGGGTCCGCACGCCAGGAAGGCCCGTGGGCACGGCCTGTAAGTGCAGGGCTCATTACGCCGTGCCGCCCGTGGACGGTCGTGGGTGTGCGCCGGGGCGCACGCTCCATCGTTCGGATGACCGCGGCCCGACCGAGGGCCGTGGGCCGGGCTGGCCTGCCAAGGTAGGGCCCGGACAATCCAACTAATTTTGCTCGGGTTGTGACGGAGTGCTGGCTATCGGGTGGTGAGCGACGCCCTCACCGTCGGGACCGAAAGCCTGTGGATGTTGCCGCCTGCACGGGATCATCAGGGGAGCGCAGATGGACGTGACGGCTGTGATCGTGGCCGCCTCGCGGGCTGTCGAGACCGGCGGTGACCATCCGCTGTTCGAGGACGACTTCGCTGCGGAGTTCGTCCGTGCCGCGGGTCTGTCTGAGGTTTTTCCGGTCAGCTACGCACAGATCGGGCAACGCGACGACGCCGAGAAGCTGCGGGCACTCGCGCGCCACACCGCGTTGCGCACCCGGTTCCTGGACGACTACTTCGCCGAGTTCGGGCTGAGCCAGGCGGTGATCCTGGCGGCGGGGCTGGACACCCGGGCATTCCGGCTCGCGTGGCCCGCGGGGTGCACCGTATTCGAACTTGATCACGGCTCGGTGCTCGACTTCAAGCAGGAGGTGCTCGACGATGCGGATGCGTGCGCGAGGTGCGACCGGCGCCTGGTGCCGGTCGATCTGCGGACGGACTGGGGCGGCGCGCTCGTTCGAGGCGGGTTCGATCCGGAGCAGCCCACGGCGTGGCTGGCCGAGGGCCTGTTGCCTTTTCTCCCGCCGGCCGCAGAGTCGCGTTTGCTGGACCGGATGCATGAACTGTCGGCGGTCGGCAGTTCGGTAGCGGTGTGGGCGATGGCGGGGGATATCCGGGGCGCTGACGAGACCGTGCGTTCGACGATCGCTGACTTCGGGATTGACATCAATCGGATCACGAATACCGAGGAACGCCGTGACGCCCGGGCGCACCTGGCGTCGCTCGGCTGGACGGTGACGGAATCCACCGTGGACGAACTGGGTGAACGCTACCGCCGTCCGCAGCGGAATCTCCCGGCCACCTTCTTCACCGCGCAACTGGCGTAAGGCCGATGCGGGCGAACCGGGAAGGACGAGACAGGGAATCATGGAAATGCCGAACATCGGTCGGCCGCTGACGCACGCGGCGCAGGCCCACCCGACTTCCACGCTGCGCTACTGCTCCGAAACAGGCGTGCGGCAGAGCGGCTACGCGGAACTGCTGGACGAGGCACTGCGCGTGCTGAGCGGCTTGCGCCGGCAGGGTCTGCGCCCGAAGGACAACGTCCTGGTGCTCCTGGACGAAGTGGGAGCCTTCCTTCCGACCTTCTGGGCATGCGTGCTCGGCGGCTTCGTCCCGTGCCCGCTCCCGCCGGGCACCAAGGACGCCGACCGGGACCTGCACAAGCACATGCACGAACTGCTGGGCCAGCCCCTGCTCGTGGCTGGTGAGCGGCTCCCTCTGCCGGGCGTCCGAATCGCCACATTCGAGGAGTTGGTGCGCCACGAGCCGGCGGTCGGCACGTACGACGCCGGTCCGGACGATGTCGCCGCCCTGGTGCCGACCTCCGGATCGACCGGCCTGCCCAAGGCGGTGATGCTCACCCACGGCAACCTCACGGCATCGATGGCCGCCAAGAACGGGTTCCACCGGTTGACGCCCGCGGACGTCACGCTCAACTGGATCGGCTTCGACCACGTCGCCGCGCTCCTGGAATGCCATCTGCTGCCCGTCTTCGCCGGGGCGTCGCAGGTGCACGTGTCGCCGTCGGCGATCCTCGACGAACCCCTCGACTTCCTGCGCCTGATCGCCCGGCACCAGGTGACCGCTACGTTCACCCCGAACTTCCTGCTTGGTCTGCTCAATTCGGACCGGTACCAGCTCCCCGCGGACGTCGACCTCTCCTGCCTGCGGCACATCGTCAGCGGCGGCGAAGCCGTGCCCTGCGCGACCGGAACCGCGTTCCTGGAGAAGTTCGGGCTGCCCCGCGGCGTGCTGTGGCCCGCATTCGGCATGACCGAGACCTGCGCGGGAAGCATCTACTCGCGCGACTTCCCCGACGCGGACCAGGGGCAGGAGTTCGCCGCGGTGGGCCGTCCCGTGGAGAACCTGGACATGCGGATCTCCGACGCGGGTGAGCTGCAGCTCCGCGGGCCCATGATCACGCCCGGCTATTACCGAAACGAGGAGGCCACGCGCGCTGCGTTCACGGAAGACGGGTGGCTGCGCACCGGCGACATCGGTCGGATCGACGACGGGCGACTCACGCTGCTCGGCCGGAACAAGGACAGCATCATCGTCAACGGCGTCAACTACTACAGCCATGACATCGAAACGGCGCTGCACCAGCTCGACGGCGTCGCCCCGTCGCACGTCGCCGCGTTCCCGACCAGGCCACCGGGCAGCGACACGGAGCAACTCGTCATCGCCTTTCACCCGACCACCGACGACGACCGGAAGCTGTTTAGCCTGCTGACCGCCGTCCGCAGCACCGTCGTCATGCACTGGGCGTTCCGGCCCGCGCTCGTCATCCCCCTTCCCCGCGAGGAGTTCGCCAAGAACAGCCTCGGGAAGATCTCCCGGTCGAAGTTGCGCTCCAGGCTGGAGGCCGGCGAGTTTACCGACGCCATCGCCCGCACCTCAGACCTGGTACGACGCCACCAGGGCGATTACTCGCCGCCGCGCACGCCGGCCGAGGAAGCCCTCGTCGAGATCTACGCCGACCTGTTCGACATGAAGCCGGACGAAATCAGCGCTACCGCCGACTTCTTCGACCTCGGCGGCACATCGCTGGACCTGCTCCGGCTGCGCAGCGCCGTCAGCACTCGTCTCGACGTGCCGGACGTCGAGACCAGCACGCTGCTGACCGCGCCAACCGTACGCGCGCTCGCCGCAAGCATCACCGGTGAAGCACGGGGCTACGACCCCGTCGTGCCGCTGCGTGACGACGGCGACAAGGCACCACTCTTCTGCGTGCACCCCGGCGCGGGTGAAGTGCTCGCGCTCCTGGACCTAAGCCGGTACTTCGCCGGCGACCGGCCCTTTTGCGCACTGCGTGCCCGGGGCTTCAACGAGGGCGAGACACCGTTCGCGACGCACGCCGAGATGCTCGCTGCCTACACCGAAGCGATCCAGGCCCGCCAGCCGCACGGCCCGTACGCACTCGCCGGCTACTCGTCCGGCAGCATCGTCGCCTTCGCCATCGCACAGGAGCTGCAATCCCGCGGCGAACAGGTGGCGTTCTTCGGCGCCATCGACTTCCCGCCGCTGCTGCGCCCGCTCCTGCCCGGCCTCGACTTCTCCGTGACGATCTCCGTGCTGGCCCTCTTCCTCGGCCTGATCACACCGGAGCAGTCACAGACGCTGCCCGCCAAGCTGCGCGGCCTGCCGGCCCGGGATCAACTCGCCGAGGTGATCGGCTCGGCCTCGGAGCGGAGGCTGCAGGAATTGGACATGGACCTGAAGAAGTTCACGGACTGGATGACTCTCGCCGAGACCCTGAAGGCGGTCCGGGCCGAATACGATCCAAGCGGGACCGTTCCGGAGATCACCGTTTTCCACGGCGCCGAGCCTCCGCCGCTGCCGATGTTCGACGACATGCCCACCAACGACGCCAAGGCGCTCTGGCTCGACCTCCTGCAAGACTGGGACAAGTTCTCCGACCAGCCCGTCCGGTACCTCCAGGTCCCCGGCGAGCACCACATGCTCACCACACGACCGCACGTGGTCACGCTGCAGGCCCGGCTACGCCGGGAGATCGACAGGTGTCTGGGCGACGCATCTCCGCCCTGACCTCCGACCCGCGGCGGGGTCTATCCCGGTATGCGCCACGCGTTCGTGCCCGCGCCCACCGGTGAGGGCAGTGCCGGTGATGTTCTGGTTGTCCGGCCCGACCTGATGGGCGACCGTAGCGGCGACGCCGCCCGCGGCCATGAAACGGCGCCGGGTTCACATCGGTATCGATCGATCCGGAATGTACGACGTGAACCGTCTTCGGCCACGGTGAGTTTCCGCCCTTCCACTGACCGTTGCCGCGTGAAACGATTGTGACATCGGCACAGCCCGACGGGAGGCGAACCGGGGGTGGACGAGGCGTTACGGATCGCCGTCTTGCGGATCCATGCGGGGCCGGACCACGAGGCGGACGAGTTGACTACGCTGGCGCGCCGCCTGCGCCGGGAACTGCTCGAACTGGACGTGGCCGGAGTGGATCCAGCGACCACGGCGGACGCGCCGGCCGGTGCCAAGGGCGTTGACGTGGTGGCCGGCACCCTGGTGGTCGCACTTGGCACCGCCGGACTGCGAGCGGTCGTGGACCTCGTACGGCTGTGGTCGAAGCGCAACGACGCGCGCTCCGTCGAGATCACCGTCGACGGCGACTCGCTTAAGGTGACCGGCCACTCCACCGATCAGGAGAAGTCGCTGATCGACGACTTCTTCGCCCGCCGCGATGCGCGGCCCTGAGCGGCAGTCCGGCCGCCGCTCGGCCCTCCTGATCGGCACGGGTACGTACGACGACCCGGAATTCGCGCCGCTGCGCTCTCCGGCGGCCGACGTGAACCTCATGGGCGGCGTCCTCGGGACGCCCGCGATCGGCGGCTTCACGGTGACCACGCTCGTCGACCGGCCCGTCGGAGAACTGCGCGCCGAGGTTGAGGAGTTCCTCGCCGGGCGGGCCCCCGACGAGACCGTCCTCGTCTACTTCTCCGGCCACGGCATGCTCGACCCGTCCGGCTGGCTGTACCTCGCCACCCGCGACACCGCACACAACCGGCTGGCGTCCACCGCGCTCGAAGCGCCGTGGCTGGTCCGGCGGATGGACGACTGCCGCGCCGGACAGCAGATACTCATCCTCGACTGCTGCTACTCCGGCGGCTTCGCCCAGGGCACGAAGGGAGCGGCCGACGAGCGGCTGCCCATGAGCCAGCTCCGCTCGCAGGGCCACGGCAGGGCGGTGCTGGCGGCCTCCCGGCGCGGGCAGCGCGCCTACGAGGACGCTTCCCCGGCAGGTGAGGCGGCCCCGTCCGTGTTCACCGCCGCGCTGGCCGAGGGGCTGCGTACCGGCGGGGCGGACACCGAGGGCAGGGGCCGGGTGGAGGTGTACGAGGCGTTCCGGTTCGCCGAGGACCGCGTACGGGAGCGGGATCCGCGCCAGACCCCGCAACTGACGCTGGAG
This sequence comes from Streptomyces sp. CNX435, assembly GCF_059570575.1. Lineage (NCBI taxonomy): Bacteria > Bacillati > Actinomycetota > Actinomycetes > Kitasatosporales > Streptomycetaceae > Streptomyces > Streptomyces sp. CNX435. Next base: position 131,597 of record NZ_JCANTA010000011.1, on the reverse strand, counting down.
CGCTTCGAGTCGGACATCTGGCTCGCCCGCACACCCGCGCCGCTGCCCGGCGATGTACGTGCCGCGTCGGCGGTGGCGGGTCCGCTGCCGGTTACCGCCGCCCCGGAAGCCGCGCCCCGGGCGGGCAGCCCATCGGGCTTACGCGCCCTGGGTCGGCAGGGCGGGGGCGCGGTGTCCGCGGAAGTCGGCAAGAGACTGGCGCAGGGCGTATTGGCCACATGTGAGAAGGCCCACGGCAACCGGTCGCTGGACAGGCCGATTGAGGTGCGGTGGGAGCGGTCAAAGCTTCGCGTCGCCAGCGAGCACCCGGCTGGCACTCCCGCGGGTCACAGCCAGTCGTACGTACGCCTCTGGCCTACTCGCCGCGCCGCCGCGGACCGCGAGGGCAGCATGAGCGAAGGCACCATTCATGACCTGTTCGACGCGTGGGTCGAGGTGAATTCCGGTCGGGTCGTCGTGCTGGGCGAGCGCGGCAGCGGCAAGTCCGATGCTGCGCTCCTCACCGTGATGCGCGCCCTGGAGGCGTGGGACGGGATGTCCGACAAAGAGCGTGCCCACTGCCCGGTACCAGTGCTGCTGAGCATCGTCGGCTGGGAGGGTGGCACGTTGAACGATTGGGTTGCCCGCAGGATCGCTGCCGACAACGGTATCGGGAGCGAGGAGGCGGGCAAGTTGGTCGACGAAGGCTGGATCATGCTGTTCGTGGACGGCCTCGACGAGATAGACAAACGGCTGCGCGCAGAGGCCATCAAACAGCTCGACCTCGCCCGCTACCCGTTGCTGGTCTTCTCCCGCCCCGACGAGTATGCGGAGGCGGTAAAGTATGGGCATCTAAAATACGCCGTCGCCTTTGATTTGGTGAAGGTGGCGACGGACGACGCAGTGAACTTTCTGAACAGCCTGAATCAGCGGCCGAAACGGCTGATCGCCCATCTGGAGAAAAATCCGCAGAGCAAGGTCTCCGAGGCGCTCACCAAGCCGCTGAACCTGGCAATGGTGCGCGACGCCTTCCCGCCGGGGCGCATCGACGCTCTGAACGACATGCTCGACGAGCCCTTCGCCGACTCGAATGCCGTCGAGGAGTACTTGCTTGACCGCCTGGTGAGGATCCGCTACGAGGAGAACAAGACGGCTGCGTACCCCCCGGAGGGGGCTGAACGGTGGCTGGCGCACCTGGCGAGAGAGATGTACGAAAGCAAGACGTACAGCTTCGACTGGCGGCGCCTCCACCACGTCTGGGACTGGGTGTCGCCGTGGTCGCGTATCGCCATGGCGGGCCTTGCGGGCCTGCTCGTCTCGGTGCCGGGCGGCATGCTGGCCTTCGGCCCCGGCGGGTTCATCGCCTTCGACGGCAGAACGGGGGTGGGGTTCGGGGCGCTACTCGGCGTCATCGTGGGCACGTCGGTCGGCTGCATGGTGGGACTTGTCTCGGAACTGCGCGACCCAGTACCGGGCTGGGGCCTACCCCGCCGCTCCGGCACCGCGGACACGTGGCGGCAGGTCAACTGGGGGGCGGGCGGGCTGGTCGCTCTCGTGATCGGCACGTCGGTCGGCGGCAACAGGTTCGGTGTGGCGGGAGCCCTCGCATCCGGCCTCCTCACGGGCACCGTGGCCGCCTTCGCCGCAGGGGGCGTCAAAGCGGCGCCGGGGTGGACCTTCTGGGCCCGGTGGGAGGGCATGTACCGCTTGCCGGTGCTGGCCGCGGGAGCGGTTGGCGGGATGTGCATCGGCACGCTGAACTGGCTGAACCCCGACGGTCTGGACCCCGGCTACGGTGCGCTGAGCGGGTTCTCCTTCGCGATCGTTGTCGTCCTCATGATCGGGGCGGCCCGCCCCGCATCCGTGAAGAAGGCGGTCACCGACCCGCACACCTCGTGGGAACGGGAGCGCCGTTACGGGTTGGTGAGCGGGTCGGTCTTCGGCTTCAGCCTCGCCCTAGCCTTCGCCGTGGGCAATGTCATCACCGAGGACGCCAGCGCCTGGAGGGTGCCATTCGTCACCCTCGGCGCCGGCCTGCCGTTCGGCACCGCCGCCCTCGTCGCCATCTCCGACCACTGGCGCACCACGCTGCTCTTCCTCCAGTTGCGGCGGCGCGGCACGTTCCCGCTGCTCGGCATGAAGTTCCTCCACGACGCGTACAAAGTGCGCCGCGTACTGCGCGCCGAGGGGCCGCACTACGGGTTCCGACACTCGACGCTGCGGGACAGCCTCGCCCATAAGTACGAATCGGAGGCGGCCACACCACCGCCCCCGGGCCCGGGCACCCGGGTCCTTCCGCAGTGGCACACGCCCCGCGAAGAGCCCATCTAGAGTACGGGCCCGCGCGGGATCCGGCCGTCAGGGCCCGGATCTTCGCGTGGGACCGGTTGACGGGCTGCTGACCTGTGGAGAGCTTCTCAGCGAGGGAGCCGGGCAGGAGCACGCAGCCGAGCGCCCCACCGCGGAGGTGGAGGAGGTCTTCGGCCTGGCCGACGCGATCGGACCGCGGTGGCGGCTGATGGTCCTCCTCGGCGCATTCGCCTCGATGCGCCCGGAGGAACTCGCGGAGTTGCGTCGCAAGGACGTCGATCAGGATCGGGGATCCGTCTGGGTGACCCGCGCGGCACCCGAGCTGACGACGGGTGAGCGGGTGATCGGAGACCCCAAATCCCGTGCGGGCAAACGGGAGATCATCCTGCCCGAGTTCCTGCACCTGGACGTGAAACGGCACCTGGACTGGTACGCCGAGAAAGGCCCGGAGGGGCTGGTGTTCGTCGGCGAGCGCGGCGCACCCCTGCGGCGGAGCACCTTCGGGCGCAAGTTCCGCAAGGCCCGCGTTCAGGTCGGCCTGCCGGATGACTACCGGTTCTACGATCTGCGGCACACCGGCAACACCCTCGCGGCCGACACCGGGGCCAAGCTCAAGGACCTCATGGTCCGCGCCGGCCAGTCCACCGAGCGGGCCCAGCTCGTCTATCAGCACTCCAAGAGCAAGCACCAGCAGCGCATCGCCCACGCGATGCACCGTGATGTCCTGCGGCAACGCGGTTCGGCAGCCGGGCAGGGCGGGGGCAGGCAGACGCGAGCGACTGTCCGCCCACTCTTCGCCGACCGTGAGGTGGCTGAGGCACAGCAAGGGGCTGCGGATGAGAAGCAAGCCTGACCTCTGACCGGTGGCCCGGGGCGACTTGTGTCGGCCCGGGCTTTGCCTTTGCATCGACGCGATGGATTCCCCACGTATGTGACGCAGGCCACATAAATTGCGTCTCACGATGCGAGACGATTGGCAGTCGTATTTGCCGTGAGGGCCTTGCGGTATTCAAATCCGTGCGTTATCCGGGCACTTATGGCACGCGAATGGCACGCGGCTCTCAATTGGTCCAGACAACTAATAATCCCCAGGTCGCTGACGTGGGGATTTGATATGGAGCGGGCGACGGGAATCGAACCCGCGCTCTGAGCTTGGGAAGCTCATGTTCTACCATTAAACTACGCCCGCGCAGCGCCCCTGCGGGGCGCTTCACCGCTGCCACTCTACCGTATGTGCGCCCCTCGGCGAGGCCGTCGGGGGGCCTCGTGGTGTTGCGGGGTGGAGGGGCGGGGTGGGGGCGGGAGTTGGGGTTACGGTGGTGCGGTGGGGGGTGTGGGGGTGGGGGGTTGGTCCCGTAGTGTGGCTTTTGTTGCGTTACGGGAAGGAGTCTGATGGAGTCCACCGTCGTCCGATGTGCCGAAGGGCACGTCTTCAGTACCACCTCGCTCCCGATGCAGAACGTCGGCGCCGCCCGGCGGATCGGGTCCGGCGGGCTCGTACGGTGTCCGCGCTGTGCGCGGTTGCGGAACGTCGTGCCGGTGGGGAAGGGCGAGGCGCGGTAGCCGGGAGGGCAGCCGGTAGGGTCGGGGCGTGCTGCTCTCTGACAAGGACATCCGGACCGAGGTCGACGCCGGGCGGGTACGGATCGAGCCCTTCGACGACGTGATGATCCAGCCGTCCAGCGTGGACGTACGCCTCGACCGCTACTTCCGGGTCTTCGAGAACCACCGCTACCCCCACATCGACCCCGCCGTCGAGCAGAGCGACCTCACGCGGCTCGTGGAGCCCGAGGGCGACGAGTGCTTCATCCTGCACCCCGGGGAGTTCGTGCTGGCCTCCACATACGAGGTCATCTCCCTGCCCGACGACATCGCCTCCCGGTTGGAGGGCAAGTCCAGCCTCGGGCGGCTCGGGTTGCTCACGCACTCCACCGCCGGGTTCATCGACCCCGGGTTCAGCGGGCACGTGACGCTGGAGCTGTCCAACGTCGCGACGCTGCCCATCAAGTTGTGGCCGGGCATGAAGATCGGGCAGCTGTGCATGTTCCGGCTCAGCTCACCCGCCGAGCATCCCTACGGGTCCGCCAAGTACGGCTCCCGTTATCAGGGGCAGCGCGGGCCGACGCCGTCGCGGTCGTATCTGAACTTCCACCGTACGAGCATCTGACGACCCGCCTCAGAGGGTGCCCAGTTTGATCAGCGCCAGCAGCGCCACCAGCTGAATCGAGCACGCCCCCAGCGCCCGCGGCCACGGCAGGTCGTGCGACTTGCTCACCATCGACGTCAGCAGCACCCCCGCAGCCAGCCACGTCAGCCAGCCCACGCCCTGCGCGAAAGCGTCCTCGCCGCCGATGAACATCGCCACCACCAGCCGCGGTGCGTCCGTGACCGCCACGATCAGCATCGCCAGGCCCACCGTGGGGGCCAGCGCGCCCGCGCCGCCCAGCTGGCGGGCGAGGGTGTGCGTGACCGTGCCCATGACCAGGCCGCTGAGCGTGACCGCGACGCCCGTGGCGATGACCCACGGGATGCTCGCGGAGATCGTCGAGTTGAGCACCTCGTCGCGCGCCTGCTCCAGGCCGAAGACGGCGAGCAGGCCGTAGAGGAAGCTGACGGTCAGCGCGGGGCCCCACATGCTGTGGTCCCGCATCTGCCAGAAGGTGCGGTTCGGGTGGAAGACGATGCCGCGGAGCAGGTCCTTCCAGTGCAGCCGCGGGCCTGCGGGCGGGGCCGCCGACTGGCCGGCGCGGTAGACCCGGCCGTCGTCGTAGCGCCCGTCGTCGAAGCGGTCGTCGTGGCGCCCGTCGTCGTACGGGCCGTAGGCGTCCGGCGCCGCGCCGATGCCGTACGGCTGGGTGTTGCCGGGGCGGTCGGCGGCGTACGGGTCGTGGCCGCCGCCGTAGTACTCGGGCCCCGGGCCGCGACCGCCCTGGGGCTGCTGCCACTGGCCGCCGCCGTGCGGGCGCTGCCCCTGCCCCTGCCCGTGTCCGTACGGCGGTGGCGGGGGACCCCCGTACTGCGGGCCCTGCGGGCGCCCCTGCTGCCGGCCGTCGTGGGACTGGCGTCCCCGGCCCCTTCTGAAACCTGCCACGCAATCGAACGTACCTGGTCTCGCGCGCCGAGGTCACCGGTGCCCGGGAATACGGGGGACCTTTGTGGCCAAGACGCCACTTCCCGTAGGGGATCCGCCCTACGGGAGCCAGGGCCCGGACCGGGGAGGTCCGGGCCCTGGCCGTTCGTGCGGCGGCCGTACGTCCGCCTCAGCCGGCGGACTCGCGGAGGGACTACTCCGCGATCGTCTCCGGGAACCGCGCGTTCGACCCGTTCGCGCCCACCGACGCCCCGTTGAACGTCCACGACCCGTCCGCCGTCAGCCCGCCGCTACGGGCCTGCAGCACCCACGCGTACCCCTGCCCGGCGTTCTCGCCCGGGGCGCCCGCGATCAGGCCCGCCCGGCCGTCCCGGTTCGCGTCGTGCAGCCGCACGTCGGAGCCGAAGAGGTCGCCGGCCTCCGCGGCGCCCGGGACGCCTGCGGTGTCCTGGTTGACGTGCTGCACCCGGCTCGTGGTCAGCCCGTCGGCGGAGCCGCGCAGCAGCCACACCGCGCCGGCGTCGTCGGCGGCGCCGATGGCCTCGCCCTCGGCGCCGACCGCCAGGTCGGGGTACCCGTCCCCGTCGACGTCCCCGAGCGAGACGTCGCTGCCGAAGCGGTCCTCCAGCTCGTACGTCCCGGGGACGCCCGCGCTGCCCTGCTCCCACACCTCGGGCCGCCCCGCGCCGGGCCCGCCCGCGGCCCCGTACCAGACCTCGACGGCACCGCCGGACAGGTCCCACTCGCCGTGCTCCAGCACCGTGGGGTCGCCGACCGCGAGGTCGTCGGCGCCGTCCTGGTCGACGTCGCCGGCGACGCCGACGGGCCCGCCGGCGAACTCCGTACGCGTATAGCCCTCCGGGCCGCCGCCCTTCAGGTACAGGGAGTGGCCCTCCAGGTTCTCCAGGGACCACTTCGTGCCGGTGACGACGAGGTCGTCGGCGCCGTCGCCCTCGAAGTCGCCGGCGACCAGGCCGGTGGGCGTGAAGCCCTGCGGGAAGTCACCGAGCGGGTTGCCTTCCTGCGTACGGGCTGCGGGCGTACGGGCCCCGGAGGTACGGGCCGCGGGGGTACGGGCCGCGCCCCAGCCCCCGTACAGCTCGACGTGGTCCTGCGCGAGGATCGCCAGCGCCGTCGAGCCGTCGCGGAACCAGTCGCCCGCCGCCAGCCCGGTCGCGTGCCCGTTGCCCTCGATCAGGGAGGCGGGCCGCAGGCCCGTCGCGCCACTGCCGGACAGGCCGCCGGACGAGCCGTACAGGACGGCGGCGTAGCCGGTGTCCGCGACGCCGCCGAGGTCCTCGCCGGTGCTGCCGACGGCGAGGTCGGCGTACCCGTCGCGGTCGAAGTCGGCGGAGGTGAGGGTGGCGCCGAAGGCGTCGCCGGCCTCGGGGGAGCCGGGGACGCCGGCGGTGGACTGGCTGACGACCTTGCGGTCGGCGGTGTCGAGCCCGCCGGCGGAGCCGTAGAGCACGGCGACGTAGCCGGCACGCCGGACGCCGTTCACGGTGCCGGAGGGGGCGGCGACGACGAGGTCGCGGTAGCCGTCGCCGTTGAAGTCGTCGTGGTACTTCGCCGCGGCGGCGGCTTCGGCGGGCGCTGCGGAGGCCGGCGCGGCGCCGCCCGTGAGGGCGGCGCCGGCGACGATGGCCAGAGAGGCCGCTAAGGCGGCTGCGGCTGCGGCTGTGGCTGCGGCCGTGGGCGTACGGCGGCTGTGCGGCATGTCGGGCTCCTGAACGTCGATGCGATGGGGTTCTGCAACTCAGTGGGCCTCTCACCCTGTGAGACACCTGACGTTCACCCGGGGTTGTACGAACAGGCCGCCTTTCATGCGCCTTTCAGTCGACTTGTTGCGTAATGCACGCAGTTGCCGGGATTCAGCAAGTCACTCCGCGCCCGCCAGGTAGTGACCCGCGTCCTCGCCCGCGAACCCGGCCCCGAACAGCGCGCCCGCGTCCGTCCCCGCTCCCTCGACGCTGTCCGGGCCGAGCGTCACCGACCCCGTCGCCGTCAGCCCGCCCGCGGCGCCGCGCAGCGACCAGATCGCGCCCGTCCCGTTCTCGTCCGGCGCGCCCACCGCCAGCTCCGCCCGCCCGTCGTCCGTGACGTCCTGGAACGCCACCGCCGCGCCGAACCGGTCCCCGGCCTCCGCCACGCCCTTCACGCCTGCCGTGTCCTGGTTGAACGACTGCGCGCCGTCGGCCGTCAGCCCGCCGGAGCCGCCCTTGAGGAGCACCACGGAACCCGCCGCCCCCTTGCTGCCGATGGCCTCGTACGGCACGCCCACGGCGAGGTCGGCGAAGCCGTCGCCGTTCGCGTCGCCCGCGGCGAGCCGGGCGCCGAACTGGTCGCCGCCCTCGCTGCCGCCGGGCACGCCGGCGGTGTCCTGGGTGAAGGTCTTGCGCCGGGTCTCGCTGGGGCCGTTCGCGGTGCCGTAGACGACCTTGACCGTGCCCTCGTCGTACGGGAAGTCCTCGACGCTCGCGCCGATCGAGCGGTACGCGAGGTCGCCCCGGCCGTCGCCGTCGAAGTCGCCGATCGTCGGCGAACCGCCGTTGGGCAGCGTGGCGTCGTCGTCGCCTCGCGTCAGCCCGTCGGGGCCGCCCTTCCAGAACCAGCCGCCCTCGGCGTTGCCCTGGTAGCTGAAGTACGCCACGAGGTCGTCGGCGCCGTCCCCCGTGATGTCGCCGACCGCCACGCCGTCGAGGCTGTCCTCCGGCTTCATCTCGACGAGCGCGCTCTCGCGCGCGGGCGCGCCTTCGCGGGTGAACGGGCCGTAGAGCACGCTGTATGCCTCGCCGCTGGCGCCGCCGGAGTTGGGCACCAGCAGGTCGCCCGCGCCGTCGCCGTCGAAGTCGCCGGCGTGCAGGTCGTGTCCGAGGCCGCCGCCCCCGGGCACCTGTACGTGCGTGGCGCCGGCGCCGGTCAGGCCGCCCTCGCGGCCCCACAGGACGGTGACGGAGCCGGTCCAGTTCCCGTCCTCGGCGCGGGCGGCGACGGCGAGGTCGGTGAGCCCGTCGCCGTCGAGGTCGCGGGCGGCGAGCCGGTTGCCGAAGCGGTCGTCCGCGCCGGGGTCGCCGGGGACGCCGGCGGTGGCCTGGCTGAAGACGGTGGACGACGCGGCGCCGACGCCGTCCGCGGAGCCGTAGCTGACGAGGACGTAACCGGCCCGTGTGTGGCCGCCGGCGGTGCCGCCGGGGGCGCCGGTGGCGAGGTCGGCGTAGCCGTCGCCGTCGAAGTCGGCCCGTACGGTACGGGCTTCGGCGCCGGCCGCGTCGGCCGACACCGCACGCTCCCCGCCCGCGCCCGTGCCGCCGTCCGAGTCCTCCGCCCCCGTCGCCTGGGCGGTGACGGCCGCCGCGCCGGCTGTGGCGAGGCAGGCGGCGAGGGCGGCGAGGGTGCGGATGCGCATGGGGGGTCCTTCCGGTGGTGGCGGTCTGGTGACGCTCGTGCGTCGGGTTGTGTTCACTCCCGCGTCATACGACGCGCCTCGCCCCGCGATGGTTGTACCAACGGTTGCGCCAATACGCCCACGGCCGGCCCCGCATGGTCACGGGACCGGCCGCCGTGGGGGGTTGCTCGTGGTGTCCCCGTGGTGCGTACCGCTCGTCGTACTGCCTCGCCGTACCGCTCGTACCGCTTCGCCGTACCGCCGCCTCGCCGTACTACGTCGCCGGCTGCGGCTCCGGCTCGCTCTCCGCCGCCGCGGCGCCGTCCGCGGGCGGATTCTCCGCCGGCGTCTTCACCGAGTCCAGCAGGACCTGCGCCACGTCCACGACGGCCAGCGACTCCTTCGCCGCTCCCGCGTTCTTCTTGCCGTTTACGGAGTCCGTAAGCATCACGAGGCAGAAAGGGCACGCGGTGGACAGAATGTCCGGGTCCAGCGACAGCGCCTCGTCCACGCGCTCGTCGTTGATCCGCTTGCCGATGCGCTCCTCCATCCACATGCGGGCGCCGCCGGCGCCGCAGCAGAAGCCGCGCTCCTTGTGCCGGTGCATCTCCTCGTTCCGTACGCCCGGGACCTTGGCGATGATCTCGCGCGGGGGCGTGTAGACCTTGTTGTGCCGGCCCAGGTAGCAGGGGTCGTGGTACGTGATGATCCCCTCGACCGGCGTCACCGGGACCAGCCGGCCCTCGTCCACGAGGTGCTGGAGCAGCTGCGTGTGGTGGACGACCTCGTAGTGGCCGCCGAGCTGCGGGTACTCGTTGGCGATGGTGTTGAAGCAGTGCGGGCAGGTGGCGACGATCTTCTTCTTCGCCTTCTCGACCGTCACGCCCTCTTCTTCATCCTCGCCGAACGCCATGTTGAGCATCGCGACGTTCTCCTCGCCCAGCTGCTGGAAGAGGAACTCGTTGCCCAGGCGCCGCGGCGAGTCGCCGGTGCACTTCTCGTCGCCGCCCATGATCGCGAACTTCACGCCGGCGATGTGCAGCAGCTCCGCGAACGCCTTGGTGGTCTTCTTCGCCCGGTCCTCCAACGCGCCCGCGCAGCCGACCCAGTACAGATAGTCGACCTCGGAGAGGTCCTCGACGTCCTTGCCGACGACCGGGATCTCGATGCCCGTCTCCGCCGCCAGCTCCTTCGTCCACTCCAGCCGCTGCTTCTTGGCGAGCCCCCAGGGGTTGCCCTTCTTCTCCAGGTTCTTCAGCATCGTGCCCGCCTCGGACGGGAACGAGCTCTCGATCATCACCTGGTAGCGGCGCATGTCGACGATGTGGTCGACGTGCTCGATGTCCACGGGGCACTGCTCGACGCACGCACCGCAGGTGGTGCAGGACCACAGCACGTCGGGGTCGATGACACCCTGCTCCGCCGCGGTGCCGATCAGCGCCCGCTCCGCCTCGGCGAGCGCGTCCGCCGGGACGTCCGCGAGCTGCTCCGCGGTCGCCTTCTCCTCGCCCTCGGCCGACTTGCCGCCGCCGGCGAGCAGGTACGGGGCCTTGGCGGCGGCGTGCTCGCGCAGCGCCATGACGAGCAGCTTGGGCGACAGCGGCTTGCCGGTGTTCCAGGCCGGGCACTGCGACTGGCAGCGGCCGCACTCCGTACAGGTGGAGAAGTCGAGGATGCCCTTCCAGGAGAAGTGCTCGACCTGGCTGACGCCGAAGACGGTCTCCTCGCCGTCCTCGTCGTCGAAGACGGTCTCGAAGTCGATCGGCTTGCCGTCGGAGACCATCGGCTGCAGCGGGCCGAGGGCGACCGCGCCGTCGGCGTTGCGCTTGAACCAGATGTTGGGGAAGGCGAGGAAGCGGTGCCAGGCCACGCCCATCGTGGTGTTGAGGCCGAGGACGGTCGCCCAGATGAAGGAGACCGAGATCTTGATCATCGCGACGAGGTAGACGAGGTTCTGTACGGAGCCGGTGTCCATTCCGTCGACCGCGGCCGTGATCGGGTACGACACGAAGTACCCGGCCTCGTACGAATCGACGTGGTGCAGCGCGCCCTCCAGCCCGCGCAGCAGGAGGATGCAGACGCCGATGACGAGGATGACGTACTCGACGAAGTACGCCTGCCACATCGTGGAGCCCGTGAAGCGGGACTTGCGGCCGGCCTTCGACGGCAGGCTCAGCTGCCGGATCGCGATGAGCGTGAGGATGCCCAGCGTGGTCATCAGCGCGATGAACTCCACGAACAGCTCGTACGGGAGCCAGTCGCCGAGCACCGGCAGCAGCCAGTCGGCCTGGAACAGCTGCCCGAAGGCGTTGACGAGCGTCAGTACCAGGGTGAGGAAGCCGATGGCGACGAACCAGTGCGCGAAGCCGATGACGCCCCAGCGGTTCATCCGGGTGTGGCCGAGGAACTCCTTGGCCAGGGTGACGCTGCGCGCGACCGGGTCGTCCGTGCGGCTGCCGGCGGGGACCGGCTTGCCGAGGCGGACGAAGCCGACGATCTGCCCGACGGCGCGAGCGAAGAGCGCGACGCCGACCGCGGTGATCACCAGCGATACGACGATGGCGGCGAGCTGCATGGAGGGCTCCTCGGCCTGTCTGCTGCGTTTCTACTGCTCTACTGCGTTGGTCCCGGTCTACTGCGTTGGTCCTGGCTTACCCGGCTTCTACTAAGCGGTAACTTACCGCTCCCCGGCCCGAGCGTACCCGGGTGTCCCGGGCCTGAAGAAGCCGCCCGGCCGGTGACGTGCGTCGCGCCTCCGGTGCCATCGCGGCCGTCGGCCCGTAGCCCGATAACCCATTCCCACCTGCGATGACGCACAAAACTTGAGTCTTCGCGACTCAGCTGAATTGCGCCCGGCGCATCGCCCATGGCACTCTTGAGCCTGACCAGCTCAAGGCAGAGCACCTGAATCCGGAGGATAGACAACATGGCACGTGCGGTCGGCATCGACCTGGGCACGACGAACTCTGTCGTCAGTGTTCTCGAGGGCGGTGAGCCCAGCGTCATCACCAACGCCGAGGGCGCCAGGACCACGCCGTCCGTCGTCGCCTTCGCCAAGAACGGCGAGGTGCTCGTCGGCGAGGTGGCGAAGCGCCAGGCGGTCACCAACGTCGAGCGGACCATCCGGTCGGTCAAGCGCCACATGGGCACCGACTGGAAGCAGCCGATCGACGAGAAGGAGTTCACCCCCCAGCAGATCTCCGCGTTCATCCTGCAGAAGCTGAAGCGGGACGCGGAGGCGTACCTGGGCGAGAAGGTGACCGACGCGGTCATCACCGTCCCGGCGTACTTCAACGACTCCGAGCGCCAGGCGACCAAGGAGGCCGGCGAGATCGCCGGCCTGAACGTCCTGCGCATCGTCAACGAGCCCACCGCCGCGGCCCTCGCGTACGGCATGGAGAAGGAAGACCAGACCATCCTGGTCTTCGACCTCGGCGGCGGCACCTTCGACGTCTCGCTGCTGGAGATCGGCGAGGGCGTCGTGGAGGTCCGGGCCACCAACGGCGACAACCACCTCGGCGGTGACGACTGGGACCAGCGCGTCGTCGACTACCTCGTCAAGCAGTTCCAGAACGGCCACGGCGTCGACCTGGCCAAGGACAAGATGGCGCTGCAGCGCCTCCGCGAGGCCGCCGAGAAGGCGAAGATCGAGCTGTCCTCGTCCACCGAGACGACGATCAACCTGCCGTACATCACCGCGTCCGCCGAGGGCCCGCTGCACCTGGACGAGAAGCTGACCCGGGCGCAGTTCCAGCAGCTGACCCAGGATCTGCTGGAGCGCTGCAAGACGCCGTTCCACAACGTCATCAAGGACGCCCGCATCGAGCTGTCCGAGATCGACCACGTCGTCCTCGTCGGCGGCTCGACCCGCATGCCGGCCGTCGCCGAGCTGGTCAAGGAGCTGACCAGCGGCAAGGAGGCCAACAAGGGCGTCAACCCGGACGAGGTCGTCGCCGTCGGCGCCGCACTCCAGGCCGGCGTGCTCAAGGGCGAGGTCAAGGACGTCCTGCTGCTCGACGTCACCCCGCTGTCCCTCGGCATCGAGACCAAGGGCGGCATCATGACCAAGCTCATCGAGCGCAACACCACGATCCCGACGAAGCGTTCGGAGACCTTCACCACGGCCGAGGACAACCAGCCGTCGGTGCAGATCCAGGTCTTCCAGGGCGAGCGTGAGATCGCCGCGTACAACAAGAAGCTCGGCATGTTCGAGCTGACCGGCCTGCCGCCGGCCCCGCGGAACGTGCCGCAGATCGAGGTCACGTTCGACATCGACGCCAACGGCATCATGCACGTCGCCGCGAAGGACCTCGGCACGGGCAAGGAGCAGAAGATGACCGTCACCGGCGGCTCCGCGCTGCCGAAGGACGACATCGAGCGCATGATGCGCGACGCCGAGCAGTACGCCGAGGAGGACCACAAGCGCCGCGAGGCGGCCGAGACCCGCAACCAGGCGGAGCAGGTCGTCTACACCACCGAGAAGTTCCTCCAGGACAACGAGGACAAGGTGCCCGGCGACGTGAAGTCCGAGGTCGAGGCCGCGGTCGGCGACCTCAAGGAGGCGCTGAAGGGCGAGGACACCGCGGCCATCCGCGAGGCGACCGAGAAGGCCGCGGCCACCAGCCAGAAGCTCGGCCAGGCGCTCTACGCCGACGCCCAGGCGTCCGGCGCCGGCGCCGCCGCGCCCGGCGGCGAGGGCGCGCAGCAGGCGCAGAGCGACGCCCCCGGCGCCGCCGCCGGTGCCGACGACGACGTCGTCGACGCCGAGATCGTGGACGACGACAAGCCTAAGGACGGTGCCGCGTGACGGAGGAGACCCCGGGCTTCGAGGAGAAGCCCGACGTCCCCACCGACGCAGAGACAGCGGAGGCACAGCCGGGCGGCCAGGCCGGCGCGGGCACCTCGCCCGCCGGCGCCCGGCGCGCCGACGGAGCCGGGTCGGGGGCCGCCGGGAACGGGGACGGGAACAGCCCCCTTTCGGGTCGTCTGGACGAGACCCGCAAGGCGCTCGACGAGCGGACGAAGGACCTGCAGCGGCTGCAGGCGGAGTACCAGAACTACCGCCGGCGGGTGGAGCGGGACCGGGTCGCGGTCAAGGAGATCGCGATCGCGAACCTGCTCACCGGGCTGCTGCCGGTGCTCGACGACATCGGGCGGGCCCGGGACCACGAGGAGCTGGTCGGCGGGTTCAAGTCGGTCGCCGAGTCGCTGGAGACCGTCGTGGCCAAGATGGGTCTGATGCAGTTCGGCAAGGAGGGCGAGCCCTTCGACCCGCTGATCCACGAGGCGCTGATGCACAGCTACTCGCCGGAGGTCACCGAGACCACGTGCGTGCAGATTCTGCAGCCGGGGTATCGGATCGGCGAGCGTACGATCCGCCCCGCGCGGGTCGCCGTGGCCGAGCCGCAGCCGGGTGCGACGGTGTCGCAGGGCGATGTCGTGGAGAGAAAGGGCGAGGACTCGGACGAGAAGGAGACCGACGCGGACGACGGCGGGGCGGCGAAGTCCGCCGGCTCCGGTTCCGGTTCCGGTTCCGTGAAGGACGAGACTGCCGGAGGAGAGACGGACAGCGGTGGCCCGGACGAGGGGTGAGGCCGTAGCCGCCGCCGAGGGACGAGAGGAGGGACGCCGGGAGTGAGTACGAAGGACTTCATCGAGAAGGACTACTACAAGGTTCTCGGCGTCCCGAAGGACGCCACCGAGGCCGAGATCAAGAAGGCGTACCGCAAGCTCGCCCGGCAGTACCACCCGGACGCCAACAAGGGCGACGCGGCGGCCGAGGAGCGCTTCAAGGAGGTCTCCGAGGCCAACGACGTGCTCGGCGACCCCAAGCGGCGCAAGGAGTACGACGAGGCGCGCACCCTCTTCGGCAACGGCGGCTTCCGCCCCGGCCCGGGCGCCGGCGGCGGTTCGTTCAACTTCGACCTCGGCGACCTCTTCGGCGGCTCGGGCCCGGGCCCCGGCGGCGCCGGCGGCCAGACGACCACCGGCGGCTTCGGCGGCGGCCTCGGCGACGTCTTCGGCGGGCTGTTCAACCGCGGCGGCGGGCGTACGCAGCCGCGCCGCGGCCAGGACATCGAGTCGGAGGTCACGCTCAGCTTCACCGAGGCCATCGAGGGCGCCACGGTGCCGCTGCGGATGTCGTCGTCGGCCCCCTGCAAGACGTGCGCCGGCACGGGCGACAAGAACGGCTCCCCGCGGGTCTGCCCGACCTGCGTGGGCACCGGTCAGGTCTCCCGCGGCGGCGGTGGCGGCTTCTCGCTGACCGACCCGTGCGTGGACTGCAAGGGCCGCGGGCTCATCGCCCAGGACCCCTGCGACGTCTGCAAGGGCAGTGGCCGCGCCAAGTCGTCCCGCACGATGCAGGTCCGCATCCCCGCGGGGGTGCAGGACGGGCAGCGGATACGGCTCCGCGGCAAGGGCGGCCCGGGCGAGCGCGGCGGGCCGGGCGGCGACCTGTACGTCGTCGTCCACGTCGACGGCCACCCGGTCTTCGGCCGCAAGGGCGACAACCTGCTGGTGACGGTCCCCGTCACCTTCCCGGAGGCGGCCCTCGGCGCGGACATCAAGGTGCCCACGCTCGGCGGCCCGCCGGTCACCCTGAAGCTGCCGCCGGGCACCCCCAACGGACGTACGATGCGCGCCCGCGGCAAGGGCGCCGTCCGCAAGGACGGCACGCGCGGGGACCTGCTCGTCACCGTCGAGGTGACGGTGCCGAAGGAGACGGACGGCTCGGCGCGCGAGTCGCTGGAGTCGTACCGGAAGGCGACCGTGGGTGAGGACCCACGCGCGGAGCTGTTCAAGGCCGCGAAGGGAGCTTGACGACGATGAACGGCAGGAACGGCGGCGGTGCCCGCGGCGCCCGTGGCCGCAACCCGTACGAGCTGACCGAGGAGACGCCGGTCTACGTCATCTCCGTGGCCGCCGAACTCTCGGGCCTGCACCCGCAGACCCTCCGCCAGTACGACCGCCTCGGCCTGGTCTGCCCGGACCGCACGGCCGGGCGCGGCCGGCGGTATTCGGCGCGGGACATCGCGCTGCTGCGGCAGGTGCAGGCGCTGAGCCAGGACGAGGGCGTCAATCTGGCCGGGATCAAGCGGATCATCGAGCTGGAGACGCAGGTCGCGGCGCTGCAGGCGAAGGTGGCGGAGCTGACGGACGCGCTGGACGGCGCGGCGTCGGCGATGGCGCAGCGGGAGGCGCAGGTGCATGCGTCGTACCGGCGGGATCTGGTGCCGTATCAGCAGGTGCAGCAGACGAGTGCGCTGGTGGTGTGGAAGCCGAAGAAGAAGCGGGGCTGAGCCTCGGCTCAGTCGGCGAGGTAGGTGACCTCCACGTGGGGCGGGAGCCCTGCGTGGAGGCTTCTTGCGTGTGTCCGCAGGGAGACTTGGTCCAGTGAGTCGAGCCCGGCGAGCGGAGAGAGGTCGAGCCGGCCGCGGGCCGGCAGGTCGAGTACGAGGCGCCTGAGCCTGGGGAAGAGCCGGGGGAGCGGCGCCAGGTCCTGTACGTAGGCGGGTTGGTCGTCGATCAGCCCGAGGAACCGGACATCCGGCAGTGCGGCACCGGTGGGGGCGACGGACAGCAGGTATGGCCGGGACCGCAGCGCTACGAGCTGAGGGAGCGCGGCCAGCGCCTCCCAGTCGTCCGCGGCGGCCTCGTGCCGCCAGCCCAGGTAGACGTCGGCGAGCTTGGGGTGCTTGGCCAGGGGGTGCAGCCCGGAGGTGTAGGCGGTGAGCAGGTTGAGGGTGGTCAGCTCCGGCAGCGGCGGCAGCGTGTCGAGATCGAGCAGGTGCGTTCGCTCGGGCGACAAGGAAAGGAACTTGAGCCGCGGCAGTGAGGCGAGCAGTTCGCGGGTGCTGTCGGCGAGTCCGTGCACCTCGTCCAGGATGAGGGTGCGCAGAGGCAGTCCGGCGAGGGCTGAGGCGTCGTACAGGCCCATGCACTCGGTGAGCCGCAGTTCGCGAAGCTCGTGCTGGCCGCGCAGGAAGTCCAGGTCTCCCAGCGCGTGCCGGTTGCGGATGATCAGCTTGGCGAGACGGAACGAGGCCAGGGTTTCGCGTAGTTCGAACGGGTCGAGCGGGCCGCCGCGTACCTCGACCAGGGGGCGGCCTCCGAGCCTGCGCAGGGCCTGTAGCTCGGCGTCGGAGGTGACGGTGAAGTACAGATCGTCCGCGTCGAGGCGGGCGATGACCTCGTCGGCGTACTCCTCGGTGTCGAAGCGCTGCCAGGCCCAGGCGAGTTGCCGGCGCACGTCCAGTGAGGGATGGGTGGCGTAGCGGGCAAGGAACGGGATGGCGCGGTCCGAGTCCACGTGGCTGGCGGCAACGGCGATCAGCGGCGCCGCCTCGTCGGCCGCCTCCTCCGGGCCCGGCAGCAGGTCCAGGACAAGCGGCCCGGTCGCGCCCAGTGCACGCGCCTCCATCGTGGTCCTCGGCGGTATCAGTGCCTCCGTCTCCCGCTCCACCGCCTCCCGTACCGCCGGGGCCAGTTCGGCCGCGTGCTCCAGGCAGGCGGTGGCCAGCAGCCGGATGCGTACCCCCTCCACCCCCTCCCGCGCCTGCGCCGCCGCCAGCAGTTCCCGCAGGATCTCCTCCCGCTCCCGCGGGCGGGCCTGCGCCACCGCCATGCGGATGACGTCCTCCCACTGGTCGTCCGCCGCGTGTGCCGCCAGCACGCCGATGTCGCCCTCCTCCACCGCGGCACGCGCCCCCAGGTAGTCCTGGAAGGTGCGGTGGACGAAGTCGACGGCGCCGGGGCCCGGTTCGCGGAGGAGCCCGCTGCGGTCGCGGAAGTGCTCCAGCACGGCCGCCGCGTCGCCGAGGGCGGCGACTTCCGGGACGGCCGGGAGGGCGGCGGCGACGACGCTTTCGGCGCGGTCGCGGTCCAGCTCCGTGCGGCCGTTGCGGATCAGCCAGTACGCGAGGCGCTGCAGCACCTGGAGCTGGGGTTCCTCGCGCAGGTCGGGTACGGCCATGTCGCGTTCGCGGTCGCGGCGGGAGAGCAGCATCGACAGGGCGGCCTCGTACAGCTCCTTGCGCCCGCGCGGGAGGTGGCCGCGGCGGGCGCGGTTGAGCGCGCACATGAGGCCGCACATGAGCGGGTTGGTGGCGAGCCGGCCGAGGTCGGAGGTGTGCCGTACGGCGGCGGTGAGCTGCTGTTCGTACGCCGCCAGCTGGGCGTCGTCCGCGGCCGGGTCGCCGGTGCGTGCGCCGGTGCGTACGGCGGCGTGCCAGCGGGCGATGAAGCGGGCGAGGTCGGCGGGGCGCATGGGGGCGAGGGTCAGCTCGGTGAAGCCGTCGGCGGCGAGCCAGTCCTCGCCGACGGCGGAGGGGCGGGAGGTGACGAGCCAGCGGTTGCCGGGGAAGGCGTCGATGAGGTCGGAGAGCCAGCGGCGGGTGCGGTCGCGCTCGGCGCGGGGGACCTCGTCGATGCCGTCGACGAGGAGCAGGCCGCGGCCGGCGGTGAGCACGCGGTGCTCCCAGCCGTCGGGCTGGGCGCCGGCGAGGGGGGTGCCGGTGGCGGCGAGGAAGTCGCGGGGGGCGGGGAGGCGCTGGCCGTGGCGGGTGAGGGTGCGGAGGGGGAGGACGAAGGGGACGCGGCCGGCGAGGTAGTCCATGCCGTCGTCGGCCCGGGTGTCGGCGCGGGTGGCGGAGAGGGCGAACCACTGCACGAGGGTGGTCTTGCCGGAGCCGGCGGCGCCGCGGAGGAGGACGCGCTCGTGGGTGGCGAGGGCCTGGTCGGCGGGGATGGCGGGGTCGGAGAGGGGGCCGCTGGCGAGAACGCCGGTGTTTACGATCACGACGGGCAAGTGGTCGGCCTCCCCGAATGCGTCACGGATACGAGACACGATCGAGAATTCATCACGCGGAGGCGCCGCCTCCAGGCGCAGGTACGCCACGTCCAGGGGCCACTTCGCGGGCGAGTCGGCGAGGTCGACGCCGTAGATGGTGAGCTTGCCGTGCTTCCTGGCGACGTACGCGAAGTACTCGCGCTCGAAGGCCGCGTCCCGCGCGGCGGGGAGGGGGGTGCGGGCGATGAGGGCGTCGAGGCGGGCGATCTGGTCGGCCTGGCGGCGGGACTGCTCGACGAGGGTGCGGGCGACGAAGGTGGAGCGCTGGCTGAAGTAGTGGAGGATGTGCAGGCAGGCGGTGTCGAGGAGGGCGTCGTGGAAGTAGGCGGCGTCCGCGGAGAGTTCGCGTACGGGATCGCCGCTCCGGGCGGCGGCCCCGCGCAGCTGCCGGGCGAGGGCCTCGGGGCCGAGCTGGACGGCCTGGACGTCGTCGAGGTCGAGGTCGCCGAGGGCGGCGAGGCTGCGGGCGAGCGCGTCGGCGACGGCACTGGCCTCGTCGGCGGCGGGTGTCTCCCGGCCGCTCTCCCCGCCGTCGCGGAGGGCGCGCCGCACGAGGGTCTCCGCGAGCTTCCGTAGACCGTCCTCGTCCAACTCCCGCCGCTCGCCCCGGAACGACACCAGCGCCGCCATCCGCACCGGCCGCCCCACCAGCCCCGCACCGGGCCCCTCGCTGCGGAACAGCCGCCGGACGAGGGGCGCGACGACGGCGGAGGCGAGCCTGACGCCGACGGCTGCGGGTTCCATGCGGCCGACGATATAGCGGGTGGCGAGAGGTCACCGGCGGTGCTCGCCGAAGGGCCGGTACGCGTAGGTATGTACACCCTCATCATCATGAATTTCAGGAAGATGAGGCTGGGTTCGGGTGGAGTTGATACGGACGGTAAGCCAATGTTCTGTTTACGGACGGGGGAGAGGATGCCGAACGTAGTCACGTACGGCCCAGTTGGTCCGGGAGTTCATACAGTGAGGTCTCACGGTTCGGGCAACACGGCGCGAGAAGCTCCACCGGTCGGTCTCGCGCTGCTCTCCGATCGCGAACGGCAGGTGCTGCTCCTGCTCGCCGACGGTCCGACCAACCGCCGGCTGGCGTCGCAGCTGGGGGTGGCGGAGAGAACGGTACGCGCTCATCTGACCAACATCTGCCGCAAGCTGAACGTGGAGTCCCGGGTGCAGGCGGCGCTGGTCGGCGACCGCAACCGGCGGGCGCTGCTGCCGGACGTGGCGGGCGCGGGCCGGGTTGCCGCAAGAGGCAATAGCCGTTGCCCGACGGTTCGTGAATGATGAGGGCGAGTGCCTTCGGGGCCCTGCGGGCGTGACCTGCCAACGTCGTCCGCGGACGCCTGCGGCACCCCTCGGGCGGAGCGCTGGTGTGTTCGCTTCCCGGCTTCATACACACCAGCGGCTCCGTTCCCCGGGCCGCCACCGGCACCTGTCAGCTGTCGTCGACCATGCCGGAGCGGGCGATGAGGTAGCCGAGCTGGGTGCGGCTCTCGCTGCCGAGGGTGGCGGAGAGCTTGGCGATGTGGGCGCGGCAGGTGCGTACGTTCATGCCGAGGCGGCGGGCGATGGCCTCGTCGAGGTGGCCTTCGACGAGGAGGCGGGCGATCTTCAGCTGGACGCCGGTGATGCCCGATGGAGTGTCCCGGTAGGGAACCTGGTGCCCCCACGGGACGGCGATCTGCCAGAACTGTTCGAAGACGCTGACCAGGTACCAGACCAGGCCGGGGTGCCGGATCTCCAGTGCCGTCTCCCGGTCGGGCTGCGCGGGGACGAAGGCGATCCGCCGGTCGATGATGAGAAGTCTCTCCGCGGTCTCCTCCATGGTGCGCACCTCCAGGCCGGTGTCCTTGAGGGCGTCCAGATACGCGAGCGTGGCGGGATGGCGCCGGTAGGTGTGGTTGTACAGAGTCCGCTGGGCGATGCCGCGTTCGTGCAGCTCCCGGACGCGTTCTGCGGTCACGCGAATCTTCTCGGCGGTCCGGTTGGTCCGGCCGCTCGCGGGCTGGATCGCGAGGAACTCTTCGGCGCCTTCGTCGAGAGCGCGCAGCAACGCGGCCTCGATCTGGTCCTTGCCCTTCCAGACCGCGAGCAAGGACGGAGCCGTCTCCTCGGAGGTGAACGCGGTGAGTTGCTCGACTGTGCCCGCCAGAGCCGAGGCGAACCGCCGGTACTCGGACAGCTCCCGCTCCAGCGGGCGGACGAGGTCGGTGACCGCCTCGGACGGCGGGGTGGGTACGAGCCACTGCGGGTCGCCGGGGTCGTGCCTCACGAGACCGGTGTCGATCAGGCAGGGTGCGGAACCGGTGGCCTCGGGGGAGAGCAGGCCCGTGCGTAACGCGGAGGCGTAGAGCTTTCTGCCCACGTCGCAGAGGGCGGTTTCAGGGTGGGGGTGCTCCATGCTGCCAGGTCTCCTTGTGTCTACCGGAGTGGCCGTCAGGTGGCATAAGTGCTCGGAATGAGACAGCGGATGAGGCCGTTTCGTGACACCGCGGGCTCCCGGGGCGGGGCGTGCGCCATCCGTCACGAATCCTCGAGGATGCCGGAGCGGGCGATGAGATAGCCCAGTTGACCGCGGCTGTTGCTGCCCAGTGCCGAAGCGAGTTTGGCTATGTGGGCGCGGCAGGTGCGTACGTTCATGCCGAGTCGGCGGGCGATGTTCTGATCGAGGTGGCCTTCGACGAGGAGTCGGGCGATGCTGCGCTGCACACCGGTGATCCCCTCGTGGGTGGCCTCGGTGTACGCCGCCTCCTCCATGGGTGTGGCCAGCTGCCAGAACTGCTCGAAGGCGCCCACGAGATAGGCGACGACCCCCGGGTGACGGAGCTCCAGGGCGACCTGGCGATCCGGCCGGGCGGGGACGAAGGCCACCTTGCGGTCGACAATGATCATCCGTTCGATGATCTCTTCGAGGGTGCGCACCTTCACCCGTTGTGGCCCGACGAACCGCAGGTACGCCTGTGTGAGCGGCGCTTCCCTGGCCGCGTGCTGATAGAGGGTGCGCATGATGACGCCCCGGTCGATGAGAGGGCGCACGCGGCGCAGCGCCTCGCCCAAGACGCGAGAGCCGCGGGCCGCCTCCGGCTGCACCGTCAGCAGTTCTTCGGCGCAGTCGGTCACCGCTCGGTCCAGTGCCGCGTTGATCGTGCCGATACCCTCCAGGACGGTGACCGCGGCGTCGACGGACGGTTCGGCGCTGATGTCGGTGAACCGGCTGAAGGCCCGCGCGAGTTGCACCGCTTGGCGTTGTCGGTCGCGGATGCCCTGTTCGAGTGTCTGCAGTAGACCGGCCATGGCGTGCCTCGCGGGTACGGGGAGCAGCCTCTCGTCGTCGTCGTGGTCGGGTACCAGCAGCGCCAGGTCGATGAGGCACGGGGCGTCGGCCACGGCCGCGCGGGAGATGCCGCCGTCGCGTACCGCCATGGCGTACAGCTCCCGGCCGGCCGGGCACGGCTCGGCTGGCACGTGCGGGTGTCCGTCGTTCGCCATGGGTGATCAGTCCCGGTCGAGGATGTCCGAGCGGGCGATGAGGTAGCCGAGTTGGGCCCGGCCGTTGCTGCCCAGGACGGTGGCGAGCTTGGCGATGTGGGCGCGGCAGGTGCGTACGTTCATGCCGAGCCGGTCGGCGATGACCTCGTCTACGTGACCCTCGACGAGGAGCTTGGCGATGCTGCGCTGCACGCCCGTGATCCCGTCCTGCTCCGGGGGCCTGTAGTGCACCTCCTCATCGAGCGGGGTGGCGCTCTGCCAGAGGCGGTCGAAGACGCCCGCGAGATACTCGACCAGGCCGGGGATGCGGATCTCCAGCGCGACGTGACGGTTGTACATCACCGGGCGCTCCCGCTGCGCGGGAATGAACGCCACCTTCCTGTCGATGATGATCAACCGGTCGACGAGTTCTTCGAGGGTGCGCAGCTCCATGTGTTCCTCGCCGATGCGTTCCTGGTACGCGAGGAGGCCGTAGCTGTGCCGAGCCGTGTGCTGGTACAGGCTGCGCACCCGCACCCCGCGCTCCACCAGCGGACGGACTCGGGCTATCGCGGTGCTCAGCACCTCCGGAGTGCGGCCGCCCCCGGGTTGTACGGTGAGCAGCTCCTTCTCGCATCCGGCCGTCGCCTGGACGATCGTCGCGTCGATGTTGCTCACCCCGTGCAGTTCGGTCATCGCGCCGGTGGCCGGGGGGCGCTGCTCGCTTATCTCCAGGAACGGAGCGAATGCCTCCGAAAGCGCCAGAGTCTGCTCCCGGCGCTCGAGGATCTCCCGCTCAATGGGGTGTTCGAGCTGCGCCAGCACGGTGGAGGGGGGGACGGGGCGCAGCCACTGGGGATCGTCCAGGTCGGGGTGGAGAAGTGTCAGGTCGATCAGGCACGGTGCGTCGTCGACCTCTGCCCGGGAGACGCGCCCGGCACGCAGGGCCCGGACGTACAGCTCCGCGCCTGTCTCGCACAGATCTGCGTATCCGTGCGAATGCCCAGGTTGGTCACTCTTTCTCACCATTTATCCGTCCCACAGGAAGATGTGATTCAGGAACATGATGCAGTGCGGAGGTGGTGTCTGACCTGTTGGTAGGGCACCTTCTTCAGAGGGAAGCAGAGATGAGGCCGGGACTCCCCATGGGAAAGAAGCTGGTTACGTGGGCTGTCGCCGTGGTCGCAGCGGTTGCGATCGGTGGCGCGGTCGGCTTTCAGCAGGGCGCCGTAGACAGCGACCCTCATTGGGACGGCATATCCGATGAGGCCGCAACAGTCTTTGTCCAACAGGATCCTGTTTGGACGTAAATGACTTAGACATAGGTGAAGGGATGACTTCAGACGACCGCCGAAAGATGGAGAACCAATGGCTCTCCATCGATCTCGCTACGGCGGTTCCCCAACCCGGGGACAGGATGACGGTAGCCCTGCTGGGTGAGCCGATCACCATCCTCCGTGACCGGGGTGGGAGCGTCCGGGCCTTCCGCCGGAGGCCAGGGCGGTATGTACGCTGCGTGGTGCGCTGCGGCGTGATCTTCGTCAATCTTGGCGAAGAGGATCACGTATCCGTAGCAGCCGAAGGCGTACCAAATAGCGAGAGCATCACCCCCCACTGTGCCTGATCGGGCGGTATCCCCCGTGTCCAGATCGCCCGAGGGCACACCAGCGGTGCCATCGCGGACGCAACCCCGCGATGGCACCGCTTTTGCGTGTCCGGACGCGCATGATGGGCGGACGGGTGCGTTCAGGGGCCTGCGGGCGGGTCGCGGGCGTCGGTGGCCGGTGCTGGGTTGAGTGGACTAGACTCAACTTAGCTTACGTAGCTTCAGGCACGCCGAGCGCACGCTCGGTGTGCGTTGAGGCGTACCGAAGACCGGCACCCCGGCGAGGAGGGGCACACAGCAGTGGACGCGGAGCTGACCAACAAGAGCCAGGAAGCGATCGCCGGCGCCAACAGCCGCGCGGTGTCCGGCGGGCATCCGGACATCACCCCCGCACACCTGCTGCTCGCGCTGCTGGAAGTGGAGGACAACGAGAACCTCCAGGACCTGCTCGCCGCCGTCGACGCCGACCAGGCCGCCATACGGTCCGAGGCCGAGGCGCTGCTCGGCGGGCTGCCCAGCGTGCAGGGGGCCACCGTGTCGCCGCCGCGGGCCGACCGGGAGCTGCTGGCCGTCGTCCGGGACGCCGCCGATCGGGCGAAGAAGCTCGGCGATCAGTACGTGTCGACGGAGCACCTGCTCATCGCGGTCGCCGCCGAGGGCGGGCCGGCCAAGGAGCTGCTGAAGAAGCAGGGCGCGAGCGCCAAGGCCCTCGTCCAGGCATTCGAGAAGATCCGCGGCGACCGGCGGGTGACCACCAGGAACCCGGAGAGCACCTACCAGGCGCTCGGCAAGTTCGGCACCGACCTCACCGCCGCCGCGCGCGACGGGAAGCTGGACCCGGTCATCGGGCGGGACCAGGAGATCCGGCGCGTCGTGCAGGTGCTCTCCCGGCGTACGAAGAACAACCCCGTGCTCATCGGCGAGCCCGGCGTCGGCAAGACCGCCGTCGTCGAGGGGCTCGCGCAGCGGATCGTGAAGGGTGACGTACCGGAGAGCCTGAAGAACAAGCGGCTCGTCGCGCTCGACCTCGGTGCCATGGTGGCCGGGGCGAAGTACCGCGGCGAGTTCGAGGAGCGGCTGAAGACCGTGCTCGCCGAGATCCGGGAGAGCGAAGGTCAGGTCATCACCTTCATCGACGAGCTGCACACCGTCGTCGGCGCCGGCGCGGGCGGCGAGTCCGCCATGGACGCCGGCAACATGCTCAAGCCCATGCTCGCCCGCGGCGAGCTGCGCATGGTCGGCGCCACGACCCTCGACGAGTACCGGGAGCGGATCGAGAAGGACGCCGCCCTGGAGCGCCGCTTCCAGCAGGTGCTGGTCGCCGAGCCCACCGTCGAGGACACCATCGCCATCCTCCGCGGCCTCAAGGGGCGCTACGAGGCACACCACAAGGTCGTCATCGCCGACTCCGCGCTCGTCGGCGCCGCCACCCTCTCCGACCGGTACATCACCTCCCGCTTCCTCCCCGACAAGGCCATCGACCTCGTCGACGAGGCCGCCTCCCGGCTCCGTATGGAGATCGACTCCTCTCCTACTGAGATCGACGAACTGCAGCGCGCCGTCGACCGCCTCCGCATGGAGGAGCTGGCGCTGAAGAACGAGTCCGACGTCGCCTCCCGCGAGCGTCTGGAGCGGCTGCAGCGCGACCTCGCGGACAAGGAGGAGGAGCTGCGCGGCCTCACCGCCCGCTGGGAGAAGGAGAAGCAGGGCCTCAACCGGGTCGGCGAGCTGAAGGAGCGGCTGGACGAGCTGCGCGGCACCGCCGAGCGCGCGCAGCGCGACGGCGACTTCGACACCGCCTCCAAGCTCCTCTACGGCGAACTGCCCGCCCTGGAGCGCGAGCTGGAGGAGGCGTCCGCCGCCGAGGAGGAGGTCAAGCGGGACACGATGGTCAAGGAGGAGGTCGGCTCCGACGACATCGCCGACGTCATCTCCTCCTGGACCGGCATCCCCGCCGGCCGGCTGCTGGAGGGCGAGACGCAGAAGCTGCTGCGCATGGAGGAGGAGCTGGGCCGGCGTCTCATCGGCCAGGACGAGGCCGTACGGGCCGTCTCCGACGCCGTACGCCGCACCCGCGCCGGCATCGCCGACCCCGACCGGCCGACGGGCTCGTTCCTCTTCCTCGGCCCCACGGGTGTCGGCAAGACCGAGCTGGCCAAGGCGCTGGCCGACTTCCTCTTCGACGACGAGCGGGCCATGGTCCGTATCGACATGAGCGAGTACGGCGAGAAGCACTCGGTCTCCCGCCTGGTCGGCGCCCCGCCCGGCTACGTCGGGTACGAGGAGGGCGGCCAGCTCACCGAGGCCGTGCGGCGGCGCCCGTACTCGGTGATCCTGCTGGACGAGATGGAAAAGGCGCACAGCGAGGTCTTCGACATCCTGCTGCAGGTCCTGGACGACGGCCGGCTGACGGACGGCCAGGGCCGCACCGTCGACTTCCGCAACACCATCCTCATCCTCACCTCCAACCTCGGCTCCACCTTCCTCGTCGACCCGATGATCAAGGACGAGCAGAAGCGGGAGGGGGTGCTGGAGACGGTGCGGAAGGTCTTCCGGCCCGAGTTCCTCAACCGGCTCGACGACCTCGTCGTCTTCAACGCCCTCGGCGGCGACCAGCTCAAGCGCATCGCCGGCATCCAGATCGCCCATCTGCAGGAGCGACTCGCCGAGCGCCGGCTCACGCTGGAGGTCAGCGACGCGGCGCTGGCGTGGCTCGCGCGCCTCGGCGTGCCGGAGGGCGAGCCGGAGCCCGACCTCAGCTACGGGGCGAGGCCCCTGCGGCGGCTGGTGCAGACGGCGATCGGCGACCAGCTCGCGAAGGAGATCCTGGCGGGCGAGGTGCGGGACGGGGACACGGTGCGGGTGGAGGTGTTCGGGGACCAGCTGCTCGTGGGCGCGGCGCAGTAGTGGGTTATCCACAGGGTGTCGTCGCCGGGTTGCGGGCACGGGCCCCCGGTGGGGGAGGATGGGCGGGAACCGTTCGAAGGGAAACCCCACGTGAGCATCGACCCGTCCTCGATTCCGAACTTCGGGGGCCAGCAGCCCGAACCCCGCGGCAGCGGCGGCCCGCAGGGGCCCATCGTGCCTGACCAGGACCTGGTCAAGCAGCTCCTGGACCAGATGGAGCTGAAGTACGTCGTCGACGAGGAGGGGGACCTCGCGGCGCCGTGGGAGCAGTTCCGTACGTACTTCATGTTCCGGGGTGAGGGAGATCAGCAGCTCTACTCGGTGCGTACCTTCTACGACCGGCAGCACGAGCTGGACGACAAGCCGGACCTGCTGGAGGCCATCGACGACTGGAACCGCCGCACGCTGTGGCCGAAGGTCTACACGCACACGCACGACGACGGCTCCGTCCGGCTGATCGGCGAGGCGCAGATGCTGATCGGCACGGGCGTGGCGCTGGAGCACTTCGTGTCGAGCACCGTCAGCTGGGTGCGGGCGTCGATCGAGTTCGACAAGTGGCTCGTGGAGACGCTCGGGCTGCAGCAGGAGGTGGACGGCGAGAAGCCGGACGACGGTGAGGGCGAGGACGGGCCGCAGGAGAGCTGAGAGCGCGTCGGGCGGCGGCCCCGGACCGGCGGCCCCGGATCGGCGCGGTCCGGGGCCGGTCAGATCCCTGCCAGTGCGGCGAGCAGCGCCTCGTACGCCGGGGTGCCCGGGGTGACGGGCGCGTAGTGGCCGGTGCCGGGCAGCTCCCGCAGCTGCGCCCCTACGGCGCGGGCGTAGCGGCGGGACAGCTCGACCGGCACGTCGGCGTCGGCGGCGCCGTGGAGCAGCACCACCGGCGCCGCCACGGCCGGCATCCGCATCGGGTCCGTCTCGTCGAGCCGCTCCGCCACGCGCTCGGCGCCGCCGAGGAGCCCGGCGACGGCGCCGTCGCTGAGGTCCAGTTCGTGGGCGCGGGCCAGGTCCGCGACGGCGGCGATGCCGACGACGCGGGAGACGGCGGTGGGGCACCGCGAGCCGGCCCAGAGTGCGAGGTGGGCACCCGCGGAGTGCCCGACGAGCACCACGGGCCCGGCCCCGGGCAGCGCGGCGAGCGCGGGCGGCAGGTCGTCGAACGTCGCGGGGAACCCGCCGCCACCACCCACCCGGCGGTACTCGATCAGCGCCACGCACGTGTTCAGGTCCGCCGCCAGCGCCGCCGCCAGCGGACTCAGGTACGTGCGGTCGTAGCGCTCCCGCCAGAAGCCGCCGTGGAGCAGGGCCACGACCGGGCGCGCCGACTCGTCCCCGTACAGGTCGACGATCTGCGACGGGTGGTCCCCGTACGCGAGCGTGCGCGTGGGCGCGGCCCGTTCCAGGGCGAACAGCGCGCGGGCCTCGTCGTCCCGTTCGTCAACGGCGGTCATCCAGCACCTCTCCCAGCACTCCGGCAGCCCGGTATACGTCCGAGAACGAGGTATACAGCGGCGTCACGCCGAAGCGGAGCACATCCGGCGTGCGGAAGTCGCCGACCACCCCGCGCGCGATCAGCTCGCCCATCACCGCCTCCGCGTCCGCGCACCGCAGCGCGACCTGGCTGCCGCGCTCGGCGTGCGGCAGCGGGGTCAGCGGGGTGAGCTCCGCCCCGCCCGGCAGGGCGGCGACGCACTCCAGGAAGAAATCCGACAGCGCCAGGCTCTTCTCCCGCACCGCCTCGATCGCCACGCCGTCCCACACCTCCAGCGCCGCCTCCAGCGCCAGCATCGACAGGATGTCCGGCGTGCCGACGCGCCCGCGCGCGGCGCCGTCCGCCGGGCGGTAGCGGGCGGACATGGCGAAGGGGTCGGCGTGCGAGTTCCAGCCGGGCAGCGGGGAGTCGAAGCGGGGCTGCAGGTCGCGTCGTACGTAGAGGTAGGCGGGGGAGCCCGGGCCGCCGTTCAGGAACTTGTACGTGCACCCCACCGCCAGGTCCACGCCGTGCTCGTCGAGCCCGACGGGCAGGGCGCCGGCGCTGTGGCACAGGTCCCAGACGGCGAGCGCGCCCGCGGCGTGCAGGGCGGCGGTGGTGCCGGGCAGGTCGTGGCGCCGGCCCGTGCGGTAGTCGACGTGGTTGACCAGCGCGACGGCGGTCCGCGGCCCGGCGGTGGCGGCGACCTCGTGCGGCTCGACGGCGCGCAGCGCACAGCCGGTCAGCCGGGCGGCGGACTCGGCGACGTAGCCGTCGGTGGGGAACGTCGTCGCGTCGACCAGCACCTCGTCCCGGGCCGCCCCGGCGCCGGACTGCGCGATGCGCACCGCGGCGACGACGGCCTTGAGGACGTTGACGCTGGTGGAGTCGCCGACGACCACCTGCCCGGGGGCGGCGCCCAGCAGCGGCGCGATCCGGTCGCCGATCCGCTCCGGCGCGGTCCACCAGCCGGACTCCGTCCAGGACCGGATCCGCAGCCGCCCCCACTCGTGCGCCACGACGTCCGCGACCCGGCCGGGGACGGCGGCGGGCAGGGCGCCGAGGGAGTTGCCGTCGAGGTACACGACCGGCCGGGGCGGCGGGTCGGCGGACGCCGGACCGGACGGCTCCGCGTCGTCGAGTACGAACTCCGTCCGCTTCGCCCGCAGCGGATCCGCCAGGTCCAGCGCCGCCGCCCGCTCGGCCAGCGCCGCGAACCCGGCCGCGGCACCTGCACGGTCGCCGGAGCCGTGGCCGCCGTCGTTGCCGGGGCCGCCGCCGTCGTTGCCGGCGTCGCCGCCGCCCCGTACGCCCGGAGGGGCCGCCGCGGGCCCGTATGCCTCAGACATGGCTCCGCGCCGTCCACAGCTCGGGGAAAACCTGCTTCGCCGCGCGCTTCTCCAGCCACGACACCCCCGCCGAGCCGCCGGTGCCGACCTTCCCGCCCATCGCGCGGCGGGTGGCCACCAGGTGGTCGTTGCGCCAGCGCCACACCAGCTCGGCGACGTCCGTCAGCACCTCGCCGAGCTTGATCAGCCCGGAGTCCTGCGGCCCGGCGTAGACGGCCGCCCACGCGGCCTCCACCTCGGGGTGCGGCTCGTACCGCCGCGCCGGGTCGCGGTCCAGGACGGCGGCGGACAGGCGGTAGCCCTGGGCGTCCAGGTAGCGCAGCACCTCGTCGTAGAGGCTGGGCTCGCCGAGCTGCTTCTCCAGCTCGTCGTGCACCCGCGGGGCGCCGCGGTGCGGCACGAGCATCGACGCGGACTTCTCGCCGAGCAGGAACTCCATCCGCCGGTACATCGCCGACTGGAAGCCGGAGCCCTCGCCGAGGGCGGCGCGGTAGGAGTTGAACTGCCGCGGCGTGAGCCGTGCGAGCGGCTCCCAGGAGGCGTTCAGCGAGCGCAGTTCGTACGTGCTGCGCCGCAGCGCCGCCAGCGCGACGGGCAGGTCGTCGCCGCGCAGTGCCTCGGCCGCGGTCTCCCACTCGTGCACGATGACGGTGAACCACAGCTCCATGACCTGCGTGGTCACCAGGAAGACCAGCTCACCGGGGTCGTCCGAGAGCGGGTGCTGCAGATGGGTGAGGACGTCCGCCTGGACGTAGTCCTCGTACGGAGTGGTGCCCCGGAAGTCGAGGTTCGGGGGCTGGTGCCCGTCGGGCTGGTGCCCGCCGGTCTCCGCGGGCAGGGGGTCGTGAGCACGGCTGTCCATGAGCTGTCTCCCACACAAGAGCCACCGGGTAGCGGTCCGCCCCTTCCTGCAGGCAACAGGGCCCCGGTCCCCTCGGGTACGGCGGCACATCCGGTGCGCCGTACCCACTTCGCCATCATCCGCGGCGCGGCGGCGGGAGGCAAGACCAGCCGGTCCTGACGGACCGGCCGGGCCGGCCGGTCAGGAGAGTGTTGCGGCGGCGGTCGGGGAGCTGTCGCGCAGGAACGTGCTGCAGCGCTCGTGCTCCTCGGTCTCGCCGATGGCCTGCGCGGCGCGGGCGAGAGCGGCGAGGGCGCGCAGGAAACCGCGGTTCGGCTCGTGCTCCCACGGCACCGGGCCCTGGCCCTTCCAGCCGTTGCGGCGCAGCGCGTCCAGCCCCCGGTGGTAGCCGGTGCGCGCGTACGCGTACGACTCGATGGCGCGGCCGGCCTCGAAGGCGTCGTCCGCGAGCTGGGCCCAGGCCAGCGAGGACGCCGGGAACTTCGCCGCCACCTCGGACGGGGCGGCGCCGCTGGCGAGCAGGTCGCGCGGTCCGGGGTCCTCGGGCAGGTGGGTGGGGGGTGGTCCTCCGAGGAGGTTCTCGTGAATCGCCATGGGTTCCAGCCTGCCACGACCGCGGCAGGGGGTGACCGCCGCGGTCGGTACGGACGGAAGTTCTCGGCCGCGTCCTCACCACCGAGAGCCGGCCCCGCCCGGGCGATGCGATGTCACCGGCCGCTCGCCCGCCGGCCGCCGTCGCACGAAGTTCGACGACGCACTCGGCGACGCGTGGCGTGTCTTCATGACGTAGCTGCAGAAAACGGATAGAAAGTCACCAAGTGGTGTGATGAGTCACATTCGCACCCAAACACAGAAAGTAGGGATGGCATGCGTAAGCTTCGTCAGGCCGCGGTTGTGGGCGCGATGCTCGGCAGCATCAGCATGTTCGGCGCCGGTGTTGCCTCGGCCGACGACACCGCGGCGGCCCCGGCCCCGCAGGGTGTTACCTCGACCGACACGGCGGCCCCCACGAGCACCGCGACGCCCAAGGGCAAGCACGGCGGCGACGAGATCAACACGTACATCAAGTGCGACCAGGAGAACGACAACAGCGTGGACCGGCGCCAGTACGGCTTCCTCAACATCGGTGACATCACCGTGCCGATCCTGGGTTCCGGCAACGCGGACGCGACCTCCAACCAGAACATCTGCGGCATCGGCAACGACGAGAACGAGGCCGACGCCGACGCCGAGACGGAGAACGTGGCCTACGTGCCGGGGCTTCTCGGCTGAGTCCGGAGGACGTTCAGCCGTAGGCCTTTGCTCGGGAAAGGTCTGTGGGACGGAGAACTCGGCGTCGGCGGTGCCCGCAGGGCACACACTGACGCCGAGTTCTTCCATGTGTACGTCCGTGGACGCGGAATGTCGCTGTCCGGCTCGGCCCGCGACGACGCTGCGGAGGTCACCCCGGCACACCCCACGCACCCCGCGCCTCACGGACACCCCCGACCGGGCCCCGCACCCGGCCACATCAAGACCGGGGCCGCCGGCCCGCCCGGGGCGGTGTCCGCGGGGCCGCTACTTCAGCTTGGTGCCCGTC
Source organism: Streptomyces sp. CNX435 (assembly GCF_059570575.1). Taxonomy (NCBI): domain Bacteria; kingdom Bacillati; phylum Actinomycetota; class Actinomycetes; order Kitasatosporales; family Streptomycetaceae; genus Streptomyces; species Streptomyces sp. CNX435. The sequence continues at coordinate 99,743 of NZ_JCANTA010000011.1, read as the reverse complement.
GAGCGCAGGTGCTCGCACGCGGTGCGTACGCGCTCGGCCATCGACGCCTCGGCGAGCTTGCCCCAGGCGCGCGGGTCGTACGCCTTCTTGTTGCCGACCTCGCCGTCGACCTTCAGCACGCCGTCGTAGTTCTGGAACATGTGCGCCGCGACGGGGCGGGTGAAGGCGTACTGCGTGTCCGTGTCGATGTTCATCTTGACCACGCCGTTGTCCAGGGCGGTGGCGATCTCCTCCTCGGTGGAGCCGGAGCCGCCGTGGAAGACGAAGTCGAACGGGCTCTGCTTGCCGTACTTCGTGCCGACGCCCTCCTGGAGGTCCTTCAGCAGCTCGGGGCGGAGCACGACGTTCCCCGGCTTGTAGACCCCGTGGACGTTGCCGAAGGAGGCGGCCAGCAGGTAGCGCCCCTGCTCGCCGAGGCCCAGCGCCTCGGCCGTGCGCAGCGCGTCGTCGACCGTGGTGTACAGCTCGTCGTTGATCTCGTGGGTGACGCCGTCCTCCTCGCCGCCGGTCGGGGTGATCTCGACCTCAAGGATGATCTTCGCGGCGGCGGCGCGGGGCAGCAGCTCCGCCGCGATCGACAGGTTGTCCGCGAGGGTCTCGGCGGAGCCGTCCCACATGTGCGACTGGAACAGCGGGTCCTCCCCGCGGGCGACGCGCTCCTCGGAGGCGGCGAGCAGCGGGCGCACGTACCCGTCGAGCTTGTCCTTGGGGCAGTGGTCGGTGTGCAGGGCGACGTTGACCGGGTACTTCTTGGCGACGATCGCCGCGTACTCGGCGAGGGCGACGGCGCCCGTCACCATGTCCTTGCTGTACTGCCCGCCCAGGAACTCGGCGCCGCCGGTGGAGATCTGGACGATGCCGTCGCTCTCGGCCTCGGCGAAGCCGCGCAGCGCGGCGTGCAGGGTCTGCGACGAGGTGACGTTGATGGCCGGGTAGGCGAACTTGCCTGCCTTCGCCCGGTCCAGCATCTCGTTGTAGACCTCGGGGGTTGCGATGGGCATCTGTCCGCTCCTTGGAGACGTGCGGGTGTCTGCGTTGTCAGCGTTATCTGCATGCGTGTACGAGTGCGGCCGGCTCCGTTGCCGTGGCGCCCCTGGGGTGCCCCCATCCTCCCAGATGTGGCCCCGCGCTTCCCCGACCTGTGGACAACCCCGCGCCGACCGGCAGGACCTTGTCGTACGCGTCAGCCGAGGCCCAGGTCGGAGAGGCCGTACGCGTACAGATACGGCACGCCGGCGGTGTCCCGTACGCGTTCCGCCGCGCCGGTGTCGCGGTCCACGATCGTGGCGACGGCGACCACCTCCGCGCCGGCCTCGCGCACCGCCTCCACGGCGGTCAGCGCGGACCCGCCCGTCGTCGAGGTGTCCTCGACGACCAGCACCCGGCGGCCCGCGATGTCCGGGCCCTCGATGCGGCGTTGCATGCCGTGCGTCTTGCTCGCCTTGCGCACGACGAAGGCGTCGAGCGGGCGGGCGCGGTCGCCCGCGGCGGCGGAGGCGGCGGAGGCGGCAGAGGCGGCGGAGGCGTGCAGCATGGCGTCGGCGATGGGGTCGGCGCCGAGGGTGAGGCCGCCGACCGCGTCGTACGCGAAGCCGGCGGCGAGGTCGAGCATGACCCGGCCGACGAGCGGCGCGGCGCTGCCGTCGAGGGTGATCCGGCGCAGGTCGAGGTAGTAGTCGGCCTCGATGCCGGAGGAGAGGGTCACTTTGCCGTGCACCACGGCCTTGTCCTTGATCTGACCCAGCAGGTCGGCACGCGCGTCGCTCATGGCGGTGAGCCTATGCGGCGCGGGCGGGCCGGGCCAGATCGGGGGAGCCCGGCAGGGCGCGCGAACGTGCCGGCGCGCGGGGTGCGGCGACGGGCTCCGCGCCGTCGCTCAGTCGAGCGACCGCCAGGCCCAGGTGGTCGACACCTCTAGCGGCTCGATGGGCGTGACGAGGCGGGGGTGGGTGTTGAGCCCGTTGGGCGGGCCGGACTGCGGCTCGACGCAGACGGCCTCGGGCTGCTCGTCGTAGACGACGACCCACTCCGCGCGGCTGGTGACGGTCAGCTCCAGCGCGCCCGGCCAGGTCAGCGTCACCTCGACGCCGTCGGGCATGCCGAAGCAGTCGTCCCACGGGCCGGGCTGCGGGTCGATGCGCTTGCCGGTGGGGAGGTGGTCCTCGCCGCGCTGCTCCTGCCAGTCGGCGGTGAAGTCGAGGCGTACGCCGGCGTCGGTCTCGCCGCCGGAGAGGTGCCGTACGAACCACGGGTGCCAGCCGGCCTGCGCGGGGAAGGAGTCGCCGGCGGTCTCCACGGCGAGCGTGAGCGTCACCTTGTCCGGCTCCAGCTCGACCACTTGGGTCACGCGTCCCGGATACGGCCAGGGGTCGGCGAGGTCGTACGAGAACGCCGCGACTGCCTTGTCGTCGGCGCTGGCGGCGCGCAGGGTGCGCCAGGCGGTGCCGCGGCCGGTGCCGTGGATGGCGTGCGGCGGGGCGTCGGTGGGGAGCCGGTGCTTGACGCCGCCGTTGCGGAACTCACCGAGTTCCAGTCGCCCGCAGAACGGGACCATGGGGAAGCAGCCGTAGTGGTCGCCGGCCCGGAGCAGCTCGGTGCCGGCGACGCGGAGGCTCGCGATCCGGCAGCCGTTGCGGGGGTCCATCGTCAACTCGGCGTCGCCGGCGGTGAGACGTGTGGGCACGCCCAGAGCCTAGACCAGCGGCGGCCCGGTCGAGCGCGCGGGACCCGACCCCGCCCCCACCGGCGGCACCGGCGATCCCGCCGCCCCCGGTGGAGCCGGTCAGCGGCGGCGGCGCAGGGCGCGGCTGACGATGACCGCCGTGGCCACCGCCAGCGCCGCGGCCGGCGCCATCCAGCGGAGTCCGGCCGTGGGTACGGGCGCGTCCGCGGCCGGCGCCGGGGCGTACCGGCCGCGCGGCGGGGCGTGGTCGACCTCCTCCGCGCTGCGCCCGATCATCGTGCGCCGGGCGTGCGCGGCCTCCGGCTCCTCCAGCAGGTCCTCGACCGGCTCGTCCGCGTCCTCCTCCTCGTCGGCGAGGGCGTCGAGAACCTCGTCGGCGAGCGGCGGCACCTCGGCGTCGAAGACCTTGCCGGTGCCGGGCGGGGTCTCGCCGGACTGCTCGCCGGGCTGCTCGGGGGCCGGGATGCCGGGGATGGCGCGCTCGTTGTCGTCGCCGAGCCCGGCGTCGGGACGGTGCGGCTCCGCCGCGACACCCTCCTCCGCATCAGCGCCGTCCCCGCCGCCGGCCTCCGCCGCGTCGGGCGTTTCCGGCTCCGGGGCGCCGTTCTCGGCCGCCTTTCCGCCCGGCCCGGCGGGCTCACCGATCTCCACCGGGCCCTTCGCCGGTCGCTCCGCCGGCTCCGCGAGCGGCTCGGCCGCCAGGTCCGTCGCCAGGCTCTCCGCGAAGCGCTCCAGCAGCCGTCCGCCCGCCGCGCCCGCCTGCGCCGGCTCCACGGCGGCCAGCCGCCCCGTGCTCGACACCGTGCCCGCGCACACCAGCGCCGTCGTCCCCGGCTCGTCCGCGTCCCGCGGCGTGAGGGTCAGCGACACCGCCACCGAGCCGCTGCCGCGCGACTCCTCGCCCTCGGCCTCGACGGCGACGGAGTCGCCCCGCGGGGTCACGCGCAGCGTGCCGCGGTACGTGATGCTGGAGCCGGCGACGCGGAGCCGGAGCCGGCCGCGCAGCGTGCCCTGCTTCACCGCCTCCGCCCCCTCACCCGCGTCGAGCGCCAGGCCGGGGACGCTGCGGGCGACCCGTGCGGCGTCGGACAGGGCGCGGCGAACGGATTCTGCGGGCTGCGGTACGTACACCTCTCGCTCCATGGAGCGGAGCCTACCCACGAGGAACGAGCCCAGCACAGGGTTCTGCGGCGGGTGGCGGAACGGGTCACTCAACCGCCCCCTGAACCCGCCGCACCGGCCTCCACCAGCGCAAAGTCCACGCCCGCCGCGCCGTCACCCCTGCGCTCACCCCGGATATCGCGGGTGCAGCAGCGTCGACGGCGCCAGGTCCGCCGCGTCCGGCGGCGCCGTCAGGGGCGCGGCGCCCGGGGGCAGCGCCGGAGTGAGGGGCCGGCGGGCGGCGAGCACGAAGCCCCAGCGGTCGTCGCCGTCGCCCGCCTCGTACGCGGAGGGGGTCAGCCCCGCGGCCCGTACGGTCGCCGCGACGGTCCACACGCCGTCCGCCGCACTCCCGCCTGCCCGCCCCGCCGCCCCGGCCCCCGCATGCCCAGCCCCAGCCCCAGCCCCAGCCCCAGCCCCGGACCCAGCCCCGGACCCAGCCCCAGCCCCGGACCCCGACCCGGACCCAGCCCCCGACTCAGACCCCGACCACGACGCCGCGTGCACCGCCAGCCGCCCCCCGTCCGCCAGCGCCCGGCCCGCCAGCCCGTAGAACTCCAGCGAATACAGCTTCGTGCTCTGCGTGTTCTCCGGCCCCGGCAGATCCGAGACGATCACGTCGTACCGCCCCTCCGGCGCCGAGCGGCGCAGCCAGTCGAACGCCTCCGCGTGCACGACCCGCAGCCGCGGGTCCCCGTACGCGTGCTCGTTGAGCCGGGTCAGCCGCGGGTCCTCGGCGGCCAGCCGGCTCAAGCCCGAGTCCAGCTCGACGACCGTCACCTCCGCGACGTCCGCGTGCCGCAGCGCCTCGCGCGCCGCGAGGCCGTCGCCGCCGCCGAGGACGAGGACCCGCCGCCGGGAGCCCGGCGCTGACGCGGCCAGGGCCGGCCGCGTCAGTGCCTCGTGGTAACGGCGCTCGTCCGCCGAGTCGACGCGCAACTGCCCGTCGAGGTACAGCGCCACGGAGCCGTCCTTGCCGGCCGTGAGGACGATGTCCTGGACGTCAGTCCGCTGTGCGACGCGCACCCCCGAGCCGTAGACCGCGTTTCTCGCCGCGCGCTCGAAGGGGGCGGACAGAAGCGCGGCCGTGGCGAGCAGCGCGAGGACGGTGGCGTTCGCCGCGAACAGCGCCCAGCGTGCACGCCGGCTCAGGTCGTGCCGGAAGAGAAAGAGCACGAGCGCACACCCCGCCGTGGCGTTGACCGCCCCCGTGACGAGCGAGCTGGAGAGCTGGCCGAGCCAGGGCAGCAGGACGAACGGGAAGGCGAGCCCGCCGGCCAGCGCCCCCACGTAGTCGGCGGCGAAGAGGTCGGCCACCGCACCGCCCGGGTCTTGCTGCCGGACGCGCTGGATCAGGGTCATCAGCAGCGGCACCTCGGCGCCGATGAGCACGCCGATCGCCAGCGCGTACGCCACCAGCATGAACCGCGGCTGGCCGAACCACGCGAAGCAGGCGTGCAGCGCCATCGCCGAGAGCCCGCCGAGCAGTGCGAGCACCGCCTCGACCGTGCCGAAGGCGACCGCGGCGCGGATGCCCAGCCGCTTGGCCAGCAGCGATCCGACGCCCATCGCGAAGACCATGACGGACAGCACGACCGACGCCTGGGTGACGGAGTCGCCCACCAGGTACGAACCGAGGGCGACCAGCTCCAGCTCGTACACCAGCCCGCAGGCGGCGCAGACGAAGACCGTGGCGAGCACGAGGAACCGCCCGGTGGCGGGCGGCACCGGGAGGGCGGGCGGCGGCGCGCCCGGCAGCGTGGGGGCGCGGCCGGCGGAGCGCGTCATCTGCTCGTACGGTTCGATCACGAAGGAACGATACGTTTGCGCCGGTGCCGCCCCTTGTCACCCACACGTGTGCAATATGCCCTGGACATGGGTGAATTGCCCCTGTATCGACGGGTCGACGGCGCCCGCGGACCGCCGCTAGACCGGCTCCGCGACCCGCGCGGCCATCGTCGTCCGTGTCGCCACCAGGCGTCCTTCCTGCGGGTACGCGTGCCACGTGCGCCAGCCGACGGCGTCGCCCTGGCGGTGCACCAGCAGCGCCGTGAACGCGTACGGGCTGCCGGGGAAGGTGCCGGCGAGCCCGCGCGGGTGGTCGGCGACCAGCGCCAGCAGTTCCTGCGCGCGGGACTCGAAGGCGCCGTGGGAGAGCGTCTCGACCCGGGCGGCGAACTCGTACTCCCACCCGGCGACCTGCTTGGCCACGCCGAGGGGGAGCGGGGTGCTGCTGCCGGGCAGGCAGGCGACGGTCTCGGAACAGGCCGAGTCGCCTTCCCGGAGCAGCACTTGGTGCGACGCCCCGAGCAGCCGCAGCTGGACGTCGGCGGAGTCGAGGCGCAGGTCGAGCACCGCGAGGGCCGGCATGGGGTCCATCCCGAGCCGCCATCCGAGGTCCTGGGCCCGAGAGTCCGTGTACGAGGTCTTGAGAGTAGCGAGCATGGGTCGGCTCCGGAGGCAGGGTGGAAAGACATCGGGCCGTCCGCCTCATGGCGGGCCCTCGGGTGCGGACGCATGTCGGGATGCACGGGCAAGCCGGCAGTGGGGGAATGCGCCAGGGAAATACGGAATCACGAAGTGCGGCCCGCTGACAGCGTTTTTACCCTTCTTCACCGGGTTTCCATCGCGCGGGCGCGCGATTGGATCAGGTGTTCACGCTGCCAACTAGCAGCCGCCGCCGCCTCCGTCGCCGCCGCCCCCGCCACCGCCACCGCCGTCCCCACCGCCGCCGAAGTCTCCGCCCCAGCCGCCCGCGCCCGTCCCGCCGCCCCCGCCGCCCCAGCGGCGCGACCCGCCCCGGCGGGTGCTGCCCCCGGAGGTGACGGCGGACAGGACGACGACCAACCCGATCGCGATCACGGCAAAGTCAAGAAATCCCATCGGAACCCCCCAATCTCCCCCGCCCCCGCGGAGGTCCGGTGTAGCCCCGGATGTGCCCGCCACGAGGGCTCCTCAACCCTCTGCCGTGCAAGCATGTCCCCATGGGACGCCCACCGCTGAGCAGCCGCCTCACCCCCTTCGTGACCACGATCTTCGCCGAGATGTCCGCGCTCGCCGTGCGCACCGGCGCCATCAACCTGGGCCAGGGCTTCCCCGACACCGACGGCCCCGCGGAGGTCGCCGAGGCCGCCGTGCGGGCCGTGCGGGAGGGGCGCGGCAACCAGTACCCGCCCGGGCCGGGCGTCCCCGAGCTGCGGCGGGCCGTCGCGGAGCACCAGCGGCGGTGGTACGGGCTGGAGTGGGACCCCGAGTCGGAGGTGCTCGTCACCGCCGGGGCCACCGAGGCGGTCGCGGCGGCGCTGCTCGCGCTGCTGGAGCCGGGCGACGAGGTGATCGCCCTGGAGCCGTACTACGACTCGTACGCCGCCGGCATCGCCATGGCCGGCGCCCGCCGCGTCCCGGTCACCCTCCGCCCCGACCCGGGCACCGGCGGCACCGGCGGCGGTGCCGATGACGGTGCCGACGGCCGCCCCGCGTACCGGCTCGACCTCGACGAGCTGCGCGCCGCCGTCACCCCCGCCACCCGCCTCATCCTCCTCAACTCCCCCCACAACCCCACCGGCACCGTCCTCACCCGCGCCGAGCTGGAGGCCGTCGCCGCGCTCGCCCGCGAGCGCGACCTGCTCGTCGTCACCGACGAGGTCTACGAGCACCTCGTCTTCGACGGCGAGCACATCCCCATCGCCACCCTCCCCGGCATGCGCGAGCGCACGGTGTCGATCTCGTCGGCCGGCAAGAGCTTCTCCTTCACCGGCTGGAAGGTCGGCTGGGTCACCGCCCCCGCGCCGCTGGTCGCCGCCGTGCGCACCGCCAAGCAGTACCTGACGTACGTCAGCTCCGGCCCCTTCCAGTACGCCGTCGCCGAGGCGCTGGCGCTGCCGGACTCCTACCTCGCCGGCCTCCGCGCCGACCTGCTGCGCAAGCGCGACCTGCTCTCCGCCGGGCTGGCGGAGGCCGGCTTCCGCGTCCTCCGGCCGGCCGGCACGTACTTCGTCACCGCCGACATCACCCCCCTCGGCGAGAAGGACGGCGTCGCGTACTGCATGTCGCTGCCCGAGCGCTGCGGTGTCGTCGCCGTGCCGACGCAGGTGTTCTACGACGATCCGGACGCCGGGCGCAGCATCGTGCGGTTCGCCTTCTGTAAGAAGGACGAGGTGCTGACGGAAGCGGTACGGCGGCTGAAGGAGGGCCGTACGGGCGGGGACTTCCCGCTCCCGCCCGCCGGCCCCGCGCCCGCGCCCGCGTGATCACACCTTCACGCCTTCACGCCTTCTCGTACACCGAGACGTGCGAGCGGCTGGCCGCGTCGAAGGGGCGGCGGTCCCAGCCGGCGTGGCGCTCGCGCAGCCGCATCCCGGCGAGCCGCGCCATCAGGTCCAACTCGCTCGGCCAGCAGTAGCGCAGCCGCAGCGGGCGCAGCGAGGTGCCGTTCTCGTCGAACGTCACGCGCTGGTACGTGACCGCCTGCGCGACCGGGTCGTGGCGGAGGAACTCCATCTTCACCGCGTTCTCGGTCAGGGCGCGGGTGGCGACCCGCTGGTTGCGGTCGAACTCCGTGAGGTCCTGGACGAATGCCTCGATGACGAACAGCCCGCCGGGCTCCAGGACCGCGGCGACGTTGCGGAAGCAGTCGACCTGCCGGTCCTGGGTGGGCAGGTTGAACAAGGTGTTGAAGACCAGGTAGGCCATCCGGAACGGGCCGTCCACCGCCACGTCGGCCATGTCGCCGATGGTCACGGGGATGTCGGCGCCGCCGGGCTTCGCGCGCAGCTGCTCGACCATCGACGTCGAGCCGTCGATGCCTTCGAGGGCGAACCCGCGGGCGGCCAGGGGCAGCGCCACGCGGCCGGTGCCGATCGCGAGTTCCAGCGTGCGCGCGCCCGCAGGGGCGAGGCCGGCCAGGAAGTCGACGGTGGGGGTGGGCTCGTAGGGGTCGGCCGTGTCGTACTCGTGGGCGTAACGGTCGAAGAACGCGGGGTCGTGGAAGGTGAATCCGGTCACGGCGGAGGAGTCAAGCAGCGCGGCGCGGGGCGGCGCCAGCGAATTTACGGGGGTGCGGAGGGGGTGTTGAGAAGAGGGCGCGGTGCGTCTGCACGCGCGCGTACGCGTCGACGCGCCTACGCGTCGAGGGGCGGGCGTCCCGCCTCTCGGCGGGGCACCCGCCCCTCACACCCGCGAACGGCCGGCTACTTCGTCTCCAGGTCCCGCCGGCGGAAGCCCACGAGGCCCACCCACACCAGGCCCACGGCGATCGCCGTCAGCGCCAGCAGCGGCGTCCACGACATGTCCTTCGCCGGGAGCTGCGGCACGTGGCCGAAGGGGGACAGGTCGTTCAGGATGTCCGGGAACTTGAGGACCTCGCCGAGGTAGCCGACGACGAAGCCGTACACCGGGATCACCCAGGCGACCGCCACGGCCCGCGGGACCCAGCCGAACAGTGCGACCGCCAGGCCGATGGCGACCCACAGGGCCGGTGAGTAGGCCAGGGCCGCGCCGACGAGCTTGAAGAACAGCCCGCCGTCGCCGGTGGAGGCGGCGCCCGAGGCGCCGAAGCCGATGCCGGCGAGCAGCATCATCGCGGTGCCGCCGACCGCGCCGACGATCGCGTGGCTGAGGACCCAGCGGCTGCGCGACAGCGAGGTCGCGAGCAGCGGCTCGGCGCGGCCCGCGGACTCCTCCGCGCGCGGTCGCAGGGCGGCCATCACGACGTAGATCGAGCAGACCACGGCGATGACGACCATCACCACCGAGGCGAACGACTCAGCCACGTTGGCGCCGCCGATCTCGGCGAGCTGCTCCTCCAGCTCGTCGATGCCCTCGATCATGTCCTCGGCATCGCCGAGGATCGACCCGTACATCACACCGAGCAGCAGCGCGCCGGCGCCGAAGCCGGTGAGCAGCCCGCGGTGCAGGCGCAGCGCGAAGCCGAGCGGGGTGGTGAGGCTCTCGGAGCCGGTGGGGCTGCCGAGGCGGGCGGCCTTCAGGCCCGCGCCGACGTCGCGGTGGGTGCTGAGGACGAAGCCGGCGGCGGCGCTGACCGTGGCCGCGGCGAGCACGAGCAGCAGCGGCCACCAGCGGTTGTCGACGTACACGTACGTGCGCTGGACCCAGCCGATCGGCGAGAGCCACGACAACCAGCCGTTGCCGACGTCGCCGGCGGCGCGCAGCGCGTACGCCCCGCCGATGACCGCCATCGCCATGCCGGACGCGCCGCGGGCGTACGCGGTGATCTGCACGGTGACCGCGGCGACGGCGGCGAAGAAGATGCCGATGGCCGTGTGCGCGAGGCCGTAGAGCAGGGAGCCCTGGCCGTCGACGCCGTCGATGCCCATGCCGGACAGGCCGACGGCCAGCAGCAGCCCGAGCGCCAGGTTGGCGACGACGGCGACGGCGAGCGCGGAGGTCAGATAGGCGTGCCGGCCGACGACGCCGGAGCGCACCAGCTCGGCGCGGTTGGTCTCCTCCTCGGTCCTGGTGTGGCGGGAGATGAGGAGCACGCTCATGATGCCGACCAGCACGGCCGTGAAGCCGAGCATCTGATGGCCGGTCATCGAGCCGATGTTGTAGTCGTCGAGGTAGCGCTCGGGGCCGGTCATGGCCAGGCCGGCGGGGCTGTCCATGGTGTCGGCGACGTCGGCCCGCTTCTTGGGCGTGTCGTACGACGTGTCGAAGCTGTTGACGCTGGAGACGGTCCCGAGGAACAGCGCGAGCACCCAGACGGGCAGCCGTACGCGGTCCCGGCGCAGCGCGAACCGGAACAGCGTCCCGGTGCCGGTCAGCGCGCTCGCGCCCTCCTGGGCGCGCGCGGGCGCGGGGTCCCGGGTCTTTGTGGCGTCCGTAGCGGAGGTGGCAGTCATCAGGCCGCTCCCGCCTCCGAGTGGTGGCCGTTGTGCTCCAGCTCGTCGCCGTAGTGGCGGAGCATCAGCTCCTCCAGTGTGGGGGGATGGCTCACCAGGCTGCGGATGCCGAACTCGCCGAGGCGGCGCACGGCGGCGTCCAGGTGCTCGCCGTCCACGGCGAAGCGCACTCTGCCGTCGTCGGTGCGCAGCTGGTGGATGCCCGGCAGCTCGTCGATGCCGGTGGGGGCCCGCTCGGTCTCGGCCTCGATGGTCGTACGGGTCAGGTGGCGCATCTCGCTGAGCGTGCCGGACTGCACGACCTTCCCCAGCCGGATGATGCTCACCCGGTCCGCCAGCTTCTCCACCTGGGCCAGGATGTGGCTGGACAGCAGGACGGTCTTCCCGTCGGCCTTCGCCTGGACGATGACGTCCTGGAAGATGACCTCCATGAGCGGGTCGAGGCCCGCGGTGGGCTCGTCGAGCAGGAGCAGCTCGGCGTCGGAGGCGAGGGCGGCGACGATGGCCACCTTCTGCCGGTTGCCCTTGGAGTAGCTCCGGCCCTTCTTGGTCGGGTCCAGGTCGAAGCGCTCGATGAGGTCGTCGCGGCGTTTCTTGTCGATGCCGCCGCGCAGCCGCGCGAGCAGGTCGATGGCCTCACCGCCGGTGAGGTTGGGCCACAGCTCGACGTCCCCGGGCACGTAGGCCAGCCGGCGGTGGAGCGTGACGGCGTCGGTCCACGGGTCGCCGCCGAGCACCTGGGCGGTACCCGTGTCGGCGCGCAGCAGGCCGAGCAGCACGCGGATGGTGGTGGACTTGCCCGCCCCGTTGGGGCCGAGGAAGCCGTGCACCTCGCCCGTCTCCACGTCGAGGTCGAGGCCGTCGAGCGCACGGGTCCGGCCGAACGTCTTGGTCAGGCCGGAGACGGTGATTGCCTTGGTCATAGAATGAAGCTACACGAACCTTCACAAATTTGTGAAGTTAAGGAACCGTTAGGATCGATCCCGGCGAGGCCGGACGGGGAGAACGTAGAGAAGTGGCAGATCAGCAGCGTGACGGGCGCGCAGAGCGCGGCGACGGCGCGGAGCGAGAAAGACGCGCCGGGCGCGACGCTCAGGCCGTGCTGCGGTACGTGGAACGGGTGGCTGCCGAACTGACCCAGATGGGCATGCAGCGGATGGCCTCCCGGGTCTTCGCGTGCATATTGGCGGACGACGCAGGCGCGCTGACCGCCGCGGAGGTGGGCGAGCGGCTGCACGTGAGCCCGGCGGCGGTCTCGGGCGCGGTGCGCTACCTCTCGCAGGTCGGGCTCATCACCCGGGAACGCGAGCCGGGCTCGCGGCGGGAGCGGTACCGGGTCGAGAGCGACCGCTGGTATCAGATCTTCGCGCAGCGCGAGCAGAGCATCAGGCACTTCCAGCAGACACTGCAGGCGGGCATCGGCGTGCTGGGGGCGGAGACGTCGGCGGGGCGGCGGCTTGAGGAGACGGCGGAGTTCTTCGAGTTCCTGCGGGAGGAGAACGGCCGGCTGGAGCAGCGCTGGTGGGACTACGTGAAGCGCCGCGACGAGGCCCGGGCGGCGGGGGAGTAGGCCGTACGGAGGGTTGGGGTCGCCGGGTCGCCGGGTCGCCGGGTCGCCGGGTCGCCGGGTCGCCGGGTCCTCGGTTCCATCCGGGTCGTCGGTCAGTCGTCCGCCGTGCAGCGGTCGAGCGCCTCGCCGGGAGCGGCGCCGGCCTCGTCCCCCACGGCCAGCCAGTCCCCGAAGGCCGCCCCGCCCCCGAAGAGGGTCGCCGCCAGCACGAGCCCGGTGACCACCTCGACCCGCCGGCTGCGCCCACCCCCGTAGCGGGACGGCACGGCGGGCGGCGGATCGAACTCACTCATACGCAGAGCCTGCCGCCCCGCCCCCGACCCCGCCTCCCCAACGAGCCAACCGGGGCCCCGCCCGCCTCACCCCTCCGGCTCCCGCGGCTGGTTGCGCGGGGGTCTGGCAGGCGGCCACGCTTGGGCCGCGGGCTGCGGTGCGGTCCCGCGGGCGAGTTCGCACCAGACCCTTTTGCCGAAGCTCAGAGGATCGGTTCCCCAGCGCGTGGCCAGCGCGTCCACGACCAGCAGACCGCGCCCGCCCACCGTGTCGTCGCCCGGTGTCTGACGGGTCGGTGCGGTACGGGACTTGTCCACCACGGCCACGCGCACGGTTTCCGGGCTGGTGCGTGTGACCGTGACCTTGATCAGGTGGCAGGTGGTGTGCTCCACGGCGTTGCCGACCAGCTCCGAGACGACCAACGCCGCGTCCTCCGCGAGTTCGTCTATCGCCCACGCGGCAAGTGCCGCGCAGATCAGCCCGCGGGCCGCCTTTGCGCTCTCGGCCGCTCGGGGCAGGGTCCGGGTGTACCTCGGGTGCCCGGTGGGGCTCGTCGTGGTCGTGGTCATCGCGTCAACGCCTCCGGTGCAGGCTGAGCTGGGGCGACCGGCGCCGCCAGCGACCGGGACTGCTTGTCCTGGGAGTCCAACCACCGTGGCGTGCACCACAGTTGGCCGCAATAGAATCTGCTTAGGATTCAGCCTCAGCGTAGGTATTGGTATATGCCAGAACATGTGCGTGGGCTTCCGCGTCATGCGCATCGGCGGTAAGGCTGAGCACAAGGAGATGACGGCGCGTAGATGCGCCAGAACGGAGAGCACATGGCCGCAAGACCGCAGCCGACCGCGCGGCGCATCGGGCTCGGGCACGAGCTGCGCCAGCTCCGCAAGGCGGCTGAGTTGACCATCGAGCAGGCAGTGAAGGGACTGCCGTTCGATGAGAGCACGCTCCAGCGCGTCGAGGCCGGGTGGAAGTCCTTCCGGCAAGCGGGGCACCTCCGGCTGCTGCTGGAGCGTTGCGGCGTCACCGACGACGAAGAGGTGGAACGGCTGGTCGCCATGCAGCGCGACGCTTCGAGCCGGGAGTGGTGGACGGGCGTGGGGACTCTCAACCTGCTGTCTGGGATGCAGCGGTTCCTCGGAGTCGAGTCAGCGGCCCGGGAGATCCGCCTCTTCCACCCGGCTGTGGTTCCCGGTCTCCTTCAAACGGAGTCTTATGCGCGGGCGCTGCACGATCTGCACAAGCCCATCGATGAGACCACCACAGAGTTCGGTCAGAAGAGCGTGCAGCTCCGCATGAAACGAAAGGATGCGATCACACGCGACGAGGATCCGCTGAAGGTGTGGGCGGTTCTGCACGAACCTGCCCTGCGCTACATCATCGGCGATGCGGACACCATGCGCGAGCAGTACACCGCCCTGACCGAGCTGGCCGCTCTGGAGAACGTGACCCTGCAAATCCTCCCGCAGGCGGGGAACGGCTACGTGGCCTTTCATGATGTGAACATCATGATCCTCGACGATGGCCTGCCCACGACGGTCCAGACGGACACCGCATGGCACACCGTTGCCGTCACGGACAAGCCGCGTGAGGTCGGACGGTTCTCCCGCATGTTCGATGCGATGGTGGCCGCCGCCCAGCCTCCTGGCCACACCCCGAAGTTCCTGCACCATCTATCGAGAGAGATCGCTGAATGAACACGCACTCGGCCACGACGATGGCATCTGACCTGGAGGGCGCTGGCTGGTTTAAGTCCTCCTACAGCAACAACGGCGGCAACTGCGTCGAGGCCGCCGACCTGACCCGGACCGACCACCGCGGCGTCGCCGTGCGTGACTCCAAGGACCCCGACGGCCCGGCGCTGCTGTTCACGCCGGAGGCGTTCGCCGCGTTCGTCGCCGACGTGCGGGACGGCCGGTTCGACATCTGACCGGTGCCCCCTGGCGGTATGACTCCGCACTTGAGATCGCCGTCCTCCACGGGAAGTGGGGGACGGCGATGCGGGCGGTCAGTCGATCAAGTCGACCGGGCCGGCCGACTGGTACCAGCTGCGATCGGCCAAGCGCCGCTGCAGGCGGGCGGCCTGCTGCCCAGCGTCCCCCGGAGGACACCCCGAAGTTCCTGCACCGACTATCACGAGAGATCACAGAATGAGCGAACACATGCACACCCTGACCGCACCTGTCCTCGACGGCGTTGCCGACTGGTTCAAGTCCTCCTACAGCGACAACGGCGTCAACTGCGTCGAGGCCGCCGACCTGACTCGGACCGACCACCGCGGCGTCGCCGTGCGTGACTCCAAGGACCCCGACGGCCCGGCGCTGCTGTTCACGCCGGAGGCGTTCGCCTCGTTCGTCGCCGACGTGCGGGACGGCCGGTTCGACGTCTGACCGGTGATCCCGTTCAGCTCGACTCCGCACTTGAGATCGCCGTCCTCCGCTGGGAGCGGGGGACGGCGACGTGGGCCGTCCGTCAGTCGATCCGGCGGGCGGGCCGGCCCATGGCGATCAGGTCGAGGTCGACCTTGCCTTCGGCGACCATCTGGCGCATCTGCTCGATCGCCGCGGCGCGTCGCCGCTGGTCGGAGTCGGCGTCTGCGTCGGCTTTGATCTCGATCGCGGTTCGAGTCAACGAAGGACCCTTCCGGGCGGCGGATATCTGCTCTCGGATTCAGGATGGCAGGTTGCGGAGGACGCCGCTGTCAGCGGGTGGGGGCGGTGATCAGGCGCCAGGCGTTGGGGTGGGCCGTCCAGGTGCGCTGGCGGACCGGGGGGCTCAGGAGGGCGTCCGCGCGGTAGCGGAAGTCGCTGCCCCAGACCCGTACGCTACGGGCCTGGGCGTGCAGCGGGGCGTGGTCGCCGCGGGGGCGGACCACGACCTGGGCCAGCCCGCTCGCCGGGTCCGCGATGACCCGGACCTGCGCCGCCGGGCGGTCGAGGTCCGCCAGCAGCACGCCGTCCGCCTCGACGCGCAGCCGGAAGCCGTTCTCCAGAGCCGGGTCGGCGTCGTCCTCCGCGGGGTCCACGTCGGCCACGTCGTACGGGGCCGGCGCCCACCCCGGGACGTCGTCCTCCTCCGCGCCGGGACCGCCCGGCGGCGTCCGCCCCGCTCCGTCCGCGCCGCCCGACTCCCAGCCCCCCGTGGCGTCCTCCGCGCCCCACTGCGTCACCACCGCCGGCGCCGGGCCCGGCACGCGCCCGCCCCCGTTCCGCTGCCCCACCGCCCGCGCGGCCAGCGCCCGCAGGCCCGCCGCCGGGGTCCATCGCCGCCCGGGGGAGCCGGTCGCACCGCCGCCGGCCGAGGAGCCCGCCGAGCCGGCGCCCGCCGAGCCGGCGCCCGCCGAGCCGGCGCCGCCCGCGCCCGGGCCGCCCCCCGTCGCGCCGCCGCCCCGCCGCGTCCGCCGCGCCGGATCCCCGGGGCCGCCCGGACCGCCGAGCCTGCCGAACCCGCCCGCACCGGTCGCCCCGGCACCGGCCACCCCGGTACCACCCGACCCGGTACCACCCGACCCCGCACCGCCCCGACCCGCATCCGCCAAACCCGCCCCCGCGCCGCCCAGGCCCCCGCCCTCCAGACCCCCGCCGTCCAGACCCGTCCCGTCCACCCCCGCGCCGTCCAGGCCCACGCCCGTCCCCGCCCACGCCGCCGCCGGCAGCCGCAGGGCGTCCAGCACCACCCCGCCGCCGTCGTCCACCAGCAGCCCCAGCCGGCGCTCCTCGCCGGCCAGCACCGTCCGCGCCGCCGTCACCGTGCCCGTCGGCACCCCCAGCGTCGCCGCCAGCGCCCGCGCCGTACCCACCGGCACCAGCGACAGCGGCGCGTCCGCCAGCGTCTCCTGCCGGCGCAGCTCGCTCACCACCCGCAGGAACGCCCGGTCGTCACCGATGACCACCGGCCGCCGCCCGCCCCGGCGGGCCAGCGCACGCGCCAGCTCCGCCGCGCTCTCCGGCAGGCAGATCTTCGTGGCCGCCGCCGCGGAGAGCACGTCCCTCGCGATCCGTACCGCTTCCCCGTCCGCCCGCCGTGCAGCGGGGTCGATGAGCACGAGCAGTGAGCGCCCGGTGGGGTCTGGAGCCGACACCACGGTCCTTCCTCAGGTAATCTCTCGGTGCAAGAGCCCCTGTCGCACTTGTGCCAGGGGCTTCGTCTATCCGGGGCCCGGTCCGATCCCCGGTGCACGGCGCACCGCACGTTGGACATGCCCCGCCCGGAAGGGGTGTACGCCTGTGCCCGCACTTGTGCTGCTCGGTGCTCAGTGGGGTGACGAAGGCAAGGGGAAGGCCACCGATCTGCTCGGCGGCTCGGTGGACTACGTGGCGCGGTTCCAGGGCGGGAACAACGCCGGGCACACGGTGGTGGTCGGCGACCAGACGTACGCGCTGCACCTGCTGCCGTCGGGCATCCTGTCGCCCGGCTGCACGCCGGTCATCGGCAACGGCGTCGTCGTCGACCCCGAGGTGCTGCTCGGCGAGCTGAGCGCGCTGCAGGAGCGCGGCGTGGACACGTCCAAGCTGCTCCTCAGCGGCAACGCCCACCTCATCACCCCGTACCACACCGACCTCGACAAGGTGACGGAGAGGTTCCTCGGCAAGCGGAAGATCGGCACGACCGGCCGCGGCATCGGCCCGGCCTACGCCGACAAGATCAACCGCGTCGGGATCCGGGTGCAGGACCTCTTCGACGAGTCGATCCTGCGGCAGAAGGTCGACGCGGCGCTGGACCAGAAGAACCAGATCCTCGCCAAGCTCTACAACCGCCGCGCCATCCGCCCCGACGCCGTCGTCGATCAGCTCCTCGGCTACGCGGACCGGCTCCGCCCGTACGTCGCCGACACCACCCTCGTCCTCAACGAGGCCATCGACGACGGGAAGGTCGTCCTCTTCGAGGGCGGGCAGGGCACGCTCCTCGACGTCGACCACGGCACGTACCCCTTCGTCACCTCGTCCAACCCGACCGCGGGGGGCGCCTGTACGGGAACCGGCGTCGGCCCCACTCGGATCAGCCGGGTCATCGGCATCCTCAAGGCGTACACAACGCGCGTCGGCGCCGGACCGTTCCCGACCGAGCTGCTCGACGAGGACGGCGACCGGCTGCGCACCATCGGCGGCGAGCGCGGCGTGACCACCGGCCGGGACCGGCGCTGCGGCTGGTTCGACGCGGTGATCGCCCGCTACGCCACCCGCGTCAACGGCCTGACGGACTTCTTCCTCACCAAGCTCGACGTGCTCACCGGCTGGGAGCGGATCCCGGTCTGCGTCGCGTACGACATCGAAGGCCGCCGCGTCACCGAACTGCCGTACAGCCAGACCGACTTCCACCACGCCACGCCGGTGTACGAGATGCTGCCGGGCTGGTCCGAGGACATCTCGAAGGCCACCACCTTCGAGGAGCTGCCGAAGAACGCGCAGGCGTACGTCAAGGCGCTGGAGGAGATGTCGGGCGCCCCGATCTCGGCGATCGGCGTCGGTCCCGGCCGGAACGAGACGATCCAGATCAACTCGTTCCTCTGAGCCCTCAGCTTGTTCTTCAACCTCGGTAGTTGCGGAGTGCCTGCCGGGCTGGGGCCGCCCGCGGAGGGCGCGGATCCAGCCGAGTACCGCAGCCCTACCCTTCGCGGAAACGACACCATTCCATGATACATTTTGGTGTCACTCTAAGGGGAAGGGGAGTTGCCGATGACGCGAACCATGATCGACTTGGATGACGCGATGGTCAGCCGAGCTAAAGAGATCTACGGCACAAAGACCAAGGCCGCTGCCGTACGGGCTGCCGTAGAGGACGCCGTCAAGCGACACCTGCGCCAGCAGTTCATCGACGCCGTCAAATCCGGCGAACTTGATTTCAGCGAGATCGTCGAGGAGACGAAGGTGGCGACCCCGGCCAGGGGTGCGAAGGCCGCCTGAGTGAGCGCCCCGTTCATTGCCGACAAGTCCGCACTGGCCCGCTGGCACCGGCCGTTGATCGCCGCCGCCCTCGATCCGCTCCATGAACGCGGGCTGCTGGCGATCTGCCCCGCCGTGGAGTACGAGCTCATGTTCAGCATTCGCGGGAAGACCGAAGCCCCCGCCGTCGCCGAGTGGCTCCGCGGCTTCGACTACTTCTACTGCGATGACTGGGTCTTCGACCGAGCACTTGAGGTGCAGCGCGCAGCGATCGAGCGCGGCTTCCACCGAGCCCTGTCCCTCCCGGACCTGCTCGTCGCCGCGACCGCAGAGCGCAACAACGCGATCGTGCTCCACCACGACGCCGACTACGACATGATCGCCGACATCACCGGGCAGCGCTGCCAATGGGTCGTGGAACCCGGAACTGCCGACTAGGTGTACTTGGCCGTCAGGTTGGTGAACCACCGGCGCCTGCCTGCCGCGCCCAAGTCGTTAAGCTCAGACCCTTGCCTTGAGGCGCTGGTCCTGCAGCGTCGTCAACTGCTGCACCGTGAGCAGCGCCAGCACGCTCGTCACGATCAGCACCACCGAGAACAGCAGGTCGACCAGCACGAGCTGGATCGCCGAGTCGATCGGGCTGCCGACCTCCCAGTCCTCCGCGGCGGCCACCGCGAAGACCATCACGGCAATCCACGCCGTCCACCAGGAGTACAGCATTCCCTTCCCGTACGACACGGGCCGCGGGCCGTAGCCGGCGGGCGGCCGTGCGTGCTGCGGGAACGGGCTGCTGACCCGGAAGATGTCGTTGGCTATCTGCAGGGGGAACCACAGCTGGGTGACCGGGATGAACCAGGCGCCGATGGCCATCCCGTCGGAGTAGCGCACCTGGCCGGGGGCGAACACCTCGGAGTTCTTGCGCAGCCGGTAGAACCAGACGCACCACAGCACGGCGCACGCCGTGAAGATGAGGAAGTTGCCGACGGCGAAGTTCTCCATCCGGTCGAAGTTCCGGGCCATGGACCAGGTGCTGGCGCCGTCCTCGCTCATCATCATGAGGATGCCGATCTCCGCGAGGCCCTGGACGAAGACGTACGCCGCGTAGACGCCCAGCAGCACCTGCAGCGCCGTGGCGACGGGCCGCACCGCGCGCGGCATGCCGGGCATGCCGGGCATGCCCGCCCCCGGGTACGGGGTCTGCCACCCGGTCTGGCCGTACGGGGGCGGCGGCGTGCGGTAGGGCTGGTGCGCGGTGGGCGGGATCGGCGGGGTGCCGTACGCGGGGCGGTGCTGCTGCGGCGGGGTGCCGTACTGCTGGTGCGGGGGCCGCATGCCCGTGTGCGCGTACGGGCCCGGGGTGCCCGGGGCCGCGCCCGTCAGCGGCGGCCCGTACGCCGGGGCGGCGGGCGCGGCGCCGGTGGCGACCCCGCCCGCGGCGAACCCGCCGGCGCCGCCCGCGGCGCCGTGCGGCGTCTCGGCGTCCAGCAGCTCCACCGCCCGCCGCGCCAGCAGCTCCAGCAGCGCCCCCGGCAGCCACGGCCTGAGCCGCGTCGCCTCCTCGGTGAGCGCCACCAGCTCCGCCACCTGCGGCCGGGCGGCCGGGTCCTTGGCGAGACAGCGCTCGATCAGCGTGCGCAACTCGCCCTCGATGCCCGACAGTTCCGGCTCCTCGGCGGCGATACGGAACATCAGCGCGTGCGCGCCGCTGTCCTGCGTACCGAACGGCATCCGCCCGGTCGCCGCGAACGCCAGCACCGCGCCCAGGCAGAACACGTCGCTGGCCGCCGTGACCCGCTCGCCGCGCACCTGCTCCGGCGACATGAAGCCGGGCGAGCCGATGACGGCGCCGGTGCGGGTGAGCCCGTCGCCGGCGGCGGTGACCGAGTCCAGCGCGCGGGCGATGCCGAAGTCGATGACGCGCGGCCCGTCGATGGTGACGAGGACATTGGACGGCTTGAGGTCGCGGTGGACGAGCCCGGCGGCGTGGATCGCCTGCAGCGCCCGCGCCAGCCCGCCGGCGAGCGCGCGCACGGAGGCGTCGGGCAGCGGGCCGTGGTCCCTGGCGATGACCTCGTGCAGCGAGGGCCCGGCGACGTACCCGGTGGCGACCCACGGCATCGCGGCGCGGGTGTCGGCGTCGAGCACGGGCGCCGTCCACTCGCCGCCCACCAGCCGCGCGGCGGTGATCTCCTGCGTGAACCGGCGCCGGAACTCCGGCTCGCGCGCCAGCTCGGCCTTCACCAGCTTCACCGCGGCGGTCCGGCCGCGCTCGGAGCGGGCGAGGTAGACGCGCCCCATGCCGCCCTCGCCGAGCCGTCCGAGCAGTTGGTACGAGCCGACGCGGCGCGGATCGTCCGGTCCGAGGCTGTCCATGCAGCCCCCCTTCCCCCTCGTCGGGCGAGCTTATTGTGTCGGGTCGGCCGGCGAGCCGTCCGCCCTCGTGTAGTGCCGGATGCGCTGCTCGCCGCCGAGGAACTGGCGGTCCAGCACGGAGCCGTCGGCGGTCGCCTGCACCGCGGACGGGAACCCGGGGATGCACGCCCCGCCGAGCTGGCCGGAGCCGTCGCCGGTGTCGAGGTCGTCGCCGGTGCCGTCGCCGGTGCCGTCGCCGGTGTCTTCGCCCGTGTCCGCGGCGCCCGCCTCCTCCGGGCCCGATACCGAGGTGAGCTCGGACGGGCCGAGCAGCACGCGGCCGTCGCGTGCGTCGACGCCGACGAAGTCGGCCCTGGCCCGGCAGGTGCCGCCGCCGTCGGTACGGGTGGTGAAGTGCACGGCGGCGTCCCCGGGCGCGGCCTGCTCCACCCGCATGACCTGGGTGCCCGAGCCGGCGGGCCGCTGCCAGCTGCCCAGCAGCTCGCGGGGGACGCGGAGGTCGCGCGGCTCGACCTTCGCCAGTTCGCCGCTGCGGCCGTCGGCCGCGCGCCAGCGCAGCGCGCCCTGGCTCTGCACGTACGTGAGGGTGTGCCCGCTGACCGCGGTGCACTCGCCGGCGGGGGCGGCCTCGACGACCTTGGTGTCCAGGCGCAGCTGCCCGTTACCGGCGGTGCTGAGCCGGGCCTCGCTGGTGCACTGGGACTCGGCGCTGAGCACGATGCTGGTGGCGACGACGTCGCCCTGCTGGCCGCGGCGGATCGTGAACTGCCGGTAGACGTTGGTGGGTTGGCCGTCGCGGAGCTGGGGGCCGAGCCAGCTGCCGATGTAGCGGGCGGGCACGTCGGAGCTGCCGGTCTCGGCGCCGCCGTTGCCGCCGTCGCCCTGGGTGACGGCCAGCGCCACGGGCAGGGCGACGCCTGCGGCGAGGAGGAGGGCGAGGGCGGTGAGGAGCCGGACCCGGCGGGGCCGGCGCGGGCGGCGGGGCGGTTCGTCGGCGGGTCCGTGGCCGGCGGAGGAGTGCGCAACGCCCCGCGTCTCGTACATCCGCGTCTGCCCGGGGCGTGCCCCGTCCCCGGAGGGCTGCAGCGCGATCACGGTGTGCCGGTCGGTGACGGCCTCGGGCGACGTCTCGGTGGGCTGCTCGGCGGGCCGCTCGGCCACGGGGCCCACGCCCGCGCCGGTCGACGCTTCAGCTCCGCCCACCGGCACCCCGTACGGCCCCTCCGTCCCGGTGGGCGTGTCCGTATCCAGCAGCCGCACCGCCTGGCGGCCCAGGTCGGCGATCAGCGGGGCCGGGAGCCAGGCGCCCTCCGGCTCCGGCGGGCCCGTCAGCCTGGCGATCTGCTCCGGGGTCAGCCGCTCCGCCGGGAGCTTGGCCAGGCAGCCGGATATGAGCCCGTGCAGCGCCGGGTCCGTCACCCCCGCCAGGTCCGGTTCCTCCTGCACCACGCGGAACATCACCGCGTGCATCCCGGACGAAGTCGACCCGAACGGCGCCCGCCCCGTCGCCGCGTACGCCAGCAGCCCGCCCACGCAGAACACGTCGCTCGCCGCCGAGACGTCCTCCCCGATGATCTGCTCCGGGGACATGAAGCTCGGCGACCCCACCACGATCCCGGTGCGCGTGACCGTGCCGTCGGACAGCGAGTCCAGCGCACGGGCGATGCCGAAGTCGATGACGCGCGGCCCCTCGATGGTGACCAGCACGTTGCCCGGCTTGAGGTCGCGGTGCACGAGCCCGGCCGCGTGGACGTCGCCGAGCGCGGAGGCCAGCCCGTACGCGAGCGTGAACAGCGACGCCCGCGGCAGCGGCCCGTACCGCTCGACGACCTCCTGCAGCGTCGGCCCGGCGACGTACCCGGTGGCCACCCACGGCACCGGCGCCTCGGTGTCGGAGTCGAGCACGGGCGCCGTCCACCGGCCGCCGACGCGGGCCGCGGCGCGCACCTCCGTACGGAAGCGGGCGCGGAACTCCTCCTCGACGGCCAGCTCCGGCTTGACCAGCTTGACGGCCACCGTTCTGCCGCCCGCGGTCCGGCCCAGGTAGACCCGGCCCATGCCGCCGCTGCCGAGCTTGCCGAGCAGCCGGTACGCGCCTATCTGTTGCGGATCCTGCGGCGTCAGCGGTTCCACGCTCTCCATTCCCGTAACCCCCCGGTCTACCCGGAGAGCGTAGGCGGTGAACGGGGGTGGGGATGAGGGGGGCCGGGGATCTCGTTGCCGGGCTGTCACACCATCGTCGTGGGGCGGTGATCTCGGCGGGGGGCGGATCAGCGGCGGGTACGGGCCGTGCGGGACCCCGGCGCCGCCGGGTCCGGGGTGGCTTTCCCGGCCCCTTCTCCGGACGGCGATCCGGTCGCTGACGTGGTCGCTCCACCGGTCTCCGCGGTGCCGCCCGCGACCTCCCCGGCCTCCCTGACCTCCCCGGCCTCCCCGGCCTCCCCGACCTCCCCGGCCTCCGCGTCCTCCGCCGCCTCCGCGTCCTCCGCCTGCAGCGCCTCCATCGCCGCCGACAGCCGCCGCAGCGCCGCCAGCGTCTCCCGGAACCGCTCCTCGCCGCCGAGCCGGTGCGCGAGCCGGGCGGCGAACTCCGCGTGCCCCGGGCCCAGTCGCGCCAGCGCCCGGCGGCCCGCGGGGGTGGGGCGGAGCAGCTTGGCGCGGCGGTGGGCGGGGTTCGGTTCGTACGCCGCGAGCCCTCGCTCCACCAGCACGTCGGCGAGGCGCTGCACGCTCTGCCGGGCGACGCCCATGGCGCGCGCGACGCCGGCGACGGGCAGCGGCTCGAAGTACACGGCGTACAGCACCTGCCAGCGGGACGCGGTCAGCCCGGCGGGGCCGGCCAACTGGTCGCCGCGGGCGAGGAACTGGCCGTTGAGGCGGAAGGAGGCGGTGGCGACGCCGTCGAGGAGGGCGGGGGTGCCGAGGGCCGTCAGGTCCTCCTCGTCCGATACGCCATCCCGTACGCCGTCCGGTACGCCCCCGCCCGTCGCGCCCCCGTCCGTCGCGCGGCTGCCCGTCGCGCCCCCGCCCCGCGTGCCCCCGCCCGCCGCTGCGTCGCTTTTCGGCCGGTTACGCGCCGGCCCCTGCTCCGGCCGCCCCGTCCGCCCCGTCTCCCCTGTCTGCCCCGTCATCGGGCCTGCGCCTCCATCAGCACCGGGAACGCGCTCGGGTCGGACGCGCCGAACAGCCGCACCCAGGCGTCCAGCACCTCCGGCTCGTGCAGGCCGAGCACCCGGAACACCTCGCGCGCGAACGCGACCGGCTCCGTCGGCCCCGCCGTGACCAGCCCGTCGCCGGTGACCGCGGCCGCCTCGACGTAGCGCGCCTGCCCGCCGTACCCGGGCTGGGCGCCGACGTACTCGGCCACCGCGCTCGTGTGCGTACGGTCGTCCAGCAGCCCCTCCCGGGCGAGGCCGGCGACCGCGCCGCAGATCGCCGCCACCGGTACGCCCGCGGCCAGGAACTCGCGGGCCTTGCGGGCGTACGGCGCCAGCTCGTCGCCCGTGTCCCACAGGGTGGCGCCCGGCATGATCAGCAGCGCGCTGTCCTCGGGGCGCAGGTCGTCCAGCGCCAGGTCGGGCAGGATGCGCACGCCGCCTGCCGTGGTCACGGCGCGGCCGGCCTCGGGGCCGACGGTGACGATCTCGTACGTGTCGCGGGGCGGGCGGTGAAACGACGTGTCGCGGATGTGAGCGACGGCGTGCCCCGTCTCCCAGTCGGCGAGCGTGTCGTAGACGGCCAGGTGAACGTTTCTGCGGGTCATGGTGCCTCCTTCGTCGTATGACAGCATGCTGTCAATAAGACACCATGCTGTCAACCGGTGCGGGCCGCTGCGCTTATCGTGTGGGGGCATCCCCCATCAGGAAGGGCCACCGCATGACCCCCGCAGGCGCCGTGGTCCGGCGCGACACGCTGCGTGCACAGATCGCCGACGCCCTGCGCGACGAGATCCTGGCCGGCCGGCTCGCGGCCGGGCAGAACATCACGGTCGGCGAGATAGCGGAGCAGTACGGGGTCTCCGCGACCCCCGTACGCGAAGCCCTGGTCGACCTCTCCGCCCAGGGGCTGCTCGACGTCGAGCAGCACCGCGGCTACCGCGTGCACGCCTTCACCCTCGACGACTTCCGCGCCATGGCCGACGCCCGCACCGTCGTCCAGCTGGGCGTCTTCCGTGCCGATCCGCCGCACATCATCGACCCCGCGCCGGCCGCCCTGACCGCGATGCGGCGCCGCGGCGAGGAGGCGGAGCGGGCGGCGAAGGCCGGCGACCTCGACGTGCTCGTCCACTACGACCTGCGCTTCTGGCGCGAGATCACCTCCCTGATCGGCAACGTCTACATCACCGAGTTCCTGGAGCGGGTGCGGGTGCACTGCTGGGTTTTCGCGGTGCCGCACCTGCGGAGGGCGAGCGAGGGCTGCGTGCCCGACACGTTCTGGCAGGGGCACATGCAGCTCGTCGAGGCCATAGAGCGGCGCGACGTGGCCGCCGCCGAGGCGGTCGTACGCACGTACAACCGGCACTCCCTGGAGCTGATCGAGCGCCTCGCGAGCGGCTGACGCCCTGATCGGGGGCGGCCGACCGCCTGATCCGGAGCGGCCGGCGGCCCGATCTCGCGTGGCACGGTGGCCGAGACCCGGCGGGGGCGGGCGCGGCACCCGGCCGGGGGGTGCTGCCGGGCCGCGGTCAGCGGTTACGCTGAGCCGGACCGCGCAGTTAAGGAGCGTCCCGCTTGGCCTGCGACCTGTGGCTGGTGCCCCTCGTCGACGTGCTGTGCCACAGCCCCGACAACCCCTTCGCCGAGGAGATCGCCGCCTACGACGCCGCGCTGGCGCAGGCGGGGCTGCCGCCGGTGCCCGTGCAGAGCTATATGCCGGGACTGTCCGGGGACGTCGCCCCGGTCGCCGGCTTCGACTACGACGCCCTCCACTTCCTGCGCCGCGCGTACCTGCTGCAGCTGTGCGGTCTCGAAGTCACGCCGGTCGGCGAGCTGGGCGGGGACTACGAGCAGCTGCTGGAGATGTTCGAGTCTACGGCGCAGCAGTCGCACCTGGTCTGGCACTACGACCACGCCGGCGCGTACGTCCCCGTCGACTTCCCGCATCCGCTCGTCACGGACGAGCTGCTCGCGGGCGGCGGGCCGCTGGGCTCGGCGCAGGGCCTCGTGCGCGAACTCGTCGCCGTCGCCCCGGCGATCGGCATCGACCCGGACAACCCGCCGCCGGCCCCGGCCCCGCCGCCGGGGCCGACGGAGCTGTCGGAGCCGGCGGCGACCGCGCCGGCGGACGGCGGGGAGTTCGCGCAGGAGCGGCACGTGTGGCTGGGGCTGCACGCGGCGGCGACGCGGAGCCTGGCGCAGGGCTCGATGATCGTCTTCAGCTGACGGCCCGCGGTCCGGCCGCGGGGCTGCCTGCCGTCACGGGGCCACCGGCCGCCGTGGAGTGCGGTCTTGGGATGCCGTCTTGGGATGCGGACTTGGGGTGCGGCCCGTAGCCCCCTGGCCCTTCGCCGCGGGGCTACGGGCCGTGGCGTACGCCCCGCCGCGCGATGACGCGTTCGCAGCCGCCTCAACCGTCCATGTCACAGGTGTTGACGCCGGGGACGGGAGGGGCCATTCTCGCCGCTACGAAATCTCGTATTGCGTCTGATATCTCGAACATCATGAGCGAGCCGCTCGCATTCCTCCGGGACGGGGAGAGCGGCAGGGCAGGACCGTCGAACCGGTTCGAAACCCGACCCCCGCGCGGTGGCGGTGTCGAACCGGTTCGCCCCCCATGACGACTCACAGGGAGCAGTGACGATGGTGAGTACGAGAGCGACACGGGCCCGGCCCGCGCTGCGCGCGGCGCTGGCCGCCGCCGTGGGCGCGGCCCTGCTGACCGCGGGCCTCGGCACGCCCGGCGCGTCCGCCGCCGAAGGCGAGTTGACCGTCGACCTGGCGACGGACACCGGCCCGTTCCACGGCGGCGCCGCCGGCACCCTCTACGGCCTCTACGGCCAGGACGTCCCGACGAACAATCTCATCGAGGGCATGAACCTGCGGACCGTCTCCACCAAGGCGCAGGACGGCCCGCAGCACCCGGGCGCGGACGCGCTCGAAGTGGTCAAGCCGCTCGCGGACTCCACCGACGGCGACGTCTACATCTACATGACCGACATCCACCGCGGTTTCCCCTACCAGTGGGAGGGCGGCACCCCGCAGGAGAAGGTGCGGATCTACCGGGAGAAGATCGCCGAGCAGGTCGACCAGGTCCTTCAACTGCCCGAGGAGTACCGGGACAACATCGTCTTCGTGCCGTTCAACGAGCCCGAGGGCAACATGTTCGGCACCGGCGAGTGGAGTTACGACGGCACCAGCTGGCGCACCGACCCCACGGCGTACTTCGCCACCTGGGACGACTACTACCGGCTGATCAAGGGGAAGATCCCGGACGCCCGTATCGCCGGGCCCAACACCAGCGTCCTGTACGACGAGGTCCGGGGCTTCCTGCGGCACACGATCGAGGCCGGCACCGTCCCGGACGTCGTCACCTGGCACGAGCTGAGCCATCCCGAGCAGGTGCGCACGAGCGTCGCGAAGTACCGCGCCTGGGAGCGGGAGATCTTCGCCGGCACGCCGTACGAGGACAGGACGCCGCTGCCGGTCAACGTCAACGAGTACGCCTTCAACTACCACACCTCCGTCCCGGGCCAGATGATCCAGTGGATCTCCGCGATCGAGGAGTCGAAGGTCGACGCCGACATGGCGTACTGGAACATCGACGGCAACCTCTCCGACTCGGCCGTGCAGTCGAACCGCGGCAACGGCCAGTGGTGGCTGTTCAACGCCTACGGCGCCATGTCCGGGAACACCGTCGAGGTCACCCCGCCGTCGCCCGGCCAGAACTACACGATGCAGGGCGTCGCCACCCTCGACCGGGAGAAGCGGCAGGCCCGGGCGCTGTTCGGCGGCTCGGACGGTACGGGCCTCATCCGCTTCGACAACGTGCCCGCGGACGTCTTCGGCGACACCGTGCACGCCTGGGTCCGGGAGATCCCGTGGACCGGCCAGGTCGGCGACTCCGACCGCCCGGACGTCGTCGCCGAGACCGACCTGGAGGTGACGGACGGTGCGGTCGAGTTCGACTTCGGCGGCGGCGGCCTGCCGGAGCTGAAGGAGTCGTCCGCGTACGAGATCGTCCTCACCCCGGCCGGCGCCGGCGACCAGACGTCCTCCCCGCGCACCCTCTGGCAGGGCAGCTACGAGGCCGAGGACGCCGCGTACACCGGCTCGGGCTACAGCAGGAACGGGCCCGAGGGCTCGCCGGAGGACGTGTCGAAGTTCTACACCTCCGGCGGCTACGACGTCGGCGGCCTCCGGTCCGGCTCGGACGGGCGGCTTGACTTCACCGTCGACGTGCCCGAGGACGGCACGTACGACCTCAGCGTCTTCGCCAACTCCCTCAACACCTACGATCTCGTACGGGAACAGGGGCCGACGAACGTGTTCCTCCGCGTCGACGGCGCGGCCGAGCAGGAGCTGCACCTGCCGCTCGGGTACAAGTGGGTGGTCTGGGACCACGCCGACACCACCGTCGAGCTGACCGAGGGCGAGCACACCCTCTCCCTCGCCGCGCAGAGCCTCGACGGCGGCAAGGCCACCAAGGGCGACGCGATCATCGACCGCATCACCCTCTCCCGGCCCGCCCCCGAGGCCGACCGCGCGGTCTACGAGGGCGAGCTGGCCGCCTTCGACGGCGGCGGCCCTGTCTACGACGTGCCGCAGGACGGCGGCACCTCCGGCTCCGGCGCGGCGCGGCTCGCCGCGGGCGAGAGCGCGACCTTCTGGGTCTACTCGGCGGCCGACGCCGAGGCCACCCTCGACGCCGCCGTCCTCGGCGACGGGCAGTCCCGCCTCGCCGTCAACGGCCAGGACGTGCGGGACGTGACGCCGGCGTCGGGGGAGGCGGCCGTCTCCCTCTCCGGCGGGGTCAACAAGGTCACCGTCACCGGCACCGCCGGCACCACGCTGGTCGACCACCTCGCCGTCACCCCGGGCACCGGGGCGCTGCCGGCGCGGGAGTACCAGGCGGAGGACGCGGAGCTGGCCGGTACGGCCGCGGCGGCCGACCTCTCCCTCGCCGACGGCGGCAAGGCGGTGCAGGGCGTCGGCGGCGAGCCGGGCAACGGCAACACCGCCACCTTCCGCGTCACCGCCGACACGGCCGGCCTGTACGCCATGCGCGTCCGGTACGCCAACCCCGAGCAGTCCGAGGCCACGCACTACAACCCCGACCCGCTCGTGCGGCACGCCGACGTGTCCGTCAACGGCGGCGAGGAGCGGCGCGTGACGTTCCCGCACTCGTTCCACGAGAACAACTTCTGGGAGCTGACCGTGCCGGTACGGCTGGAGCAGGGCGACAACGCGATCTCCTTCCGCTCCGCGGAGCTGCCGAACTTCGACGGCGAGTCGTACGCCTCCGACACCTGGCCCGGGATCCTGCTGCGTTCGCAGTACGCGCCCGTGCTCGACAAGGTCACGCTCGCGCCGTTCGCGGCCGAGCGGCCGTAAGCGCCGCCCCGGCACCACGCAGCCCGCAGCACACGCACACGCAGCACCCGCAGCACCCGCAGCACACGCAGCAAGGGAGTCCGAGTGGTCACGATCGGCGACATCGCACGCAGCGCCGGCGTATCCCGCAGCACCGCCTCGTACGCGCTGTCCGGCAAGCGGTCCATCTCCGCGGAGGTCCGGCAGCGGGTGGCCGACGCGGCGCGGGAACTGGGCTACACGCCCAACGCCGGTGCCCGGGCACTGGCCACCGCGGAGACCATGGTCATCGGACTGCTCGCCCAGTTCTACGAGGACGAGTTCGCCCCGGCCATGCTCCAGTACATGCTGGGCGTCTCCGACACCGCCCGCGAGCTGGGGTACGACACGCTGCTCGTCACCGAGGCGGACGGGGCCCGGGCGCTGCGCCGGATCACGGACTCCCGGATGGTCGACGGCGTCGTCCTGCTCAACGTCGCGCAGGACGACGCCCGGCTGCCGCTGCTGCGGGACGCGCCCCAGCCCGGCGCGCTCGTCGGGCTGCCCGGCGACCCGTCCGGCGTCGACGTCTTCGACCTCGACTTCGCCGCGGCCGGGCGGGCGATGGTCGACCACATGCACCGGCTGCGCCACCGCGAGCTGATCCTCGTCTCGCAGCCGGAGCACGTGGTCGAGCGGGGCGGCGCGTACGTGTGGCGGCTGCAGGACGCGGTGGTGCAGCAGGCGCGGGCCCGCGGCATCGGGCTGCACGCGGCCTTCGGCCCGTCCCGCCAGCCCGACGTCGGCCGGCACCTGCACGCGCTGCTCGACGCCCACCCGGCCGCGACCGGGCTGCTGCTCAACAACGAGGCCGCCGCCGCGGCCCTGCCGTCCGTGCTGCACGCCCGCGGCCTTCAGGCGCCGCGGGACCTGTCGGTCGTGGGCCGCTACTCCGACGAGTTCGCCCGCACCTTCTCCCTTCCGTTCACGTCCATCGAATCCGCTCCCGACCTGCTGGGCGAGCTGGCCGTACGCCACCTCGTCCGCCGGATCGCCGACCCCCTGGCCCGGCATGAGCCGCACGTGCTGCGGCTCATGCCGCCCGCACTCGTCGACCGGGGCAGCACCGGCGAACCGCCTGCCGCCCCCGGCACACCACCAGTTCCGCACGGCCAAGGAGGAAGACCGTGATATCCCTGTCCACCCCGGTCCGCGCAGCCGGCGTCCTGGGCGCCGCGCTCCTCGTCATGACGGCGCCCGCCGCCTGCTCGTCGAACACCGGCGGCACCGGCGGCGACCAGTCCTCCGACACCTTCACGTGGTGGGATCCCTACCCGCAGCACGACAAGAGTTCCGACTGGGCGAAGCGGGTGGCCGAGTGCGGTGACGAGGCCGGCGTGACCATCAAACGCACCGCGTACGACACCACCGCACTGACCAACCAGGCGCTGCTCGCCGCCCAGGAGGGCACCGCGCCGGACGTCATCCTGATCGACAACCCGGCCGTCTCCACCCTCGCCGACACCGGGATGCTCACCACGATGGACGAGTTCGGCCTCGACACCGCGGGTGTCGACGAGAACCTGCTCGCGGCGGGCGTCGTCGACGACAAGGCGTACGGCATCCCGATCGGCGCCAACACCCTCGGCCTCTACTACAACGAGGACGTCCTCGACGACGCCGGCGTCGACCCCGCCTCGCTCAAGGACTGGGACGCGCTCACCGCCGCGCTGAAGAAGGTCACCGACGCCGGGCACAAGGGCATCACCTTCGCCGGCACCAACACCGAGGAGGGTTCCTTCCAGTTCCTGCCCTGGTTCTGGGGCGCGGACGCGGACCTGCGCGATCTCGACTCGGCGCAGGCCGCCTCGGCGCTGGAGCTGTGGACCGGCTGGCTGGACAAGGGCTACGCGCCCAACTCGGTGATCAGCAACTCCCAGAACACCACCTGGGAGGAGTTCCTCACCGGCGACTTCGGCTTCGCCGTGAACGGCACCTGGCAGGTCAACAGCGCCGCCGAGGCGGACTTCCCCGCCGGCGTCGTACAGATCCCCGGCCGGGACGGCGGCGTGGCACCGACCCCGACCGGCGGCGAGTTCATCACCGCCCCCGTACAGGACGACACGTCCCGGTACGACGTCACCAAGCAGATCGTCGAGTGCATGACCACACCCGAGGGCATGGTGCAGACGGCGACGACCTTCGCGTACTACATCCCGCCCACGAAAGCGGGGCAGGAGCAACTGCTCAAGGAGAACGCCGACCTCAAGCCGTGGGTCGACGCGGTACGCACCGCCCGCGGCCGTACCGGCGACAACCTCGGCACCGACTACCCGAAGATCTCCGAGCCGCTGTGGACCGCCGTGCAGAAGGCACTCAGCGGGTCCGCGAGCCCCGCCGAGGCGCTGCGCGAGGCCCAGTCCACCGCCGAGGACGAGGCCGGCTGACCGCCGCCCGGGGAGTCGCACCCATGGAGACCACCACCTCGGCCGCGCCACGGGCCGCGAACCCGGGCGGCGGCGCGGCGCCGGCCGGGCCGGGGAAGCCGGCCGCCGCCCGCCGACGGGGGCGCGGGCGCTCGACGCAGTGGGCCGCGTTCGCGTTCCTCGTCCCGCTCCTCGCGTACCTGCTGGCCTTCTACGCCTACCCGCTCTACCGGAACGTCGACCTCAGCCTGCACGAGTACACCGTCCGCTCCTTCGTGCAGGGTGGCGCCGAGTTCACCGGGCTCGCCAACTACCGCGACGTGGTCGGTGCCGACGAGTTCGGCACCGCGCTGCGCAACACGCTCGTCTTCACCTTCGTCTCGATCGCCGCGCAGTACGCCATCGGACTGGCGCTCGCGGTCTTCTTCCGCGCGAACTTCCGGCTCTCCGGGCTGCTGCGCGGCATGTTCCTGATCCCGTGGCTGCTGCCGCTGATCGTCTCGGGCTCCACTTGGGCGTGGATGCTGAACAGCGACAACGGGATCGTCAACGCCGCCCTGGAGGCGTTCGGCATCGGGCAGATCAACTGGCTGACCGACCCCGGCTGGGCGCTCACCTCCGTGATCGTCGCGAACATCTGGCTCGGCATCCCGTTCAACCTCGTCATCCTCTACTCCGGGCTGCAGAACATCCCCGACGAGCTGTACGAGGCGGCGGCGCTGGACGGCGCGAACGCCTGGCAGCAGTTCTGGCGGGTGACCTTCCCGCTGCTGCGCCCGGTCTCCGCGATCACCCTGCTGCTCGGCCTCGTCTACACGCTCAAGGTCGTCGACGTCATCTGGATCATGACGACCGGCGGCCCCGGCACCTCCTCCACCACGCTCGCCGTCTGGTCCTACCGCGAGGCGTTCGGCACCGGGCTGCCCGACTTCTCGCCCGCCGCCACCATCGGGAACCTGCTCATCTTCATCGCCCTGGCCTTCGGTCTCCTCTACATCCGCCTTGAGCGCCGGGAGCGCAGGTGGGAGGCATGATGACGACGCACAGGACCCGGCGCCGCGGCAGCCGGTGGAAGACGGCGCTCGGCGTCTTCTTCACGGCTGTGATGCTCTTTCCCGTCTACTGGATGGTCAACGTCTCCCTGACGAAGACCGGCGACATGCGGGCCGACCCGCCGCACTGGTTCCCCTGGGACCCGACGTTCGACGGCTACGCCGACGTGCTGCGCGACCAGCTGCCGGCGCTGACGACCAGTCTCGCCATCGGCCTCGGCTGCGTGGCGCTCACCCTCGCCGTCTCCGCGCCCGCCGCGTACTCGCTCGCCAAGCTGCGCCCGCGCGGCGCGACCGGCCTGTCCTTCGTGCTGCTGGCCGCGCAGATGATCCCCAGCGTGGTCATGGCGATCGGCTTCTACGCCGTCTACGTGCGGCTCGGCTGGCTCAACTCCGTCTGGGGCCTGGTCCTCGCCGACTCCACCATCGCCGTGCCGTTCGGCGTCATGGTGCTGACCGCCTTCATGTCCGGCATCCCGCAGGAGCTGATGCACGCCGCGAAGATCGACGGGGCCGGCGCCTGGCGCACCTTCGTCTCCGTGGTCCTGCCGCTGAGCCGCAACGCCGCGCTGACCGTGTCGCTGTTCGCGTTCCTGTGGGCGTGGTCGGACTTCATCTTCGCCTCCACCCTCAGCCGCAACGCCGACGCGATCCCCATCACCCTCGGCATCTACTCCTACATAGGCAACAACACCACCGAGTGGAACTCGATCATGGCGACGGCCGTCGTCGCGTCCGTGCCCGCGGCCGTGCTGCTCGTCGTCGCCCAGCGCTTCGTCGCCGGCGGGGTCACCGCGGGCGCCGTCAAGGACTGACTGAGAGGAACCGGCTGTGAGCAACCCAGATGCGAGGAACCCGGCTGTGAGGAACCCGCGTACATGGTGAGCTTCCGACCGACCCCGACCGGCATCGAGATCCGCCACCGGCACGAAGTGCTGACCGTCCAGGCGTGGGGCGCCGACAGCGTCCGCGTACGGGCGGCGCAGTTCCGGCTCCCGGTGGAGAGCCACGGCGCGCTCGCCGAGCCGCCGCCGTCCGACCGCCCCCGCGTCAGCGTGGACGCGGACGGCGACCGCGCCGTCCTCGTCCACGGCGAGCTGACCGTCACCGCCGGGTTCGACCGCCGCGCCGCGTACCCCGAGCCGCTGCTCACCTTCTCCCGCACGAGCACCGGCGCCGAGCTGCTGGCCGAGAGCCGGGAGCACTTCTGGCTGCCCGGCGCCCGCGTCTTCCGCGGCGACGGCAGCGGCGCGTACGAGATCCACCAGCAGTTCGCCGCGTACGACGGCGAGCGGCTCTACGGCATGGGCCAGCGGACCCACGGCCGGCTCGACCTCAAGGGCCTGGCCCTGGACCTCGTGCACCGCAACGGCGAGGTGTCCATCCCGTTCGTGCTCTCCAGCCGCGGCTACGGGCTGCTGTGGAACCTGCCCGCGGTGGGCCGCGCCGAGTTCGCGGAGAACGCCACCCGCTGGCAGGCCGGCCGCGCCCGGGAGATCGACTACTGGCTCACCGCCGCGCCGACCCCCGCATCGATCCTCGCCCGGTACGCCGACGCCACCGGCCACCCGCCCGAGCTGCCGCGCTGGGCGTCCGGCTTCTGGCAGTCCAAGCTGCGCTACCGGGACCAGGACGAGCTGCTCGCCGTCGCCCGCGAGCACCGCCGCCGCGGCCTGCCGCTGTCCGTCATCGTCGCCGACTACTTCCACTGGCCGGCGATGGGCGACTACCGCTTCGATCCCGCCGAGTGGCCCGACCCCAAGGCGATGGTCGACGAGCTGGCCGAGCAGGGCGTGGAGCTGATGGTCTCCGTCTGGCCCACCGTCTCGCCGCTCGCCGGCTCCTACCCCGACTACCGCGACCGCGGCCTGCTCGCGGGCACCGCGCAGGGCGTGGAGTGCCACCAGACCATCCAGGACAAGGGCATGACCGTGCCGATGCCCGTGGCCTTCTACGACCCGACCAATCCCGAGACGCGGGCGTACGTGTGGGAGCAGGTCCGGCGCGGCTACCGCGACCTCGGCATCCGGGTCTTCTGGCTGGACGCCTGCGAGCCCGAGCTGAACCCCGCCCAGCCGGAGAACCTCGCCCTGTACGCCGGGCCGGGCGCGGAGACCGCCGGCGTCTACCCGCGCGACAACGCCCGCCTGTTCGCCGAGGGCCTGGCGGCCGACGGTGCCGGGCCGACCGTGCTGCTGTGCCGCTCCGCGTGGGCGGGCGCGCAGAAGTACGGCGCCGCGCTCTGGTCCGGCGACATCCCCGCCACCTGGACCTCGCTGCGGCAGCAGATACGCGCCGGCCTCGCCGTCGCGCTCTCCGGCATCCCCTGGTGGACCACCGACATCGGCGGCTTCCACGGCGGCGACGCCCGCGACCCGGCGTACCGGGAGCTGATGATCCGCTGGTTCCAGTTCGGCGTCTTCTGCCCGCTGTTCCGGCTGCACGGCGACCGCGAACCGCGCACCCCCACCTCGTACGCGCAGACCGGCGGCCCCAACGAGGTGTGGTCCTACGGTGAGGAGGCGTACGGGATCATCGCCGGGCTGCTGCACCTGCGCGAGCGGCTGCGCCCGTACCTGCACGAGCAGGCGGACGTCGCCGCCCGCACCGGCCTGCCCCCGATGAGGCCGCTCTTCGTCGACTTCCCCGACGACCCGCGCGCGTGGCCGGTCGACGACGCCTTCCTCTTCGGCCCCGACGTGCTCGTCGCGCCGGTCGCCGAGGCGGGGCAGCGCGCCCGGGAGGTGTACCTGCCCGCCGGCGCCCACTGGGTCTGCGCGGCCACCGGCGAGACGTACGAAGGCGGCGGCACGGTCACCGCCGCCGCCCCCCTCGACCGGATCCCCGTCTTCACCCGCGAAGGCGCCGACGTGCCGCTGGGCGCGGGCGGTTCGGCGGCGACCCCGTGAAGGAGAGCACACGGGTGGCCCGGACGACCGGCGGCACCGATCCCACGGGCGGCCGGCCGGTCGTCCCGACCCGCGGCGAACGGCGGCCACTGGGGCTCGCGGAGGTGACGCTCACGCCCGGCGGGTTCTGGCCGGGTCTGCAGGAGACCAACGCGGCGGCCACGCTGCCGCACTGCGAGGAGTGGCTGGAGCGGCTCGGCTGGCTGGCGAACTTCGACCGCGTCGCCGCCGGCGGGCCGGGCGCGGACCGTACCGGCTGGTCCTTCGCCGACTCCGAGGTCTACAAGCTCGTCGAGGCGCTGGCCTGGGAGTACGGGCGTACCGGCGACCCCGGCTGCGACGCCGCCGTACGACGCCTCACCGCGCGCATCGCCCCCGCCCAGGACCCGGACGGCTACCTGAACACGAGCTACGGCCACCCCGGCCGCCCACCGCGCTACAGCGACCTGGAGTTCGGCCACGAGCTGTACTGCACCGGGCACCTGCTGCAGGCCGCCGTCGCCCGGCTGCGCACCGCCGGCGCGGACGACCTCGTCGCCGTCGCCCGCCGCGCCGCCGACCACGTCTGCGCCGTCTTCGGCCCCGAGGGCCTGACAGGCGTCTGCGGCCACCCCGAGATCGAGGCCGGCCTCGCCGAACTGGGCCGCGCCCTCGGCGAGCCCGCCTACGTCGACCAGGCGCGGCTCTTCCTCGACCGCCGCGGCCACCGCACCCTGAAGGTGCCCTTCGGCATCGGCAGCGCCGGCTACTTCCAGGACGACGTGCCGGTCCGCGAGGCCGGCACCTGGCGCGGCCACGCCGTGCGCCAGCTGTACCTGGCGGCCGGCGCCGTGGACGTGGGCGTCGAGCACGACGACCGCGAACTGGTCGCCGCCGTCGAGCGGCAGTGGACCCGTGCCGTGGCCCGGCGCACGCACCTGACCGGCGGCATGGGCTCCCGGCACCAGGACGAGGGCTTCGGCGAGGACTGGGAGCTGCCGCCGGACCGCGCGTACTGCGAGACCTGCGCGGGCGTGGCGTCCGTGATGGTGTCCTGGCGACTGCACCTGGCCACCGGCGAGATGCGTTACGCCGACCTGATGGAGCGCACGTTCTTCAACGTCGTCGCCACGTCGCCGCGCGCCGACGGCCGGGCGTTCTTCTACGCCAACCCCCTCCAGCAGCGCGTGCGGGGCGAGGCCGGCGCGGGCGGCGTGGCCAGCGCGGGCGGCGTGGCCAGCGAGGCCGGCGCGGCCGGCGCGGCTGGCGAGGCCGGCGCGGCCGGCGCCGATGGCGGGGTCAGCCCGCGCGCCGCGGGCGGCACCCGGGCGGCCTGGTTCGACGTCTCGTGCTGCCCCACCAACGTCGCCCGCACCCTGGCCGCCTGGCACACGTACCTGGCCACGGCCGGACGGCGGGAGCTGACGGTGCTGCAGTACGCGAGCGGCCGGATCGCCGCGGAGCTGGGCGACGGACGGACGGTCGCCGTGGACGTGGAGACGGCGTACCCGGCGGACGGACTGGTGACGATCCGGGTGGTGGACGCTCCCGCCGGCGCGGTGGCGCTGCGGCTGCGCGTGCCCGCGTGGGCCCGCGGCGCGGTGCTCCACGAGGGCGGCGGGCGCCGCCCGGTGGGCCCGGGCGCGGCGGTGGTGGACCGCGAGCTGGTGCCGGGCGAGGAGATCCGCCTGCAACTCCCCGTAGCCCCCCGCTTCACCTGGCCGGACCCCCGCATCGACGCCCTCCGCGGCTGCGTCGCGGTCGAGCGCGGCCCGCTGGTGTACTGCGCCGAGTCGGTCGACCTGCCGGACGGGCTCGCCCTGGACGACGTACGGGTCGACACCGCCGCCGCTCCGCTGGACCGGGACGGCACGGTCCTCATCCGCACCCTGCCCCGGCGGGTTGGCCCGCCCGGCACCGAGGCGCGGTGGCCCTACGGCCCGGACCCCGGCGCGCCGGCGCCGCCGGTGCCGCCGGGGCGGCCCGCCGCGGAGCTGGCGCTGCTCCCGTACCACCGCTGGGCGGAGCGCGGCCCGTGCGCCATGCGCGTCTGGCTCCCCACGGCGCCGGCGGGCCCGGCCTGAGCGGTCCGACCGGCCGCCCCCGGTCCGTACCACCGCGGACCGCCCGGACCGGGGACGACCTCTGCTGCCCGGTGGGTCAACGGCCCGGAGGTTCCGGGGGGCGTTGGCGCGGCATCGTGGGGCGCAGGCCCGCCGGGGGGAGCGGGGCGCGGGCCTGGGGCTGGGGCACGGGGCAGCGGGCCCACGCCGGCGACTGCGTCGCCAGCGCCGCGCGCCCGCCGCCGAACGCCACCATCCAGTCCGCGGTCTCGGCCCGTACCAGCTCGGTCACGTCCTCCGTGAAGCGCCGCAGCACCACCAGGCACCGCTCCGCCGCCTCGCTCGCCGTGCCCTCCGCTGGGCCCAGCACCTCCCGTACCGACTCCGACGCCCAGTCGAACTGCAGCGTCTCCAGCCGCCGTTGCACCGCCTGCGCCGTGGCCACGTCGCGCATCCAGCCCGACGTCAGCCCGAAGACCCGGTCCACCGCCAGGCACGCCAGCGCCGCGAACAGCGCCACGAA
Organism: Streptomyces sp. CNX435; assembly: GCF_059570575.1. Lineage (NCBI taxonomy): Bacteria > Bacillati > Actinomycetota > Actinomycetes > Kitasatosporales > Streptomycetaceae > Streptomyces > Streptomyces sp. CNX435. Next base: position 61,482 of record NZ_JCANTA010000011.1, on the reverse strand, counting down.
CGCCCAGCCGGTGAAGCCGTCCGGCACGGTCTCCGTCAGGTCGAGCACCGGCAGCGCCGCGCCCGCCGCCGCGCACACCGCGGCCCCGGTGCGCAGCGCCCGCGCCGCGCGGCGCTTGACGCGGCGGGCGGCGAGGTACGAGCGCGCGGTGCGCAGCGCGCCCTCCTCGGCCCACAGGTACAGCTCGTCCAGCCGCTTGGCCGGGTCGCCCCAGTCGCCGAGCGGGAAGGGCCGGGCGAGCAGGTCGCCGGGCCGCTCTCCGGGACGGCCGGGACGGCCGAGGCCGCCGGTGCCGCCGGGGTCGCCGGGACCGCCGGGGCCGTACGGCATGGCGGCGTCGGCCGCGCCGCTCGCGCCGCCCGCGCGGGCGGCCCGGCTCCTGCGGCCGAACCGGCCGCGACCGCCCCGGCCGTCGCCGCCGTCGCGGCTGACGCCGGTCACGGGGCCGGTCGTCCGGGTCTCCTCCGAGTGGTTCACGTGGGGCTCCTCGCTCGAACTCTCGCTGCTTCTGGCCTGCGCTGTGTGGCGCATGTGGTGCATGTGACGTGTGATGACTGGGCAATCGGATGGTGCGCCCGCGGCGGCCTTCTTACCGCCGAACGAGGGGACACGGGCCGAAAATGGCGTTATTTACCCTCGTAAGGAGTGGTTGATCGGGTATGGGGGCGAACCGGCCGTCACCCGGACGGTGGCCCCCGATCGGCCCGCTAGGCTGACCCCGTGAAGGTCCTCGTCATCGGCGGCGGCGCCCGCGAACACGCCCTGTGCCACGCCCTCTCCCTCGACCCCGGCGTCCGCGAGCTGCACTGCGCGCCCGGCAACGCCGGCATCGCCGCGGTCGCCCGGCTGCACGCCGTCGACGCGCTCGACGGTGCCGCCGTCGCCGCGCTCGCCGCCGGCCTCGGCGCGGACCTCGTCGTCGTCGGCCCGGAGGCGCCGCTCGTCGCCGGTGTCGCCGACGCCGTACGGGCGCGCGGCATCGACTGCTTCGGACCGGGCGCCGCGGCCGCCCGGCTGGAGGGGTCGAAGGCGTTCGCGAAGGACGTGATGGCCGAGGCCGACGTGCCGACCGCCCGCGCCTACGTCTGCACCACCCCCGAGCAGGCCGACACCGCGCTCGACGCCTTCGGCCCGCCGTACGTCGTCAAGGACGACGGGCTCGCGGCCGGCAAGGGCGTCGTGGTCACCGAGGACCTGGCGGCGGCCCGCGCGCACGCGCGCGCCTGCACCGCCGCCGGGCAGGTGGTGATCGAGGAGTTCCTCGACGGACCCGAGGTGTCCCTCTTCGCGGTCACCGACGGCGAGAGCGTCGTACCGCTGTCGCCCGCCCAGGACTTCAAGCGCGCGTACGACGGCGACGCCGGCCCGAACACCGGCGGCATGGGCGCGTACTCGCCGCTGCCGTGGGCCGACCCGAAGCTCGTCGACGAGGTCGTCGAAACCGTGTTGCAGCCGACGGTCGACGAGATGCGCCGCCGCGGCACGCCCTTCGCCGGGCTGCTGTACGCGGGGCTGGCGCTGACCTCGCGCGGCGTGCGGGTGGTGGAGTTCAACGCCCGCTTCGGCGACCCCGAGACCCAGGCCGTGCTGGCCCGGCTGCGCACGCCGCTCGCCGGGCTGCTCCGGGCCGCCGCCCAGGGCCGGCTCGCCACGTTCCCGCCGCTGGTGTGGAGCGACGACGCGGCCGTCACCGTCGTCCTCGCCGCCCGGGACTACCCGGCGAAGCCGCGTACCGGCGACGTCATCACCGGCCTGGACGCCGTCGAGGCCGCGGACGCCCCCGACGCCTACGTGCTGCACGCCGGTACCAAGCTCGACGGCTCCGGCCGCGTCGTCAGCGCCGGCGGCCGGGTGCTGTGCGTCACCGCCGTCGGCGCGGACCTCGCCGTCGCGCGCGACCGCGCCTACGAGGCGATTCGGCGGATCGGGCTGGACGGTTCGCACTACCGCGGAGACATCGCCGCGCGCGCCGCGGAGGCCGCCGCCCAGTGAAATTTCGCGGCGTCCCGACCTTTACCCAAGGCCATACCATCGGGTGACCGGGCGGCCGTCTGGCTGACGTGACCGCGCCTCCCAACTATGGTGCACCTGCCCGGCGTACCGGCCGTCCGGTCGGCGGCGTCCGGGCAGAGGGGGCCTGATCAGGCCAACTGGCCTACCGGCATTGCACCGGCCGCGGCCGGTGCGACAGTGGTGGGGTACGGCCGTTTCGCCTCGTGACGGCCGTTGCCTACCCGTCGGCGGCCCAAGGGGGTGAGGTACGGACGTGTCCACAGCGACCGGTACGGAGGCGGGTGCGCAGGCCGCCCGGGCCCGCGCTCTCGCCGTCCTGCGCGTACGGGGGGCGGCCCTCGCCGTCGTCCTGCTGCCGGCGGCGGTGGCCGTCGTGCTGCTCGCCGGCTCGGCCACGGGGCGGGTGAACGGGGCGCTCGCGGCGCTGCGCTGGCCCGCCGTCGTCCTCGCCGTCCTGGTGCCCGTGCTGGCCGCCGCCGTCGCGCGGTCCATCTCCCGCGCGGAGCCCGCGGCCACGCTGACCGTCCCGGTCCCGCGCCGGGCCGCCCCCGACCTGTACCGCCTCGTCGGCGACCTCGCCGAGCGGCTCGGCGTGCCGGCGCCGGCGGCGGTGGCGCTCACCCCGGACTGCGACAGCTGGCTGGAGGACCCCGGGCCGGCGCCGGCGGGGGTGCGGAGCTGGCTGCGGCGGGTGGCGGGGCGGGTGGCACGGGCGGGGCGCGGAGGGCCGCGGGGCGGCGAGAAGGGCGGCGCGGGTTCCGGCTCGGGCGCGGGCGCCGACTTCAGCTCCAGCTCAGGTTTCGGCTCGGGCCAGGGTCCCGCTTTCGGCTCCGCCCCGGGCCCCGGCTCTGGCCCTGGCTCCGGCTCCGGCCCTGGCCCTGGCTCCGGCTCCGGCTCCGCCTCCGGTACGGGCACGGGCACGCCCGGTCCGCACGGCGCCGCAGGCGGCACGGTGTTCGGCACCGGCACCAGCACCGGCGGCGGCCCCGCCGCCGCCCGCGGCCCCGCCGCGGAGAGCCACGCCGCCGCGGCGGCGGCCCGGCGGCAGGCGTCCGCCGAGGCGTCGTACGCCCCGAACTGGCGCGAGGTCGTCGAGCGCGCGACCGCCGACCCCGACGGCCCCGTGCTCGTCATCGGCTCGCCCTTCCTGTGGTGGATGCGCGTCGGCGAGCTGCGCGCGGTCCTCGCCCCGGTGGTCGCCGGCACGGCGGCCTCGGCCCAGCCCGACATCGCCGCGGCGCGGCGCTTCGTACGGGCCCTGGACGCGGCGGCGGCGCTGCCGTCGCGGGCGGCGGAGGCGGAGAGCGGCGCGCCCCCGGGCCCGTACGAGACGGGGGCGACGGATCCGTACGAGACGGGCGCGGCGGATCCGTACGAGACGGGCGGCCCCGCCGCGACGCTCGGCGTCCCCGATCCGTACGGCACCGCCCCCCGCCCCCCGCGGGACCCCGCCCGCCGCCCCGGCACCGGCCCCGGCGCCCGCGCCCGCGTGGCCCGGCTCTGGCAGCGGCTCACCGGCGGCGTCGCGCGGCTGCTGCTGCGCGCCTGCGGCGAGCACCCCGTCGAGATGGAGCGCGCCGTCGCCGCCGCGGCGGCCGAGCGCGCCCAGGCCGTGGACTACGGCCTGCGTATCGTCGCGCAGGAGCAGGTGGGACTCGCGTACGCCGGCTGGGACCGGCTGCTGACCCGGGTCGCGCTGCCCGCCTGGCGCATGGGCCGCTGGCCCTCCCGGCTCAACGCCGGCGTCGTCTCCGCCCTCACCGAGCTGTCCCGCCGCGACCGCCTCGCCGAGGGCTTCGCCTCCCGGCTCGGCGAGCGCCCGGCCTGCGACCTGCTGGAGGAGCCCGGCATGGTGGACGAGGCGGCGTCCCTGCTCGCCGCGGAGCTGTTCAGCGGCCCGGGCGGCGCGGCGGCCGGCGCCGTGGTCGGCGGCGAGCCGGCGACCGGGTTCGCGGGGGTGAGCTGGGAGCAGTACCCGGACGAGGTCGTGGACCGCAAGTGGCGGCTGGAGGCCGCCCGGCTGCACGCCGTGCTCGACCATCTCGAAGACTGCCCCGAGCCCGCCGGCCGCCCCGACCGCGGCACCCTCGCCCGCGTCGTGGACCGGCTCACCGCGGGCCCCGAGGAGGCCGACCGGATCGGCGCCGCGCTCGCCCGCGCACACCAGCACCAGCACCAGCACCAGCACCCGCACCCGCCCGCGGCCGGTGCCGCGGCGGCGCCGCTGCAGCCGCCCCGTACGGGCCGCGAGCTGCTCGTGGACCACGTCCTCGCCATGGTCTGCTGCGCCGCCGTCGACACCGCCGGCGCCGCCCCCGGACTCGACTGGCTGGACGGCCCCGTGCTGCGCACCCGCCGCGGCGGCAGCCCCGCGGCGGCGGTCCGCGCCCTGGTCGAGACCCGCGACGACACCCAGCTCCGCGCCTGGCTGACGACCGTCGGCGTACGCCCCGAGAAGCCGGTTCTCCTGGTCTGATCCGCCGGTTTCCTTAAGCCGCCACCCACGTACGGGCGTTATGTCGCACGAATGTCGGCGTTCCGTGACGGGGCGTTTGCGTTATGTGATGTCCTGGACTTCGCCGACCCACACGGGGGCGAGGGAGGGAATCGGCCCGTGGTTCACGACAGCATCCGGCGGTGGGAGTCCGGGGCGCTCGCGCACGCCGTCTCCGACCCGTTCGCGGCGGGGCCGCTGCCGTGGCTGCACGCCGGGGAGGAGTCCTTCGAGGACGGCCGCCTCGTCCCCTGGTACGTGGACGCCGCGACCACCGGCGACGGCGGCGTCCACCTCGCCAATGACGTACGCCAGCAGATCAAGGGCTTCGCCGCGCCCTCGTGCGTCGCGCCCGGCGAGTCCGTCGACTTCCGGGTCTCCGTCGACCCCCCGCAGGAGTTCGGCATCGACGTCTACCGCATCGGCCACTACGCCGGCGACGGCGCCGCGAAGGTGACCGGCAGCCCGCGGCTCGCCGGCATCGTGCAGCCGGTGCCGCTCGTCGCCGGACGCACGGTCTCCTGCCACCACTGGTGGCTGTCCTGGCGGTTGCAGATCCCGTCGTACTGCTGCCCGGGTGCGTACGTCGCGGTGCTCACCACCGCCGACGGCCACCGCTCCCACGCGCCGTTCACCGTCCGCTCCAGCGACCCGGCCGACCTGCTCCTGCTGCTGCCGGACATCACGTGGCAGGCGTACAACCTCTACCCCGAGGACGGCCGCACCGGCGCCAGCCTCTACCACGCCTGGGACGACGAGGGCCGCCTCCTCGGCGAGCCGGAGGCGGCCACCACCGTCTCCTTCGACCGCCCCTACGCGGGCGCCGGGCTGCCGCTGCACGTCGGCCACGCCTACGACTTCATCCGCTGGGCGGAGCGCTACGGCTACGACCTGGCGTACGCGGACGCCCGCGACCTGCACGCCGGCCGGGCCGACCCCACGCGCTACCGCGGCATCGTCTGCCCCGGCCACGACGAGTACTGGACGGTGCGCATGCGCCGGGCCGCGGAGCGGGCCCGGGACGCGGGCACGTCGCTGGTGTTCCTCTCCGCCAACACCATGTACTGGCAGGTCGGCCTGGCCCCCTCCGCGGCCGGCGAGCCCGACCGGCTGCTGCACTGCGCCAAGCGCCAGGGCCCGGGCCGCCCGGCGCTCTGGCGCGATCAGGGCGAGCCGGAGCAGGAGCTGCTGGGCGTGCAGTACGTGGGCCGGGTGCCGGAGCCGCGACCGCTGGTCGTACGGAACGCGGACCACTGGCTGTGGGAGACGACGGGCGCCCGCGAGGGCGACGAGCTGCCCGGCCTGGTCGCGGGCGAGGCGGACCGCTACTTCCCGCGCGCGCCGCTGCCGAAGCACACGGAGCGCAAGCTGCTGGCGCACTCGCCGTACGCGGACGGCCGCGGGGTGCGGCGCTATCAGGAGACGTCGCTGTACGAGACGCCGGCGGGCGGACTGGTGTTCGCGGCGGGTACGTTCGCGTGGTCGCCGGCGCTGGACCGGCCGGACCATGTGAACCCGGTGATCCAGCGGGCGACGGCGACCCTGCTGGACCGGATCTGCAAACGCGACTGAGCGCACTCATCATCAGACGAGGGCCGCTCCAGCATTCTTACCTCCTCCGGCGCTGACCCCGGTGACTCGCTCACCGCCCTCCCAGACCAAGGGCAGTCGCGTGTGCCTCCAGGGCGGTGGCGATCACCCTCGCGGTGGCCTTGTGTGTCACCCGGGCGGCGAGGCGGTCCAGTTCGGCCAGCGCGGGCTCACTGTCGATCCGGCCCAGGGCGAGGGCGCCCGCATGCGCCACCTTCGCACTGCGCGGGCCCCGCCCAGGCACCTTCTGCAGCGAGGTCTCCACCAACGCTCCAAGCGCACGAGCTGTGTCGGAATGCGGTGGCAGCAGCGACAACAGCCAGGCAAGGCCACGCAGCGCGAGGGCGTTGTACGGGTCGAAGACCTCGTTGAAGTGCCGGTCTTCGCAGAACACGGGTTTCACACGGAAGGTACGCGGAACGCCCACCAGAGCGAGCCAGGACACCGCCTTCTCCCGCACCAGCTCCGGGCCCAGCGGTTCGACGTGCTGCCGAGCCAGTCTGTCCCACTTCGCGCTGGGCTTGGCGGACGTGGCGGTGAGCGCGTGCGCGAGCAGCGCCCGCCACGGGTCGTCGGGACCGGGACCCACCTGCTCCAGGGCACGCTCGGCCCACTTCTCGCCCACGTTGAGCACCGGGTCGGTGGGTTTCTCACCAGCACGGCCGAGTGGTGCGGTCGGGAAGCCGTATTCCATGCCACTGCGCCGGAAGGCGGCAATCGCAGCCGGCGTGAGGGAACGGCCGGCGGCCAACTCCGCCTCCACCAGAACCGAGAAATGCTCCTCGTACCAGAAGGAGTGGCATTCGCCGAGGTCGTCGAGAACCTCGATGCGCTCGGCGGACAGTGGGTCCCCGGGGAGATCCGCGGCGAGGATCCCGGCCAGAAGCAGTGTCCGCGCCCGGAACTCGGCGGCCTCCTCGTCGAGTCGGTGGTACCGCTCGACCAGGGAACGGGCGAGACTGCGACGACGCTCATGAGGGAGATCACGCAGCTCGTCCAGAAGCTGCTCCGACCAGCCGACGCCCCGATAGCCGCTGTCGGCGACTCCCATGGCGTTGAGGGTCCTGTCCGCGAGCTCGATGTCACCCGCGGCGACGTGGTGGGGAACACCTTCCATCGCGCTCAACCCCCCACCAGCGGAACCGGCTTCAGGGACGTCACCTCGGTGTCCTCGGGCTGGGCCAGGCCCTGGAACACCTCGGACGGCCGCGCGTTGCAGTCGGCCACCTTCTGGAAGACCCGCCGCCGGATCGGCTCACGCACGGTCAGCCGCTCTTCGGAGATCTCCAGCTCCCAGCCGTCGGATCGGCCCACCTCGGTCGTCTCGTCGACGAAAGTCGTCTTCCTCATGCCGACAGACCCTAGGGGACCCGTCTGACATCGGACTCTGCCAGCGGGCCGTCCGGCCTCGCCAACCGGGGTGGAGAGAGGGGGCCTTGGGCCGGAGGGCTCGGCTCCGACTCGGCTTCAGCCCTCGGGTTCGCGGTGTTCCACTGTCACGAGCACCAGGCCGTTGTTCAATCGCCGTTGCATCACGATCGCGACGGCCGCGGACAGCTGTCCGTCGGCGCATCCCACGGCCACGGTAACCGGCCCGTCATCCGACCCGCACCCGCTGCGGAAGGACGCCAGCACGGGGATGACACCCTCGACCAACTCGGGAAGTCCGTCCGTCTCCGTCACCAGGGCGTACGCGCGCTCGGCAGGGTCGGTGAGGTCGATGAAGCCGCGGCGCACCGGCGAGTCGTCGAAGTGGGTGCGCAGGTCGAGCACGATGTGCGCGTCGGGGATGGGACCGTGCGGGTAACTGAAGCTCACGAGGCGTACGGCGACAGGCCCGTCCGTGACGCTGCTCGGACGTGCACCGAGCTGTAAAGCCTTGCTCATCGTTGGTTCCTTTCGCATAGTGAGTGGGCCGCGGGGACAGCCAGTTGTGCCCACACGCTGGTGCCCGCGAGCCTTCGGACCGCCCCCCACCGATCCGCAAGTGCCTCGACCAAGGACAGCCCACGGCCGGAGAGGGCGAAGCCGTCACTCCCGTCGACCTGGTCGTTCCGGCCGGGACGGCGGTCGATCCAGCCCGGCCGGGACGGGCCCTGGTCGATCACCCTGATCGTCAGCCGCCGCAGCTCCCGGCCGGTGATCTGGACGGCCACGACGATCCGGGAACTGTCGGTGTGCACCAGCGCGTTGGTCGTCAGCTCACTGGCGATCACCAGGGTGTCGTACGTCCGCCCGGCCGGGACCTGCCAGGCGACCAGCCAGGACCGCACGATGTCCCGAGCACACCCGGGCGTTGTCCTGGAGCCGCCGGGCAGCACGACGGAGGCCCGTGTGCAGGTCGGTAAAGGGCTACGCGTCGTGGGCATGAGGCGCCTCGCTCTCGGTGGTCCACTCGGCAGCATTGATCAACAGACTGCTTCCGATTGACTACTGTTGGTGATGAGATTCCGGTTAGAATCCTTCCTGGGATCCCAACGGGCAAGCCAAGGTCGTGAAGTTCCCTCTCACGAGGGACAAGCTCCCGGAGAGTGACGGACTCGCTACACCAACTGACCGGCGGTACGGCAGACTTGCGCCCCGCAAGCACGCGACGAGGACGCGGCCGGAAAGGCACGAGAGGACAGCGGATGAGCGACCCGAGCGGCCCCACGGTCCGGCGCCGCCGGCTGGGATCCGAGTTGCGACGACTCCGCGAGAAGGCCGAGTTCGATCAACTCGCCGCAGCCAACTACCTGGAGTGCTCGAACTCCAAGATCAGCCGCATCGAACTCGGCCAGGGCCTTCCGAAGATGATCGAGCTGCGCGGCCTGCTCGATCTGTACGGGGTCACCGACGAGGACGAACGCGCGAAGATGCTGGAGATCCGGAAGGAGGCCAGCGAAGTCGGTTGGTGGGAACAGGCGGAATACGAGACGGTCCTCCCCTCGGGCCTCGGTGTCTACGTGGGCCTGGAATACGACGCCCGCGTAGTCCGCGCGTGGGAACTCGGCTACGTGCCGGGCCTGTTGCAAACCGAGGCATACACGCGAGCCGTCCTCTCCAGCAGCGGCCTCAAGACCGCGGACGACGTCGGCCGGCTCGCTCGGGTCCGTATGCAGCGCCAGGAGCGACTTACGGCCAGGTCCAACCCGATAGAGCTGGTGGCCGTGGTCGACGAGGCTGCGCTCCTGCGCCCCGTCGGCGGCCAGGTGGTCATGCGCGATCAGCTGGCCCACCTGCTCAGTACAGCCGAGTTGCCGAACGTCACCCTGCAGATCCACCCCTTGGACTCCGACGCACACGCGGGCATGCTGGGCGCGTTCACCCTGCTGAACTTCGGCGCCTCCGATCCCGTCGTGGGCTTCGTCGAATCACCTGCCGGGAACAACTTCCTGGAGCGCGCCAGGCAGACCCGCATGCTTGTCCACACCTTCGACCTCCTGAGGGCGGGTGCTCTCGACCCCGATGAGTCGGCAGCACGCCTGGCCGAACTCGCTACAAAGGAGTGACCATGACGCGATCCAGCAACCCCACACCCCCGGCCGTGAACCCCGGCGACCTGACGTGGATAAAGGCGACGGCGTCCGGCGAGAACGGCGCCTGCGTAGAACTCGCCCCTGCGGGCGACGGCTGGGTAGCCCTACGCGACAGCAAGCACCCCGACGTCCCCCCGCTGATGTACACGCGCACCGAACTAGCCGCGTTCCTCGATGGTGCCAAGGCCGGCGAGTTCGATCACCTGCTGAAGTAGAGGACTCGACACGCCTGGCGGCCTTTTCCACAGGCGCATCAACGTGAGCCCGGTTCCTCGCTCACAGGCGGGAGACCAGGCTCAAGTTGGTCCGGCAGGGAGTTCGAAGCGACGGGTGGCAGCGCGCGCTCGCCCGACGCGCAGCGACCCGCCGGGCGCCTTGCCGGCCCGGCTGCCGACCGTCGAAGATGAGAGCACCAGCGACACGGAGGACCACGATGAGCACCTGGCAGCAGGCTCTTAACCGAGCCGAAAGCGACCTCGGGCGGAAGGCTCCTCCCATCGCCCGCACCGTTCAGGCCGTCGATGCCGCGCTCCGCAAGCCCGAGCTGCGCGCCGCCTTCTACGCCGACCTGGTCAAGCTCGACAACGGCAACGACTTCGATGTCTTCCTGGCCGACTGGTGGACGCAGGCAGTGGTCGAGACCGCCGGGGACGACCTGCAGGAGCGGGAGGGCCTACTGGAGCTGGCCGACCTGGCGCGCGCCTATGAGGTGCGGGACAGCGGGCAGCCGTACGTGTCGCATGACGAGCTGCTGAAGGAGCTGGCTGCCGACGAGGTCGCCGCTTGAGCTCGGTGGAGTGGTCCAGCAAGGCCAAGCAGGCTTTCCACCGGTACCGCCGAGATGATCCGGAAGGTGCGGATCAGATCCTGGATGCGGTGAACCTGTTGGCGAACGACCCGGAGCCTGCGGGCGCGCACGCCTACGGCAGAGATACCTACCGCATCCGCGTCGGCCTGTATCGCATCATGTACACGATCAAGCAGAGAAAGCCGCTGGTGCTGTCCATCGACATCCTGGGCCGCCCACCGGTCAGGTAGCGGCGCGGCCTGACCGGTGGGCAGGCCGGGCGCCTTCTACGCCGCAGCGTGGAGCGGCGGTCGCGCTCCTTCGCCGTGGCGCAGCGAGGCACCGCCGTCACGGCTCCGACTCGGGTGGGATTCGGGCTTGAGTTCGCGGCGTTCCACCGGCCGGCGGGCGCGATCTTGATACCTCAGTTCTCCAGTTGCTGGCGGAGGCGCGTCCGTTGCGGCCATTCTCCTCAAGTGCTCGTTCGCGCAGCCGAGTTAGCCATATTCTTGCGTCGCCAGCTTCCGCACAGAGCTTCCGGGTCTGGAGGAACGACTACCCTCCGATGTGGGAAGCGGCGGGCCCGGATCGGGAGATCGAGCTACAGCCCCGGACCGTCATCGCCCTGACCGCCGGTTCGTCGCTGGCCGAGCACGACAGCCCGGCCGAGGCGACGCTGCTGGTGCTGCGCGGTCGTGTACGACTCGTCAGCGGCGCGGACTCCTGGGACGGCCGGAGGGGAGACCTGATCACCATCCCGCCGGCCTGGCACGCCCTCGAAGGCGTCGAGGACGCGGCGGTACTGCTCACGGTCGCCATCCGCGGGTGACGGACGTCCGCGCGGGCGCCCCCGCCGCGCTGCTGACGGTCGGCCACGGCACGGCCGACAGGACCGGCTCGCCTCCCTCCTCCACGGCGCGGACGTCCGGTCCGTGGTCGACGTACGCACCGCCCCCGGCAGCCGCCGCAACCCGGACGTGGGCCGCGACGCCCTGGCGGAGTGGCTGCCACGTACGGACATCGCGTACCGCTGGGAACCGCGCCTCGGCGGCTTCCGCAGGGCGGCGCCGGACTCCCCGGACACGTTCTGGGAGAACGCCTCCTTCCGCGGCTACGGCTGTTCCCGGTGGTGGGTCTCGCAACGGCCGGGACGGTGAACGCCCAGGAGGGTTCGTCAGGAGTGGGGGTGGCCGCGGACAGGGGGACGCGAGTCCACACGCATGCCGCCGAGGTCAACGGCGACTGGGACTGGAAGTGGTGGCTGTCCAGGCCGACCCGGATCGCGGACGCCCGTTCCTGCCGGACCTGATGTACGCCGCGACTGACCACGAACGTTCACCGGGTTTGATTGTGTTGTGCTGGCGCGCTACGGTCACGGACCGTGAAGCTTGAGGATCAGCTGGCTGAGTTGGCGGAGTTGGGCCTGTCGCTTGCGGCGGGCAGGACGATTGCCGAGCTTTTGTATTCGCGTCCGCGTGCGGCGTATGAGCGTGAGCCGTTCGCGGCTTTGCTGTTCGCGTTCGGTGTCGAGGTCGAGGCGGAGCCGTGGGGGCGGTGGTTCTGCGACCGGGCGTGGAACTTCGACACCGAGTGTGTCCACGGGTCGGGCGCTTACGTCGAGATCGCCGGGCGGTTGTGCCGGATCGCCGGTCGGCCAGAGGCTTTCACCGATCTGCGAGACCATGTTGATCTCGACTCGGGGGAGGCGTGGATCGAGTACGCCGCCGACGGCCGCCGACGCCGCTGGGACATCGAGGTCGAAGATGACTGGGCCGACCTGATGGTGGTCAGCCGAATGATGGAAGAGTTGGAGCACGACGGCCAGCGGTTCTATGCGATGAAGAACGGTCAGGCCATGGTGCTGTTCTTCCTTGAAGAATGTGCAGCCGACCGGCTCAATGAGACCGCAGGCAAGCAGCTCATTGCGGATATCCGCCCTGAGCTGGCGCTGGGCTGGTGATCCGCTGCAGGCTGCCTGACCAGGCACGTGCGCCGGTTTCGAGCACGCCGCCTGGCGCGTGGGCCGGGGCGGGCGCCGGGCTCCGGGGGTGCCGCGCCCGGGGTGCTGGGGCTCGCGTGGGAGCCGGGCAACGTGGGTTGGGGAGCCACGAAGGGACCACATCCGTGCTTCTATAGCCGGTCAAATCACCCATCCTGGGCCCGGTTTTGGGTCACGACGTGCACACAACAGCCCCCAGGCGAAGTGTGAAGCCAAGCTTCATTGGCGAGTCCTTCGGGTGATCCGTCAACCGAGTGCTCAGACGGGAAGTTCGGTGATGCCGAGGGCGAAGTCCACGTTCCCCACCCCGTGGTTGGCGAGGCCCACCGTGACCACGCCCGCTCCTTCCAGCCAGTGCGCCATTCTCAGGCCGCCGACGTCCAGCGGGCGCAGCCCGAGGCTCTCGATGAACGCCACCACACGTGCCTTGGCCTGCGCATCGTCGCCGGCGATGAAGACGTCGGGCCGACCCTTCTCCAGGACATGACGGAAGATGGTGTTGAACGCCTTCACCACGCTGGCGCTGGCCGGGGCCGCCTTGGCGGCTTCCTGCGCGATCGAGGTCTCCTCGCGGTGGGCAAGCCCGTCGAACGTGGAGTTGAAGGGATTGCTGATGTCGACGATGACCTTGCCCGCGAGAGCGTCTCCGTACTGGGCGACGACCGGCACGACGCCGTCGTACAACAGGGCCACGATGACGATGTCCCCGGCCGGGGCGGTGCCCCATTCTCCCGTCGTGGCGCCGCCGCCGAGAGCCTTGGCCAGGTCGGCGGCCTTGGACTGATCGCGGCCCATGACCTCGACGGTGTTGCCGCCCGCTATCGCCCGCGTGCCGATGGTGCGGGCCATGTTCCCGGTGCCGATGATGCTGATGTTGTTCATGAGATGTCCTTCCCTGGTTGTGCGTTGTTCGTTTTAGATGGCGGTGGTGCCGCCGTCGGCGACGAGTTCCATGCCGTCGACGTAGCTGGAGTCGTCGGTGGTAAGGAAGAGGGCGGCGGTGGCGAGTTCGTCGGGGCGGCCCATCTGGCCGCGGGGGATGAGGGACTCGAACTGGCGCTTGCTGGCCTCGTCGAAGACTTCTGCCTGCTTCGCGGTGGCGACCTGGCCGGGGGTCAGGACGTTGACGCGGATGCGGCGGTCCTTGAGCTCGTTGAGCCAGACGCGGGCCCACGCCTGCTGGACGGCCTTGCTGCCGGCGTAGACGCTGAGGCCGGGGAAGGCGCCGAGGGAGGCGTTGGAGCCGGTCATGAGGATGGAGCCGCTGTCGTTGAAGAGCGGGAGGGCCTTCTGGACGGTGAACAGGGTGCCGCGGGCGTTGAGCCCGAACCAGGTGTCGAATTGGGCCTCGGTGATCTCGCCGAGCGGGGCGGGCTCGCCGCCGCCTGCGCTGGCCCACAGCACGTCGAGGTTGCCCTTCTCCCGCTTGACGGTGTCGTACAGGTGGTCCAGGTCGTCGAGGTCGGCGGCGTCGCCCTGGACGCCGGCGGCCGGGCTGGACGCGCTGCCGGTCGTGCGGCTGCACCCGCTGGTACGCGACACCAGCCGCCCGGCACCTGGCCCGGACCTGCCGGCTTCTACGGAACTGGCCGCCCGCCTGCTGAAGGCCGCAGCGACACGGCATGGCAGACGTCCGGAGAATCGGCGAAGTCCATGGCGGCGCGCAGCGCGACACGGGCCATGTCGACGTCGCCGGCCCGCTCGCTGTCGCGGGCGAGGGCGCTCGCGGCGGCGGGGACGTAGTCGGGGAGACCCGCGTCGATCACGCGCCGAAGGGAGCTTGTGATCACCGTCAGGCCCGCCGAGGCATCGGCGAGGCCGTACATCTTCTCCAGATCCTGCGCCTCCAGTCTGGCGAGACCCATCGCGGCGAGCGACACGGACTCCGGATCCCCGGAATCGATGCCCCGGCGGAAAGCCCGTCGCGCGGACCCGATGAACTCGGGCTGATAGCCCGCGATATGGCCGCCAACCCCCGGCTCTTGTCGGCGACGGACCCGTCCTTGGCGTACCCGTTCTCGGCCCAGAGACCGGCCGCCAGCAGATATGCCTCGTCGGCGGCCCGCAGGTCACCGGTCCCGGATCTCAGGAGCCACAGGTGCATGGCCGCAGGCACGCTGGAGCGGGTGTCGCCGGACGCGGCGGCCAGCTGGAACGCCTCCGCCGCACCCGCCGTGTTGCCTCTGCGCGCCTGTCGGCGCCCCTTGTTGACCACCGCTTGTACCGATCGGGTCTGCGCGATCCGCAGACTCAGCCTCGCCATGCGGGCATGTGTAAACCCACCGGCACGGGTTGGCGCCGCACTCGCTGAAACCGGCCCGGCTTCCGGCTAGGCCGTTCCGTGCGGGGGCGCGGTGCGGGTGTGGGCGGCGTCCAGCAGGGCGCGGAGGAGCAGGGCGTCCGGGGCGACGGCGGTGGTGAGGGCGGCGGGGCCGGCGAGGGGGGTGATCACGGCACGGCCGGGGGCGACGACGTACGGCTCCGCCGGGGTGTCGGCGAACTCGGGGGCGACGACGAGCAGTTGACCGGCGGCGCGGTTGTCCGCGAGCACGGCCGGGCCGTCCCACGCGGGGACGCCGGGGCCGAAGTCGGTGGCCTGGTCGAGGAGCGGCCGGCCGCCGCTGCGTACCGTGAGGCGCGAGACGAGCCGGCCGGGCGGCTCGCCGGCGCGGCCGAGCACCTGCTCCTCGCGGAGCACCAGGCGGGCGGTGGGGGCGAGGTCCACGCGGTACGTCACGTGGAGCCTGCTGCCGCGTACGGAGACCAGCGGCTCGGGAAGCCAGCGCAGCTCGGCGCCGTCGCCGACGGCGAGGCGCACGTCGTAGCGGGCGGTCCCGCCGGCGGCACCCGGCAGGGCCAGGGTCGCGGCGGCGCTGGTGACGCACAGGGCGGCGCCGGCCTCGACCTGTACGTCGAGCCGTACCCGGTCGCCGCCGAGCGGCCCGGCCATGGCCCCGACCAGGCACACCCGCGCCTCCCCGGCGCCCGCGCGGACCCGGCGCAGGGCGAGCGGCCCGGCCCCGGCCAGCTCCGGCAGTGCGGTGCCGCCGCGGCCGTCGGGGGCGGCGGTGATACGGGCGTGGGCGCGGACTCCGGTGGCGGGCACGTGCTCGGGCACGTGCTCGGGCACGTGCCCGGGCAGGTGTCCGACGGCGGACGGGCGGGGGCGGGGAGCCGCCCGGCCCGGCGGGCGCGGGGCGGAGCCGCCCGTACCGTCGGCGCGCGCGGCCCCGGCGTTCCTCACGCCGCGCGCCATGCGGCGACCCGCCCGCGCAGCCAGTCCGCGATCGGCTGCACGCCGCCCTCCCGCGCCAGCGAGGTGAACACGACCGGCTTGTCACCGCGCTGGGCCTGCGCGTCGCGCGCCATGCGCGCGAGATCGGAGCCGACGTGTGGGGCGAGGTCGGTCTTGTTGACGACGAGCAGGTCGGCCGTGGTGACGCCGGGCCCGCCCTTGCGGGGTATGTCGTCGCCACCCGCGACATCGATGACGAAGAGCTGCACGTCGGCCAGGCCGCGGGAGAAGGTGGCCGTGAGGTTGTCGCCCCCGGACTCCACCAGGACCACGTCGAGGGGCCCCACCGTGGCCTCCAGCTCCTCGACGGCCTCAACGTTGGCGGAGATGTCGTCGCGGATGGCGGTGTGCGGGCAGGCGCCGGTCTCCACCGCGGCGATCCGCTCGGGCGGCAGCACGGCCTCGCGGAGCAGGAACTCGGCGT
Source organism: Streptomyces sp. CNX435 (assembly GCF_059570575.1). NCBI lineage: Bacteria > Bacillati > Actinomycetota > Actinomycetes > Kitasatosporales > Streptomycetaceae > Streptomyces > Streptomyces sp. CNX435. The sequence continues at coordinate 45,362 of NZ_JCANTA010000011.1, read as the reverse complement.
CCTCACGCGTGTAGATGTCGTTGGTGACGACGGCCAGCGACAGCTCGTCGTGCAGCAGCCGGCACAGCGCGGCGACGGTGGCGGTCTTGCCGGAGCCCACCGGGCCGCCGAGCCCGACCCGCAGGGCCCGGCGGCGGGTGGTGGCACGTCCGGCCGGTGTCGGGGGTTCGACGGGGCGGCGCGCGGGGGCGCCGTACGTGTAGCGCTGCGGAGTGGTGGTCTCGGAGTGGTCGAGGTGCATGCCGTCTCCCTGGGGTCCGTAGGTCCGTAGGTCCGTAGGTCCGTAGGTCCGTACGAGGTCTGCCGAGGTCTGCCTACGAGGCGAAGAGCCGCGCCGCCCGGGCGGCGTGCTCCTCGGCGGCGATGTCGAGGAGCGGGGCGCCCGCCGCGGGCAGCAGGTCGCCGGGGTCGGCGACGGCGCGGACACCCGCCGCCGTGGCCCGCGCGGCGACGTCGTCCAGTTCGGTGGCGAGGCGGGCGAGGACGGCGGTGGCCTCGAAGGGGTCGAGCCCGAGGAGCCGTACGGTCGCGGTCGTCGGCCCGGAGATCGCCTCGTACGCGGCGGCGTGCGCGGCGTCGCCCGGGCCGAGGCCCGCGGCGCGGGCGGCGAGGCCCAGGACGACGGGCTGGTGGACGCCGCGCGGGCGGGCTTCGGCGAGGGCGTCCAGCTCCGCGGACGGCCAGGCGGCCCGGGCGGCCCGCAGCAGCTGGCGGCCCAGGCGACGGGCGGTGGCGCGCAGGGCGGGGGACGGGGTGCGGGCGTCGGCGGCCTCGTCGAGGCGGAGCGGGTCGGCCCCGGCGCAGGCGGCGGCGGCCAGGGCGGCGGAGGTGAGACCGGCGGTGTGCAGCCGGCCGCGGCAGTACGCCGCCAGCCCGGCGGCGTCCGTGATCCGCCCGGCGGCGACGGCCTGTTCGGCGCCGCCGGAGTGGGCGTGGCCGCCGGCGGGGAAGCGGCCGTCGGCGAGCACGAGCAGCGCGGCACGGGTCACGTGCGGCCCCCTTCCCGCCTCCGCATGCCACGTGCACGCACGCCACGTGCACGCATGCCTACCCGCGTGCCCCGGGTCCGCATGTCGCGTCGCCGCAGGCCTCGCATCCGTATGCCCCGTACCCCCACGCCTCGCGCCCGCGCGTCCCCTCCCCGCGACCGGTCGCGGAGAGGAACCCGAGGCGGCGGCGGCGCGGGCGGCATGGCTCAGAACAGGAAGTAGCGCTGGGCCATGGGCAGCTCCGCCGCCGGGGCGGGCTCGACCACGTCGCCGTCGATGGTCACGGTGAAGCTGTCGGCGTCGACCCGTACGTCCGGGGTCGCGTCGTTCAGCCGCATGTCCGCCTTGGTCAGTGACCGCGTGGAGCGGGCGGCGACCAGCGCCTTGCCCAGCCCGAGGCGGTCGCCGAGGCGGTCGTCCAGCGCGAGGGGCGAGACGAAGGATACGGAGTTGGCGTGCGGGGCGCGGCCGGTGGCGCCGTACATGGGGCGCGGCAGGACGGGCTGCGGGGTGGGGATGGAGGCGTTGGCGTCGCCCATCTGTGCGTACGCGATCTGGCCGCCCTTGACCACCAGTTGCGGCTTGACGCCGAAGAACGCCGGGTCCCACAGGACGAGGTCGGCGAGTTTGCCGGGCTCGACGGAGCCGATCTCGTGGTCGACGCCGTTGGCGACGGCGGGGTTGATCGTGTACTTCGCGACGTACCTGCGCGCCCGCAGGTTGTCGGCGCGGCCGTCGCCGGGCAGTGCGCCGCGCCGCTTCTTCATCACGTGCGCGGTCTGCCAGGTGCGCAGCACGACCTCGCCGATGCGGCCCATGGCCTGGGAGTCGGAGGAGATGACGGAGATGGCGCCGAGGTCGTGCAGGACGTCCTCCGCGGCGATGGTCGAGGGCCGGATGCGGGATTCGGCGAAGGCGAGGTCCTCGGGCACGGCGGGGTTCAGGTGGTGGCAGACCATCAGCATGTCGAGGTGCTCCTCGACGGTGTTGACGGTGTGCGGGCGGGTCGGGTTGGTGGAGCTGGGCAGGACGTGGGGGGCGGAGACGACGGTGATGATGTCGGGGGCGTGGCCGCCGCCGGCGCCCTCGGCGTGGTACGCGTGGACGGTGCGGCCGGCGAGCGCGGCGAGGGTGTCGCCGACGAAGCCGGCCTCGTTGAGCGTGTCGCTGTGGAGGGCGAGCTGCGCGCCGGTCTCCTCGCAGACGGCGAGGCAGGCGTCGATGACGGCGGGGGTGGCGCCCCAGTCCTCGTGGATCTTGAAGCCGAGGGCGCCGCCGCGGAGTTGGCTGTGCAGGGCCTCGGCGGAGACGGTGCTGCCCTTGCCGAGCAGGCCGACGTTGACGGGGACGCCGTCCATGGCCGCCAGCATCCGGGCGAGGTGCCACGGCCCGGGGGTGACGGTGGTGGCCTTGCTGCCCTCGGCGGGGCCCGTGCCGCCGCCGATGAGGGTGGTGACGCCGGCGGCGAGCGCCTCGTCGGCGAGCTGGGGACAGATGAAGTGGACGTGGGCGTCGACGGCGCCCGCGGTGAGGATCTTGCCGTTGCCCGCGACGATCTCGGTCTCCGGGCCGATGACCAGCTCGGGGTGGACGCCGTCCATGACGTCGGGGTTGCCGGCCTTGCCGAGCGCGGTGACACGCCCGTCCCGTATGCCGACGTCGGCCTTGACGACGCCCCAGTGGTCGAGGACGACGGCGCCGGTGATCACGGTGTCGGGGGTGCCGTCGGCGCGGGTGGCGCGGGAGACGCCCATGGACTCGCGGATGACCTTGCCGCCGCCGAAGACCGCTTCGTCGCCCGCGCGCCCCGGGCCGCCGGCGCGGTCCTCCTCGATCTCGATCAGCAGGTCGGTGTCGGCGAGCCGGATGCGGTCGCCGGTGGTCGGCCCGAAGAGGTCGGCGTACGCGGCACGGGACAGTTCAGCCATCGAGCGCTCCGCGGGTCTCGCCGCGCAGCCCCGGCACCACGCGCCGGCCCGCGAGCGGGATCAGCTCGACCGCCACGGGCACGCCGGGCTCGAAGCGCACGGCGGTGCCCGCGGCGACGGCGAGACGTCTGCCGCGGGCGGCGGCACGGTCGAACTCCAGGCCCGGGTTGGCCTCGGCGAAGTGGTAGTGGGAGCCGACCTGGACGGGCCGGTCGGCGGTGTTGAGCACGGTGAGCCGGATGACGTCCGCGCCCTCGTTCAGGCGGATCGCCCCGTCGCCGTAGCGGATCTCTCCTGGGATCACGGCCGGGCCTCCGTCAGTCGATGGGGTCGTGGACGGTGACGAGCTTGGTGCCGTCCGGGAAGGTCGCCTCCACCTGTACGTCGCGCAGCAGCTCGGGGATGCCGTCCATGACGTCGTCGCGGGTGAGGACCTTGCGGCCGGAGATCATCAGGTCGGCGACGCTGCGGCCGTCGCGGGCGCCTTCGAGTACGTGGGAGGTGATGAGCGCGACCGCCTCCGGGTGGTTGAGCCGCAGTCCGCGCGCCCGGCGCTTCTCGGCCACGTCCGCGGCCACGTGGATGAGCAGCCGCTCCTGTTCCCGGGGAGTCAGTCGCACGCGTCCCACCCGCCCTTCCGGCTCCGGTCCCCCCGGCGCCGTCCCGGCCCGGGGTCCGGCCACGGTAGCCCGCGAGTTTTTCCGGCGCGTTACCGAATGGGGACAGCGCGCCTCCACCACGGTGCTGGAACGCCTCGGCATCCGCCGCCATCTGCCCGGACGCAGCTCCCTGACCGGCTACGTCGAGGGGGCGCGGCTTCGTTGCGTCCTGAGCGGCCGGGAGGTGTGGAGGGGACCTGGTCTCGTCCCAGCCGCCGGTGGGCTTGCCGGTGGTAGCGGGCCCGGACCGCTTTGCGGCGGGTGTTCAGTCCGCACGGCCGGGCCCGGCGGCCACCCGCCCGGACCATCACGGTGCGATGTCGGCCGGCCAAGTGCCGTGCGATACACAGCACATCAGCGCGCTTGACCACCACGCCGCCGACCAGCATTCGGCGGCTGAGTGCGAGCGTGGTGGCTGCCGGGAGTCTGTTCTTGCCACGAGTGGTCAACGCGGTGACCGTCGGCTCCCGGAGTGAAATCCGCGGGAATCCCCCGGCCCAGCGCCACATGAGGATCCTGCCTGAACGACGGGTTCTGCGGTGAAGGACCACCGGGCCCCGGGCCGCTGTACTCTGCGTACCCGCCTTGCCGCTGACTGTACTGAGGCGGCTGGAATTCCGGAGCCACAGTCTCCGACGACGGGTGACTCTGCGGGACACCGGCCCCGGGCTCACCGCCGGCCCGGTGCAGCCATTGCACATAAGGATCCTGACTGAGCGACGGAAGGATCTGCGGTGAAGGACCACCTGGCACCGGGGCGGCGTCGTACTCTGCAGACCCGCCTCGCCGCTGACCGTACTGATCGTGCTCAGGCGGCTGGAATTCCGGAGTCACAGCCTCCAACGGCGGGGGACCCTGCGGGACACCGGCCCCGGGCTCACCGCCGGCCTGGTCCAGCCATTGCACATAAGGATCCTGACTGAGCGACGGAAGGATCTGCGGTGAAGGACCACCTGGCACCGGGGCGGCGTCGTACTTTGCGTAACCGCCTGGCCACTGACTGTACTGAGGTGGCTGGAAACCCGGAGCCACAGCCTCCAACGACGGGGAACCCTGCGGGACACCGGCCCCGTAGCCACCGCCGTACCCGCCCAGCGCTTGGGCCACTCCAGCGCCGGAAGACTCCCCCGGCCCCAGCCCCGGCACGTACTCATCACCGGTCACCCTCTCGCGAGAGCGAAGGGGAACCGTCTTGTACCTCCCGGGCTTGTAGGGCTCCTTCGCCACCCGGTCTTCAAATCCGTTTCTCCTCAGCCACTCCACCGTCTTCGGCTCCAGATAAGATCCCCCACCGGTCCTCGCGTTATCCAGACGGTTTCCTACGCGGCTTCCCTTGGAGGGCCATGGGACGGCTTCGCCCCTCGCGCGGTACGGAGCGGCGTGTTCCTCCAGCGCAGCCACACACTGCTCATCGGTCAGCTTCGGCTCGACGTTCCTGATGGGGAGGAATTTGAACTTCTCGGGATTGCCTTCCACGTCCTGCACCCGGCCTGCAAATCTGGTTTCCCTCAGCGCCTCCGCCGCCAACGGCCCCAGATGAGATGTCCCTTTGGGGCTCGCGTTTCGCAGAAAAATTTCTAGGGGGGTATCCTTGGTGGGCAATCTGGTGTCGCCGTTCGTCCTGAAGAATTCCCGCAGCGCATCCGCACGTGCCGCATCGGCCGACACCGCCGCCCCGCTATCCGGCACAATGAACTCCTTCCGGTACAAAACAACCGCCGTTGTCTCCCGCCTCGGTGCAGGGGGAGACATCATCACTACGGCTCCACCCGCCCGAAGGTTCACCGCCCCCGGCACCCAACACCTCCAGCAGGTCTATCCCGGCGAGATGATCCTCTGGTGAGCCCTGGCCGCGGACAGACCTGCAACCCCGGCAGAGCAGGCCCGTCAAGATCACCCCCGCTGCCATCAGAGGCGTCACCTCGCTCACCTGAGCTGCACACTCAATGCCACCCACCGCATCGTGGACTTCCTCGCCCGGCTGCTGCCCGCGCAGCGACGCTGCACGGGCACGCTGCACGGGCATCCCGAAGCCCTCCAGGGACGCCTGATCCCCTCCAACGTGACGGGACACCATCCCCCCAGGGCTTCGTCGTTCTCGCGGTCGGGCCCGGAGCTGTGGGTGTGGGCGCCGTCACTCGCTGCCATATGTCCCGGCGGTCGCCGCCTGCGCGGTCCTGGCCGGAGCGAAGTCCCTCACCGCGATTGCCGAGTGGGCTGCCGATGCCTGCGACCGGCTGCTGTTCGTGCCTCTCGGCCAGTATCTCGACCTTGCCGTCCGGGTGCTCCTGGGCGTCGTCTTCGCCGCCGTGCTGGTGTCGAAGCTCCGCCCCGCGGACTTCCGGGAGTTCGCCGAGGCGACGGGCGCGCTGCTGCCCGTACGCCTCTACCGCCGCCGGCGGGCGCTGGGCGTGGCGTACCTGGTGTGCGAGGCGGCCATCGTGCTGCTGCTGGCCGTGCCCGCCGCGGTTCCCGCCGGCTGGCGCTGGCCGCCGGGACTCTCCTCGTGCTGGCCGCGGTGATCGACCGCCGGCTACGGACGGGCAGCGACGTGCGGTGCCGCTGCTTCGGCGCCGGCACCGCCCCGCTGGGGCACGCGCACCTGGCACGCGACCTCGTGCTGGCCGGATTCGCCACGACGGGGCTGGCGGCGAACGCGCTCGGCCCGGGGGCCGTGGACAACGCCGCCGCGGTGGTCTCGGCGGTGGCCGGGGGCCTGTTCTGCGCCCTGTTCGTCATCCGCTTCGACGACTTCTCGCGCTCTTCGCGGCGTCTCCGCGGACCGAGGCCCCGCGGACCTAGCCAGGCTGCGGCGCTTCGGCACGGCCGCCCCGTAGCCCCGTCGCCGTCCGCCGACGTGGCACGTAGCCGCATGCCGCGTCGCCTTGCCGCATCGCCGCGTTGTCGCCTCGGTGCGGGCCGTGGTCCGTCCCCGCGTGGATGTCGCCCGTGGCGCGGCGCGACGGGGGGTGCGCCTGCGCCACGGGCGACGGCTGTGGTGCGGGCCCCGCCGCCGGTGGCACCGGGGCGTAACCCTGACGCGCTCTGACGCGCGTGCCGGAGGGGGCGCCGGCCGGGCGGCTCCTGCCCGGTCACCGCCACGGCGGTCGGCGCCCCCTCCGGGCGGCGCCGACCGCCGTCGCCTATGCCGCTGCTACCTCCGGCATACCTTCACCTCACTGCTGGGCAGGCTGGCCTGCTGCCACTTGCTGCCGCTGTCCGACCAGGTGAAGCCGATCGATGTGGTGCCGACGGCTATGCCGGTCACGCTGGTGGAGTTCCAGGTGTGGCCGTACTTCGTGAACACCTGGTGGTTCGAGCAGCCCTTCTTTGCGGCCTTGAAGCTGACGCCGATGGTGCCTGTCCGGCCCTGCATGTCGTCGTACACCGGGTTCCTCGGGCCCTCGTTGAAGATGAACCCTGATCCGTAGGAGTTGGACGTCTCCGCCTGACTGGTCGTCTTCTTCTTGAAGTGCTCGCCGTCGTACTGGAGGACGTGGGACTGAGGAGCGACTTTCTTGCTGAAGCTGAGGCCGAAGGCGTCGTATCCCTTGACCTTGTTGGGGACCTCGATCCACTTCCAGGAGCCGCGGGCCATATAGAGGTTCTTCCCGACGACACTGTAGATTTCCGGCTTGGAAATCTTGATCTCCTCGTCCGGGTTGGCGAGGGTGCCTACCTCATCGCCCCCGCCGTCCACACGCTCCAGGCAGTTGTCCGCGGCCAGCTTCGCGTCGATCTCGGCCTGCGTGCGGCCCTGGTCCTCCAGCGTCCGGACGAGCGTCAGGAAGCGGCTGGTCGCCGCAGTGGGATCGTCCGGGAGCTCATCGGAGCAGGCCCGTGCGGTCCCCGTCTGCGCCCTCGTCGACTCCGGTTCGCCGAAGGCTGTCGACGCCGCGAGGGGCAGCAGAACGGCCCCCATTATGGCGGCGGCGCCCACCACCCGTGTCTTTGTCTGCATGCGTGTGTCCTTGCTGTTCGCGATGGCTCTGTGACGGGCCGGTCGGCAGGCGCGCCTGCGGATGCGACGCGCGTGGTCAAATCCGTCCTTGATCTCGTCCCGCACGTGCCCCCAGTAGGCCCCACGCCCTGCGTGAAGCAGAGGAGGCGTACACCTTTTTCTGCGGATGCCGATCGGCCGATAAACTGTGCCGATCGTGCCAGCAAGTCCTGGTACGGAATCTCGCAGAATCTGACAACGTCCGTCCCCGGGATCGCCTGCTCCGGATACGCGTCGAACAGCGCCGCGTACCTCTCCCGCACCCCCGGCTCTGATCGACTACGACCCCTGAGAACATCGGACTCGTTCATCTAGGAGTCGGCGGGCAGCGGCTGGTGGTGAAGGATGGCGTTCTGGGCGGCCTCCAGCCGCGGGCCCGGTCGCAGGCCGGTCTCGGCGAGTTCGTCGTACGCCTGCCGGTAGACGGTCAGCGCGCCGCCGCCGTCCCCCGCCGCGTACAGCGCGCGCATCAGCAGCACGTACGCGGCCTCGTCCTCCGGCCACTCCAGCAGGTGCTGCCGCAGCAGGTACTGGGCGTCGCCGCACTGGCCGCCGCGGACCAGCAGCTCGGCGAGGTCGAGCAGGGCGCGCCGCCGGTGGCCGCGCATGGACGCGACCCAGTTCCGCAGCATGGGGCCCTGCGGGACGCCGCTCAGGGCCGGCCCCTCCCAGAGGGCGAGCGCCTGCCCGAGGAGGGCTGTGCGCTCCCGCGGGTCGGCGGTCGTGCGGGCCCTTCCGAGCAGGCGGAGGAAGATCCGGGAGTCCACCCGGACCTCGGGCAGGGAGAGCCGGTACACGCCGCCGTGCAGGGTCTGGACCGTGCCCTGGCCGAGTTCCTGGCGGATGATGTGGACGTAGCCGCGGACGTTGGCGGCGGCGGACTCCGGTTCGCCGCCCGGCCACAGCTCGCCGAGGATCCGCCGCAACGGCACGGGCGCGTCGGCCACCAGCAGCTGGGCCAGCAGTGTGCGCGGCTTCGGCCACATCCGGATCGGGGCCATGCCGAGACCGGACACCTCGAAGCTGCCGAGGAGTTGGACAGTGAACTGGATTCGGGGCACGATCCCCCCTGGCGTTGAGGCAGCGCCTGTCGGCGCTCATTGGTTCGAAGGCCACGGGAAACCCGCTGGACCTGGCTGAACTGCGGCAACGGTGCTCGCGGGAGTAGCTAACAGCAGGGCGGGAGGCAGCGGAAGGGTTCACCGGCGCTTGCGAGAGTCCGTCAAGGTTTCTACAAGACCGGTGGTCCTCAGCTCGCCGGATTCGGGCGGACCAGCGGGAGGAAGACCTCGTCGACGATCTCGGCGATGGCCTCCGGGGTGATCGATCCCCGTACGAGGATCTCGTTGCGCAGGAGATCCAGCGGCAGTGCGATGCGTCGCTCGGTCAGCCGCGAGGGATCGACCTCGCCGCGGGCGACGGCGCGCTCGACGAGCACTGCCGTGGGGCCGCGGTGTACGTCGCTGAGGAGTTCGGAGCGGATCAGGCCGAGGAGTTCGGGGTCGCGGGCGCTTTCGGCCAGCAGCCCCCACAGCACGTCGGTGTCGACGTCGGCGAATCTGTCGGCGATCTGCTGGAGCAGCTGAGCGGTGTCCGACCGGAGCGTGCCGGTGTCGGGGAGGTCGTCCGGGTTCGGCACGCCGTGGATGATCGCGGCGAAGACCAGTTCGGCGCGGCTCGGCCAGCGGCGGTAGAGCACCGCCTTGCTCGTACGGGCCCGCGCGGCCACGTCCTTGACGGTCATGGCCGCGTAGCCGACGTCGGCGAGCTGGTCCCACACCGCCTGCATGATGGCCGTCTCCAGCGCCTTGCCGCGGCGCCGGGTTGCGGGTGGCTCGGTCATCCCCACTCCTTAAGGTTCGCCGGGTTTCTTATTGTGCTTGCCTGCGCCACGGCTTAAGATACTCAGAGTTTCTTATCTGGAGGTGCTTCCCATGGCGGAACCGAGCCCGGCGGCGACGGACTGGGGCCGAATCGGGGTGATTGTCGGAGTTCTGACGGCGCTCCTGGTCGTCCTCCTGTCGGCCTTCGCGCTGCCGCCCCTGAACGCGGGGCCGCACCAGGTGCCCCTTGCCGTCGGCGGTGAGCCGTCCTCGGCCACGGCCGTGCGCGAGCAGCTGACCTCGCGGCAGCCGGACGCCTGGGAACTGCACACGGCAAGAGACGCCGCGCACGCCCGCGCGCTGATCATGGACCGGGAAGTATACGGCGCCCTCGTGACGTCCTCCACGGAGACCAGACTGCTGGTGGCCACCGCGGCCGGCCCCGCGGTGGCCGAAGAGCTGGAGGTGCTGGCGCGCAGCCTGGATACGGGCCGGAGGGCCGTCAGGCCCGTGGAAGACGTACGTCCGCTGCCGGGCGACGATCCCACCGGCGCGGGCCTGGCGGCCGGGGCACTCCCGCTGGCCCTCGGCGGCTGGATAGGCGGCGTTGCCGTGCTCGCGGCCGTCCGAGGGGCCCGGCGCCAGGCCGCGGCGGCGGCGGCCTTCGCCGTCCTGGGCGGCCTGAGCCTGACGGCGCTGCTCCAGTTCGCCTTCGGTTCGCTGGACGGCGACTACCGGATGACCGCGGGCGCCGCGATCCTCGGCATCTCCGCCACCGCCTGGACGATCCTCGGCCTGCGCACCGCCCTGGGCAACGCCGGCCTGGCCTGCGGAGCAGTCGTGCTCATCGTCCTCGGCAACCCGCTGTCCGGTCTGTCCAGCGCCCCCGAGCTGCTGCCGGCCGGCTGGGGAACGCTCGGCCAGTTGTTGCCTCCCGGCGCCACCGGGAGCCTGCTGCGCTCCGTCGCCTACTTCGACGGCGCCGGCGGCCTCGGCCCGGCACTCGTGCTCGTCTGCTGGCTGGCCGGCGGCATCACCCTGTACGCCGCCGGGCTCCGGCGCACGCCACGCCGCCGCTCCTCAGCACCGGCCGGCGATCCGCAGCCGCCCCGCGCACAACCGCAGGAAGCCCCTGCCTGAGGCGGCGGAGCCCCGGACAGGACCCGCCCGGGGCCGCCGGACGCCCCGCACCCCGACCCGAGCACCCCGGACCCGAGCACCCCGGACCCGCGAACCCCGGGCCCGCGAACCCCGTGCCCCGAGCACCCCCGTCCCGAGCGCCCCGACCCGCCGGTGTACAAGGAGATCCAGACATGACCATGCCGCGCGCCTTCCGCCGGATCAGCCGCACCGTCAACCCGGCCGTGCTCCCACTTGCCCGCCGCATGCCACCCCTCGCCGTGGTCGAACACGTTGGCCGCCGCAGCGCGAAGCAGTACCAGACGCCGGTGCAGGCATTCCGCACGGACACCGGCTGGGTCATCGCCCTGGCGTACGGCAAGGACGTCCACTGGATCCAGAACGTGCTCGCGGCCGGTGGCGGACATCTGGTCCGCCGTGGTCGGCGCCACGAACTCACCCGGCCCGAACGCGTCCACGGCGAGCCGGGACGACGGCTGCTGCCACGCTGGTCACGTGCTCTCATGACGCTCGTACGCGTCCGCGACTACGCCACCTTCACGGCCGTCGAAGACCCGGCGGACTGACGCGCGCGTGGGGCCCCGGCGGCACCGGGGCGGCACGTGCGCCGAACCCGCACCCGACTAGGCGGTCTTGACCGCTCCGCCGTCGACGCGGTGGTCGGCGCCGGTCGTCGAGGCGGCGAGCGGTGAGGCGAGGTACGTGACGAGGGTGGCGACCTCCTCCGGCTCGACGAGTCGGTCGGTGACCATGCCCGCGGCCGTGGGGAGTCCGGCCAGGAGGTGGGCGTGGGGAATCCCCAGGGAGGCGGCCAGCTGCGCGCCGTAGCCGGTGGGGCTCTCCCACATCGCCGTACGGACCGGCCCCGGCGAGACGGTGTTCACGCGCACTCCCCGCGGGCCGAACTCGTGGGCGAGCGCCTTGCCGAAGGCGGTCAGAGCGGCTTTGGCCGTGGTGTAGGGGACGGGCCCGTCGTGCGGGACGCGGGCGCCGATCGAGGACACGTTGACGATCGCGCCGCGGGCGTCCAGCAGGGCCGGCAGGGCGGCGCGGGTGACGCGCACGGTGGCGAAGAAGTTGAGATCAACCACCTCCGCCCACTGCTCGTCGGTCAGGTCGAGGAAGCCGCCGGTCAGGTCTCCGTCGCCACCGCCGACGTTGTTGACCAGGATGTCGATGCCGCCCAGTTCGGCCGCGGCCTCGCCCACGAGGCGCTCGGCTCCGGCGGGGCCGGACAGATCCACCGCCGTCGGCACGGCCCCGGTCGCCGCCAGCTCCGGGGTGGGCGTGCGGGCCGCCGCGACGACGCGGACGCCTTCGGCGGTCAGGGCTCGGACGACGGCCAGCCCGATGCCCCGGCTGGCGCCCGTGACCAGGGCGGTCTTGCCGTTCAGATGCAGGTCCATGTGATCCTCCGTGCCGATATTGCGTCATTGGCGATGCTGAAAAGCTATAACATGCATCATAAATGTTGCAAGTTATTGGGGAGTCGCCACACGGGCGTACGCTGATGCACAACGACCACGGCCGGAAGGACCCGCACCCCATGGCGACCCCCGCCTCCGCGAAGCCCCTGCGCGCCGACACCGAGCGGACGGTACGCGCGATCCTCGAAGCCGCCGAGCGGGTGCTGTCCGCGAACCCGGCCGCCACCATCGAGCAGATCGCCGAGGCCGCCGGGGTGGCACGGACCACCGTCCACCGGCGGTTCGCGTCGCGGGACGCCCTGATCACGGCGCTGGTCGCGTGGGCGACACAGCGGTTCCGGGAAGCCGTGGAGGCCGCCCGGCCGGACACCGCCCCGCCCGCCGTCGTGCTCTTCCAGGTCACCGCGAACGTGCTGCGCGTGAAGACCGGTTGGGGCTTCGCCATAAGCGCCGTCTCCACCGGCGACGCCGACACCGTGCGCGTACACGCCGAGGTACTGGCCTCGTGCGAGCGGCTGTTCGCACGTGCCCGGGACGGCGGCCTGCTCCGGTCCGACGCTGATCTGGACTGGGTGCGACGTGTCTACTACGCGCTCATCCACGAGGCGGCGGCCGAGGCTCCGGCTACCGACGCCGCCGTGGACGCGCTCGCCACCCGCGTCGTCGACACCCTGCTGCAGGGCTTCGGCAGACCGGCCGCCCCCTGAGGCGGCATCCCTCTGGGGCGGCCACCCCTGAGGCGGCCATCACGCGCCCGGTGGCCGGGGCGGAACCGTTCTCTCCGGACTCGCGTCCGAAGAACCCGAGTTCATTGAGACGGATGAGACGGAAGAGAAGGACGCGATCGACGGTATGGGTGCGAGTGCAAGGAATTGGGCGTTGCTGGGTACGGCGGCCGTGGTGCTGGCCGCCGCGGGCTGCGGGGACGACGGAGGCGAGGGCGGCGATGCCGCCGACAGCGGGCCCGAGCTGGCGGAGCGGTGGCGGACGGAGACCGTGGACCACCGGCCGCAGGACGTGTGGCTGCCACCCCTGTGGGTCGCCGGTGACGTGGTCGTCAGCATCACCACCAGCGGGGTCACCGGCCACGACGCCGCCACCGGCGACGTCGCCTGGGAACTGGCCGCACCGGAGGGCGCCGGCGCGCCGTGTGCCGCCTCGCCGACCGTCAACGGCGACGGCGTCGGCGCCGTGCTGTTCGCCCCGGCCGGCGCGCAGGCCGGCGGGGACGCCTGCTCGGTGCTGGGGGTCGTCGACACCGCGAGTGGCGAGCTGCTGTGGAGCGAGGATCTGACGGCCGGCGACAGCGCGTATCCCGCCGCCGGCGTCATGCCCGTCAGCGTGGGCGAGGAGACGGTCACGGTCGAGTTGATCGAGGACGGCCTGCACCGCTTCTCGATCGACGGCGCGGAACTGCCCACCCCCGAGGTGACGGTGGGCGAGCAGTGCGATGACTTCTACACCGACTGGCGGCACAGCGCCCGGCACCTGGTCGCCGTCGTCGACTGCCCCGATCTGACCGGCGCCGAGAACTACATAGCCGCGTACGACGCGGGCAGCGGCGAAGAGCTGTGGAACGTGCCGGACTTCACCGAAGAGGACCAGCCGTCCCAGGTCGAGATCCTCGCCGACGAGCCGCTGACGGTCGCGACGCAGGAGCAACTGGTGTCGTTCGGCGAGGGCGGCAAGGTCCTGGCCGACCTGCCGCTGGACCGGCCCGACGGGTATCTGCACCTCGACCCGGGGGACTTCACCATCCGGGACTCGGTGCTGGTCACCACCTACGACGACGCCACCAACGACTACGTGGGCATCGATCTGGCCACGGGTAAGGAGCTGTGGAAGCAGGAGTTCGACTTCGCTCCCGAACCGGTGGCCGCCGGGAACGGGTCGGGCGGGGAGCTGGTCGCGTTCCAGAACCGCGCGGTCGAGGGGGTGAACGCCACGGGCGAGCGCCTGGCGCTGTGGGACGCGCGGCAGGGCGGCGAGCCGAAGGCCGCGGGCGTGCTGCCGCAGGACATGGGCTCCGCACAGGCATTGGCCACCAGCGCCGACGACGGCACGCTGTACGTCCTCGCCGAGCCCGAGGTCGGCGAGGAAGCGCTGCGGATCGAGGCGTACAAGCGGTAGCGCGGCCGTACGGGCCGTACGGGCAGGGTGCCGGGTCCTATGTCATCGCCGCCAGGGCGGCGGGGAGTTCGCGGCGGGAGGTGACGCCCAGCTTCGGGTACGCCTTGTACAGGTGGTACTCGACCGTGCGGGGGGAGAGGAACAGCCGGGCGGCGATGTCGCGGCTGCTGGTGCCCTCCGCCGCGAGGCGGACGACCTGGAGTTCCTGGGGGGTCAGGCGGTCCGCCGGGTCCGGGGCGGTGGCGCGGGCCGTGGCCTGGACGTCGCCGGCCGCGCGAAGTTCCGCGCGGGTGCGGTCCGACCAGGGGGTGGCGGCGAGGCGGTCGAAGAGCCGGAGTGCGGTGCGCAGGTGGGTGCGGGCCTCCGTGCGGCGGCGTTCGCGGCGTAGGTACTCGCCGAACAGCAGCTCCGTGCGGGCCTGTTCGAAGGGGCGCCCGGTGTCCGGCGCCTCCGCGTGGAGCCGGGTCGCCTCCGCGTACGCCGCCTCGGCGCCCCCGAACGCCTCCGTGCCCCCGTACGCCTCCTCCGCGCCCGCGCCCGCGTCCGCCTCCGCGCCCCCGTCCGCCTCCGCCAGCAGCGCCTCGTTCCGCAGCGCCACCGCCCGCGCCCACGGCTGCCCGCTCGCCGCCGCCCACGCGGCGAACCGCCGCGCCGCCGCCCCCGCCCGCTCCGGCGACCCCAGCCGGACCGCCGCCTCCACCTCGTCCGCCGTCGCGAACAGCAGCGCCGCGCTGTACCGCGCCGCCCCCGCGCGGGCCTCCGCGAGCCGCTTCAGCACGTCCTCGTACCGGCCGAGGCCGAGGTCGAGGAGGGCCAGGGCGGTGATGCCGTAGTTGCCGCCCGCGTTCAGGGCCGGGACGACCAGAGACCGTACGCGGTCCTCGTCGCCCTCGATGGCGGGGATGCGGGCGAGGAGGTTGTGCAGGCGGGCGATCCGGGCCGGCAGGCCCGCGTCGCGGGCGATGGTGCCGGCCTCGGCGATGGTCGCCTCGGCCTCGCGGTGGTCCCCGGCGTAGATCTGGTGCCGGGCGAGTACGTGCAGGAGGTACGGCAGCCGGCCGATGACGCCTTCCCGGCGGGCGAGGTCGATCTCCTCGGCGATCAGCGGGAGCTGCGTGGCGTCGGCGAGGTACGAGCCGGCGGAGATGGCCTGCAGCCGGGCCGGGGAGCCGGCCGGCGCCTCCGCGAGCACGTCCGCCAGGAGCGGCAGGCCGCGGGCGAAGTCGTCCTGGGCGAGGTGGGCCAGGCCGCGCACCGCGCGGTTCCCGCCGTCGCCGTCCCCGTGCCGATCGTGCCGATCGAGCAGCGCCGCGGCCCGGTGCACGGCCGCGGCGTCGCCGCCGAACCAGGCGTAGGTGGCCGCCGTGCGCGTCATGGCCGGGCCGTGCGCCACGGAGTCGGGGGCGTGCTTGAGGAGTACGGCCGCGGCCTCGGCGGCGGCGTCCTTCTCGAAGAGCCAGAAGGAGCCGATGTACGCCAGCTCGGCGCGCCGGTGCGGGTCGGCCGTCTCCCCGTACGCCTCCTCCGCCAACTGCGCCGCCCGCTCCGCGTGCCCCGCATGCTGCGCCGCCCACGCCGCCGCCGTCAGCCGCCGCACGCGCGCCTGACGGTCCGGCGTGAGGCGGGCGGCCTCCGCGTACGTGTCGGCCGCCGCCGCGGGTCCGCCGCGGGCCAGCGCCCGCCGCGCGGAGCCCTCCAGCTCGGCGGCGACCGCCTCGTCGGGCCCGAGCGCGGCCGACGCCAGGTGCCGGGCGCGGCAGTCGGCGTCGCCGGAGGTGGCGGCCATCGCCTCGTGCACGGCGACGCGGCGGGCGAGCGGGGCGGCGGTGTAGGCGGCGGTACGGATCAGGGGGTGGCGGAACTCGATGACCTCCCCGGCCACGGTCACCAGCCCCTGCTGCTCCGCCGCCGCCAGGTCCGCGGGCCCGACGCCCAGTCGCCCGGCCGCGGCCATCACGTACCGCAGGGTGCTGCGGGAGTCGGCGGCGGCGATGAGCAGCATCAGGCGGGTCCGCTCCGGCAGCTCCAGCACGCGGCTGCGGTACGCGGCGAGCACCCGGTCGGCGGCGGGCAGCGGGTGCCCGGCGGCCTGCCGGCGGGCGGCGGCGGGCCCGGCGGCGCCGAACTCGCGCAGCGCGAGCGGGTTTCCGGCGGATTCGTCCAGCACCCGGTTCCGTACCGCCGCGGGCACGTCGAGGCCGGCGAGCAGCGCCAGCGCGTCGTCGCGGCCGAGGCGGGACAGCCCCACCTGCGGCAGCCCGGCGGCGGGAAAGCGGTCCTCGCCGCAGCGGTCGTCCCCGCCGGCCTGCGTGCCGCGGGCGGCGAAGAGCAGGGCGACGCGCTCGACGCCCAGCCGGCGGGCGGCGAACAGCAGCGCGTCGACGGACGGTTCGTCGAGCCACTGCGCGTCGTCCACCAGGCACAGCACCGGCGCGTCCTCGGCCGCCTCGGCGAGCAGCGACAGCACCGCGAGCCCGACGAGGAACCGGTCGCGCTCGGCGGCGGCGCCGGTGCCGACGGCGGCGTCCAGCGCGTCCGCCTGCGGCTGCGGCAGCTTGCCGGCGCGGTCGAGCACGGGCCGTAGCAACTGGTGCAGCGCCGCGAACGCAACCCCCCGCTCGGCCTCCCAGCCGACGCCGCGCAGCACCGTGAAGCCGCGCCGCCGCGCCTCGTCCTCGGCGTACCCGAGCAGCGACGACTTGCCGATGCCCGCCTCGCCGCGCAGCACGAGGCTCTGCCCGCGGCCGTCCTCGGCCGCGCCGATCAGCGCGTCGAGCCGGGCCAGTTCCTTCTCACGCCCGTACAGAATCACCAGTCATTACCTACGTGGGTGGGTCGGGTGGGTCGGGTGGGTCGGCGGGACGGTTTACGGTATGCCACTACCGAAGCGCTACGGATCCGGCGGGCATTCCCCGCTTCCTACGTTCGACCCATGACGAACGCACTCTTCGAATCCGTCCGCGTCGGCCGCCTCGACCTCCCGAACCGGCTGGCGATGGCCCCGATGACCCGCTCCCGGGCCACCGCGGACAGCGGACTGGTGTCCGAGCTGCACGCCGACTACTACGAGCAGCGGGCCGGGGCCGCGCTGATCATCACCGAGGGCACCCAGCCCAGCGTGCGCGGCCAGGGCTACATCCAGACGCCCGGCATCCACACCGCCGCCCAGGTCGCCGCCTGGCGGAAGGTGACCGACCGGGTGCACGCCGCCGGCGGCCGGATCTTCCTGCAGCTGCTGCACGCCGGCCGCGTCGGCCACCCCTACCTCTACCCGGACGGCGGGCTTCCGGAGGCGCCGTCGGCCCTCGCCTCCGGCGAGTCGCTGTTCACCAACGACCAGGGGATGCTGCCGCACCCGGTGCCGCGCGAGCTGACCGCCGGCGACATCGGCGAGATCGTCCGGGACTTCGCGGCCGGCGCGCGCAACGCGATCGAGGCGGGCTTCGACGGCGTCGAGCTGCACGGCGCCAACGGCTACCTCATCCACCAGTTCCTCGGCGACGGCGCCAACCGGCGCACCGACGCCTACGGCGGCCCGGCGGAGAACCGCATCCGCTTCGCGGTCGAGTCGGTACGGGCGGTCAGCGAGGCGATCGGTGCGGACCGCACCGCGCTGCGCATCTCGCCCGCCAACGGCGCCAACGGCGTCACCGAGAGCGACGCGGCCGAGGTGTACGCGGCGCTGCTCACCGCCCTGGCCCCGTATCCGCTGGCCTATCTGCACCTCCTGGAGGCGACCCCGGAGCTGCGCGGCGTGACCGAGCAGATACGCCGCGACTGGGCGGGCCCGCTGATGCTGAACTCCATGCACCACGGCGGCATCGACCCGGTCGCGGACGCGGAGCAGCTGCTGGCGGCGGGCGTCGCGGACGTCGTCGCCCTCGGCGGGCGCTGGCTGGCCAACCCGGACCTGCTCGCCCGGGCCCGGGCCGGCGGCCCGTACAACGAGGCCGACGAGGCGACGTACTACGGCGGCGACCACCGCGGGTACACGGACTACCCGGCGCTCGCGCAGGTGGCACCCGCCGCCGGATGAACCGGGGCGGCGATGCGGGACAATTGGACTGTCGCATCGGCAAACCCCGGAGGAATCCGTGACCGGTTTCGTGGAGAAGCCCCAGCCCGTCCAGGTGCCCGGCCTGGTGCACCTGCACACCGGCAAGGTCCGCGACCTGTACGAGGACGCCGCCGGCCGGCTGGTGATGGTGTCCAGTGACCGGATGTCCGCGTACGACTGGGTGCTCCCCTCCGAGATCCCCGACAAGGGCCGCATCCTGACCCGGCTGTCGCTGTGGTGGTTCGACCGCGTCGCCGACATCGTGCCGCACCACGTGCTCTCCACCGAGCTGCCCGAGGGCGCCCCCGCCGACTGGGCGGGGCGCGTTCTGGTGTGCCGCCCGCTGCGGATGGTGCCGGTGGAGTGCGTGGCCCGCGGCTATCTGACGGGCTCGGGGCTCGCGGAGTACGCCGAGTCCGGCGCGGTCTGCGGCGTCGGCCTGCCCCCGGGCCTCACCGACGCCTCCGCGCTGCCCGCGCCCGTCTTCACGCCGGCGACGAAGGCGGAGGTGGGGGAGCACGACGAGAACGTCACGTACGAGGAGGTGGTCCGCGGCTTCGGCGCGGCCGTCGCGGCGGACCTGCGCCGGGTGACGCTGGAGGTGTACGGGCGCGGGCGGGACGTCGCGCGTCAGCGGGGGCTGATCCTGGCGGACACGAAGTTCGAGTTCGGCTACACGGGCGACGCGATCGGCGAGGGCGAGCTGGTACTCGGCGACGAGGTGCTGACGCCGGACTCCTCCCGCTACTGGGCCATCGACGACTGGCTGCCGGGCCGGCCGCAGCCGGCCTTCGACAAGCAGTACGTACGCGACTGGCTCAGCTCCGCCGAGTCCGGCTGGGACCGGCGCGGCGAGGCACCGCCGCCGGCGCTGCCGGCGGCGGTGGTGGAGCGTACGCGGGCGAAGTACGTGGAGGCGTACGAGCGGCTGACGGGGGAGCGCTGGGATTCCTGAGCGGGGGGTCCTGAGCGGGGTCTCGTGGGGCCGGGCTCCTAGCCCTCCGTCGGCGGTTGTGGCTGTGGTTGTGTCGTCGGCTCTCCGCCCGTCAGGTGGTACTGCACGATCGGCGCCAGCCGCCCGATCAGCTCCTCCGGTTCGGCCGAGGCCATCGGTTCCAGCCTGATGATGTAGCGCAGCATCGCCGTCCCCACCAGCTGCGCCACCGCCAGCTCCGCCCGCATCTCGGCGTCCGGCTGCGGCAGCGACGGCGTGACCCGGCGCAGCAGGTTGCGCGTGACGATGCGGCGGAAGATGGCCGCGGCCGTCTCGTTGCTCACCGCGGAGCGGATGACGGCCAGTAAAGGCTCGCGCGAGAGCCGGTTCTCCCAGACGCCGAAGAAGAAGCGGGTCATGCGCTCGCCCGCGCCGTCCATCGGCCCGGCGACGACGATGTCCGGTATGGCCATCGCGGGCGCGAAGGTGACTTCGAGGGCCGCCTCGAAGACCTGCTCCTTGGTGCCGAAGTAGTGGTGGACCAGCGCCGGGTCGACGCCCGCGGACTTGGCGATGCCGCGGATGGAGGTCTTGTCGTAGCCGAGCTCGGCGAACTCCGTACGGGCCGTCGCCAGAATCCGGTCCCGGGTGCCGGGCCCGTCCTCGACGGCGCCGCGCCGGGGCCGCCCCCGGCCCCGTTTGGGAGGGTCGTCCGCAGCTCTCCTGGGCCTCACGCGGCTCTCCCGGGTCTCATGACGACGTGCCCCTGCCCCGCGGGACCGCCGCCGCGAGGTTGAGCCGGGTGAAGGCCAGCGACTCCGCGAGGTCCGACTCGCGCTCCGCCGCCGACATCGCCCGCCGGGTGTTGATCTCCACCACGACCTGCCCGCCGAACCCGCGGGCCGCCAGCCGCTCCAGCATCTCGGCGCACGGCTGGTTCCCGCGGCCGGGCACCAGGTGCTCGTCCTTGCCGGACCCGGAGCCGTCGGCCAGGTGCACGTGGCACAGCCGGTCGCCCATGCGGTCGGCCATCTCCAGCGCGTCGTTGCGGGCGGTGGCGGTGTGGGAGAGGTCCAGGGTGTGGTGCCGGTAGTCCTCGTTGGTGACGTCCCAGTCGGGCGCGTACGCGAGCATCTCCTTCTCGCGGTAGCGCCAGGGGTACATGTTCTCCACGGCGAACTGCACGGCGGTCTCGTCGGCCATGCGCCAGATGCCGCGGACGAAGTCGCGCGCGTACGAGCGCTGCCAGCGGAACGGCGGGTGCACCACCACGGTCTCGGCGCCCAGCCGCTCGGCGGCGGACTGCGCGCGCCGCAGCTTCTCCCACGGGTCACGCGCCCACACGCGCTGCGTGATCAGCAGGCAGGGGGCGTGGATGGCGAGCACCGGGACGCCGTGGTGGTCGGAGAGCCGGCGCAGCGCCTCGACGTCCTGGCTGACGGGGTCGGTCCAGACCATGACCTCGACGCCGTCGTAGCCGAGGCGCGCGGCGGTCTCGAAGGCGGTCGCGGTCGACTCGGGATACACGGAGGCGGTGGACAGGGTGACCCGCGCGTCCGGCACCCGGACCCCGCCGGCGGCGGCCCGGGGGTCGGCGTCGCCGCCGGTGGGGGTCTCGGTTCCGGCCCCGGTCTTCGTTGCGGTCTCCGTACCACGCCCGTCCGTTTTGCCGGTCTCGCCGGTCTCGTCGTGCTCGTCGGTCCGGTAACGGGATGCTCCTGCCACGGGGACAGGGTACGCGGCCTCGCGCGCGGCCCGCCGGGTCACGGGAGCTGGTCCAGCCGCTTCAGGATGATCCCCTCGCGCAGCGCCCACGGACAGATCTCCACCGTGTCCACCCCGAACAGGTCCATCGCCCCCTCCGCCACCAGCGCCCCCGCGAGCAGCTGCCGCGCCCTGCCCTCCGACACCCCCGGCAGCTCCGCCCGCTCCGCTACCGGCATCGCGGCCAGCCGCGGCACCCACTCCTCCAGAGCCTTCGCCGTCAGCGCCCGGTGCGTGTACAGCCCCTCCGCCGAGCGGGCCGCGCCCGCGATCCGCGCCAGCTGCCGGTACGTCTTGGACGTCGCCACCACGTGGTCCGGCTCCCCGAGCCGGCTGAACTCGCTGACGACCCGGGCGATCTCCGCGCGTACGTAGCGGCGCAGCGCCCGTACGTCGTCGGGGTCGGGCGGGTCGCCCGGCAGCCGGGAGGTGGTCAGCCGGCCGGCGCCGAGCGGCAGGGAGACCGCCTTGTCGGGGTCCTCGTCGATCCCGTACGCGATCTCCAGCGACCCCCCGCCGATGTCCAGGACCAGCAGCCTCCCCGCCGACCAGCCGAACCAGCGGCGCGCGGCCAGGAACGTCAGCCGGGCCTCCTCCTCGCCGGTCAGCACGGTCAGCTTCACGCCCGTCTCGTCGGCGACCCGGGCGAGCACGGCCTCGGCGTTGGCCGCCTCGCGGACCGCGGAGGTGGCGAACGGCAGCACGTCCTCCGCGCCCTTGTCCTCGGACACCTGCAGCGCCTCGTGCACGGTGGCGATCAGCCGCTCGACCCCGTGATCGCTTATCGCGCCCTCGTCGTCGAGGAGTTCGGCGAGCCGCAGCTCCGCCTTGTGCGAGTACGCGGGCAGCGGGCGGGCACCGGGGTGCGCGTCGACCACCAGCAGGTGCACAGTGTTGGAGCCCACATCGAGAACGCCGAGTCGCATAACGGGAAACGCTAGCGCGTCGTCGGGCGGCCGTACGCTGGGTCTCGTGAGCAAGAGGAAGAAACAGGGCAAAACGCAAGCCGTTTCGGTCGTCGCACGCGAGGATGCCGTGCGCGAGGACGCCGGGCGCGAGGTCGCCGCCGCGCGGGCGGAGGAGGTCGGGCTGGACTTCGCCCGCGCGTGGGTGGAGTTCCCCGACCCCGCCGACGACGAACAGGTCTTCCGCTGCGACCTGACGTGGCTGACGTCACGCTGGTCGTGCATCTTCGGCCGCGGCTGCCAGGGCATCGACGCGGCCGGGCCCGACGACGGCTGCTGCACGCTGGGCGCGCACTTCTCCGACGAGGACGACGAGAAGCGGGTCGCCCGGCACGTCCGGCGGCTCACGCCCGAGCTGTGGCAGTACCACGACGAGGGGCGGAGCAGGGGCGGCTGGATCGAGACCGACGAGGACGGCGAGCGCAAGACGCGGCGGGTGGACGGCGCCTGCGTCTTCCACAACCGGGCCGGCTTCGCCGGCGGCGCCGGCTGCGCGCTGCACCTGCTGGCGCTGCGCGAGGGTCGGGAGCCGCTGGAGACCAAGCCGGACGTCTGCTGGCAGCTGCCGGTGCGGCGGGCGTACGAGTGGGTGACGCGGCCGGACGACACGAAGGTGCTCGTGGTTTCGATCGGCGAGTACGACCGCCGCGGCTGGGGTCCGGGCGGGCACGACCTGCACTGGTGGTGCACGTCGGCGCCGTCGGCGCACGGCGGGGGGCGGCCGGTGTACGAGTCGTACCGGCCGGAGCTGGTGGCGCTGATGGGGGAGAAGGCGTACGAGCGGCTGGCGGCGCTGTGCGCGGAGCGGCTGCGCGCGGCGGAGCACGGGGCCCTGCCGGCGCCGCACCCGGCGGACTGAGGAGGACCGGGCGGTACGGGGGCGTCCGGCGGGGGGTGGGCGGTACGGGCCGGGCGGTACGGGCTGGGCGGGGCTGCGGCGGGTGGTGCCTCGCCGGGGCGGGCGCGAGTCGGGTTGCGCCGGGCCGAGGCGGGTGGAGCCGGGTCGCCGGCCCGTGGGGTGGGGGCGCGGGGGACGTACGGCGGGCCGGGGCGGCGCTGCCCAAGCTGTCAGCCTGTCGGCGACGGTGCCTGCGCCGGGGGCGGCGGCGACGAGGCCGGCGGGCTCGCGCTGCCGTCGGAGGCGGTCGGCGTGGGGTCCGGGTCCGATGGGCTCGGGTCCGGGTCCGACGGGCTCGGGTCGGGGTCCGAGGGCGACGGATCGGGGTCCGACGGTGACGGGTCGGGGTCCGACGGTGACGGGTCGGGGTCCGACGGTGACGGGTCGGGGTCCGACGGTGACGGGTCCGGCGGGTCCGATGGTGGGCGGGACGGGTCCGGCGACCCCGGCCCCGTACCCGTACGACCGCTGCCCGAGCCGCTGATCAGGATCGCCGTCTCACCCGGCGACACGTACACCCGCGCCTGCCAGCCGCCCCGCGGCTCGCCCGCCTTCGCCACCGCCACCGCGACCGTCGTCGACTCGCCGGGTCGCAGCGTCCCGTACGTCGCGCTGAACCGCAGCCACGGCGCGTCCGTCCCGAGCCGCCAGTCGACGGCCGTGCCGCCGGACGCCCGCAGCCGGAGGTACGTGATCTCCCCGCTCGGCCACGCCTCCACCGTCAGCCGCCCCGGGCCCACCTCCGGCCGGCCCGCGGCCCGCCCGCCGTGGTCCATGACCTCGACCGACACGTCCGGCCGGTTGCCGCGGTGGTCGGACGGCGGCCCGGGCGAGGGGCCGTCGTGTGCGCTGCCGGCCTTCTCCACCGGTCGGCCGGCCAGCGACTCCGGGTCGCCCGCGCCCGCGCTCGGCGGCGGCCAGCCGGACTGCGCCTCGCCGGTGGCCGGCGCATCGCGGTTCGCGGCCCACAGCGCCAGCACCGGCGCCGCGATGACGGTGGCCACGGCGGTCGACGTCACCACCCGCGAGCGCAGCCGGCCGCGGCGGGCGGCGCGGTGCCGGGGGTCGCGGGGGTAGCCGCGGCGGTCGAAGCGGGGCGGGTGTGCGAAGCGCGTGCGCTGGGCGTGCAGCATCGCCGCGTGGGCGGCGGCGCGGGGCGCCGGCAGCACCGGCAGCGGGCCGTCCGGGCGCGCGGCGCGCAGCGTGCCGGGCCAGGCCCAGCCGGCGCCGGCGCGCTCGGCGGCGCGGCGGCAGTCGGCGCAGTCGTCGACGTGCCGGACCAGCTCGCGGCTGAGGGCGGCGCTGAGGAACAGCCGGCGGTCGCCGGCGAGGCGGGCGATCGCGGGGCAGCCGTGCTGGTCGACGACGGCGAGCGCGGCCCGGGTCCGCTCGACCTCCGCGACGGCGGTGGACAGCAGCACGCGGGCGGCGTCCGGGTCCATGCCGAGCACGATGGCGAGTTCGTCGGCCGGCAGCCGGTGCCGTACGGCCAGCTCCAGCGCCTCGCGCTGCTCCGGTGTGGTGCCGGCCGCCTCGGGCCAGGCGAGCGCGGCCAGTTCGCGACGGCGCTCCTGGGCGGCGGGCTCCGGCACGGCCTTCGGCGCGGGCTCCGTGCCGGAGGCGGAACGCTTCTCCGTGCCGGAGGCGGAACGCTTCTCTTCGGCGGAGGCGGAACGCTTCTCCGCGGCCGGCCGCAGGGCCGGCTTCGGCACCGACCGGCGCGGCGGCTTCGGCGTCGACCGATGTGACGTCCGCGGTGCCGTGCGCGGTGCCGGCTTCCGCTCCATGCGGCGCAGACAGGCCCAGCGGGCCAGCGAGTACAGCCAGGGCCGCCACTCGGCGGGCGTCGCGGGCCGCCGCCGCGGCTGGCGTTCGGCGATCGCGAGTACGTCGCCGAGGGCGGCGACCGCGTCGTCGTGGTCGCACAGCACCGACATGCAGTACGTGAACAGGCCGTCCAGGTAAGGCTCGTACTGCGCGGGCGGGTGCTGCGCCGGCGGCGGCTGCCGGGCGGGCTCGGGGTGGCTGCGGCTCGTCACCCCGCGAACGTAGGCGCATGGTCGCGTACGGATCGGGGTAGTTGGGCGCCTCTCACCCCTACGGGTGACTTACTCACTCAATGGGGGACGTCGTCGCCGCGAAGGTGTTCGCGGCGTACGCCGCGGCGCCCCGCGGCGAGCGTGCGCGCCCCCGATCCGTACGCGCGCGAGGACCACGCCCGGCGTCGCGACCGCCGCGCCCAGCGCGAGCCCGGCCGCCACGTCGAGGGGATAGTGCACGCCGACGAAGACGCGCGACGCCGCCAGCAGCGCGCCGAACGGCAGCACCCACGCCGTGATCCGCGGCCACGCCAGCGCCAGCGCGACCGCCGCGGCGCCGGCGATCGTCGCGTGGTTGCTGGGGAACGACCAGTCGCCCGGCGGCGGGCAGTCCGCCAGCGGCTCCGCCGCCCCGCGCACCGCCCGGCACGGCCGCTCCCGCTCCACCCACGCCTTCAGCAACTCGCTCAGCCCGTACGCCGCCACCGTGCCCGCCGCCCCCGCGACCACCGGCGCGCGCCGCGGCGCCGCCCACCAGGCGGCGGCGAAGAGCGCGGCCAGCAGCACCAGGCCGGCGTCCGTGCCGTACTCGGCGAGCGCGTGCAGCCAGTCGGGGGTGTGGCGGGCGAGGGAGGTGACGTCTCGATACAGCTCTTCGTTCATCCCGGGACGGTACGAAGCGTGACCGGTTCACCACTTCCGGCGAAAGTCAGTACGCTCCCCTGACGAAAGTCAGACCGCGCGGCGGGTACGGGACCGCCTTGCGCCCCAAGTCTCGTAAGGTTTCCGCGTGGGATCTTTCCGCCGTCCTGTGGGTCCGCTGCCGTCCGCCATCTACTGGCGACGTCGGGCGGTTCTGCTCGGCCTGCTCGCTGTGCTCGTGCTCTTCGCCATCGTGGTCGTCAACCTCGGGGGTGGTAATGAGAACACCGCCGGCGAGCGCAAGGACCCGGCCGCGTCGATCACTCCGGGGCCGACCGACGACTCGTCGGTGATCGACAACCCGCCCGGCGGGCGGGACGAGACGAGCGGCGGCTCCGGCGGCTCCGGTGACGAGGACGGCGGCTCGGGTGACTCCGAGGGCTCGGGCGGATCGGACGGCTCCGGCGACACCGACGGGGGCGACGGCTCCGGTGACGGCGAGGACGGCGGCTCCGCCGGCGGCGCCGGCTCCGCGGGCGGCGCGGGCTCCGCGGGCGGCGGCTTCGGGGCGGGCTCGGACGCCGTGCCGGCCGGCTCGGCGATGGCCGGCTGCGCCGCGGACGACGTGGAGTTGACGCTGCGCAGCGAGGAGCGCTCGTACGCGCCGGGGGAGCGGCCGGTGTTCGAGCTGACCGCCGTCAACTCCGGTGCCAAGGACTGCAAGCTGGACTTCTCGCCGACCTCGGCGGTGCTCACGATCTCGGCGGCGACCGGCGGCGAGAACCGGTGGTGGGCGTCGGACGACTGCCCGTGGACGACCGACCCGATCCTGCTGGCGGTGCCGGCGGGCAGCGAGGTCTCGCGGACGTACGAGTGGGACATGCGGGCGAGCGAGCCGCGCTGCGCGACGCCGAAGGCGGGCACCGCGGGGGCGGGGAGCTACGAGGCCGAGGTGAGCGCGGCGGGGTTCGCGACGGCCACGGCGCCGTTCGTGCTGGAGAAGGCGTAGCGGCCCTGCGGGTACGTCACGTTGGCGCTAGGCGCTACACGCGGCCGGGCCGGACGACCCGAAGGACGGTACGTCCCCGCGCCCCCGCGTATCGCCCGCTGACGGCGTACCCCCCATCCGTCGCCCGGCTGCGTCTCGCCGGTTTCCCGGCGTCCCGCTCCCACCCGGGGCACCCGCGCCGCCCCGCCCGCGCCACCCGCGTACGGCGCACCGCAGCGCTCGGGTATGGCGCACCGCGGCGACCGCGTATTTTGCGCACCGCGGCGCCAAAGCGTATGGCGCACCGTGGCTCCCGTGTATGGCCCACCGCGGCCCGGGTACGGCGCATCGCAGCGCCCGCGGCAGGCGCACCGCGCCGCCCTGCCCGCGGCACCCGCGTACGGCGGTCAGACGTAGCGCTCCAGGATCGACGACTCCGCCAGCCGCGACAGCCCCTCGCGCACCGACCGCGCCCGCGCCTCGCCCACGCCGTCGACCGTCTGCAGGTCGTCCACGCTGGCCGCGAGCAGCTTCTGCAGGCCGCCGAAGTGCTCCACGAGCCGGTCGATGACGGCGCTGGGGATGCGCGGCACCTTGGCCAGCAACCGGTAACCGCGCGGCGAGACCGCGGAGTCCAGGGTCTCGGGCACGCCGGTGTACCCCAGCGAGCGGGCCACGATGGGCAGTTCGAGCAGCTCGCCGTGGGAGAGCCGGTCCAGCTCGGTGAGCGCGCGGTCCACGGTGTGCGGGCGGCGGCCGGTGCGCTCCGGGACGTAGTCCCGTACGACCAGCTGGCGTTCCGGCTCGACGCCCGCGATCAGCTCGTCGAGCTGGAGGGACAGCAGCCGGCCGTCGGTGCCCAGCTCGACCACGTACTCCGCGATCTCGGTGGCGATCCGGCGCACCATCTCCAGCCGCTGCGCGACGGCGGAGACGTCCCGCACGGTCACCAGGTCCTCGATCTCCAGCGCGGAGAGCGTGCCGGCGACCTCGTCCAGCCGCAGCTTGTACCGCTCCAGGGTGGCCAGCGCCTGGTTCGCCCGGGAAAGGATCGCGGCGGAGTCCTCCAGCACGCGCCGCTGCCCGTCCACGTACAGGGCGATCAGCCGCATCGACTGGCTGACGGAGACGACGGGGAAGCCGCTCTGGATCGACACCCGCTGCGCGGTGCGGTGGCGGGTGCCGGTCTCCTCGGTGGGGATCGAGGCGTCGGGCAGCAGCTGCACGCCCGCGCGCTCGATCCGGGTGATGTCCTCGTCGACGACGACGGCGCCGTCGAGCTTGCACAGCTCCCGCAGCCGGGTCGCCGTGAACTCGACGTCCAGCACGAAGCCGCCGGTGCAGATGGACTCGATGATCTTGTCCGTGCCCAGCACGATGAGCCCGCCGGTGTTGCCGCGCAGGACCCGTTCCAGGCCGTCGCGCAGCCCCGTGCCGGGCGCGACCGCGCTCAGCGCGGCCCGCACCGCGGCGTCGGAACCGGGACTGCCGCCGGCCCTGCCCGGGGCGCCTGCCCGGTCGCCTGCTGCCACTGGAATCCTCCGGAATCCTCCGGTCGTTGTTTCGGCGCTCTACGCGTGCGCCGGCGGCGCACGCACGAGCCCCCTGCGCTCCCCCGCACGGAAGAGACCGGGGCAAAGTCTACCGGCGTGCCTCCTCGGGCTGCCGGGACTCCCTCGGCTCCCCTTCCCCGCTCGGCTCACGGGAACCACCGCCGGTGCGCTGCCGGCCGGCCGGCAGCGCGCGCAGCGCGTCCCCTATGTTCGCAACTTCCCTTACTTTCATGCCTGATGGGACCTTGCCCGGGTCCGCGGGCACGAGGGCCCGCGTGAACCCGAGCCGGGCCGCCTCGGCCAGCCGCCGGGCCACCCCCGTCACCCGCCGCACCTCGCCGGCCAGCCCGACCTCGCCGATCGCCACCAGGTTCTTCGGCAGCGGGATGTCGCTCGCGGCGCTGGCCAGCGCGAGCGCGACGGCCAGGTCGGCGGCGGGCTCGGAGAGCTTCACGCCGCCGACGGTGGCGCTGTAGATGTCCCGCTTCGACAGCGCGCGGATGTCGCCGCGCTGCTCCAGCACGGCCAGCATCATCGAGACCCGGGAGGTCTCCAGCCCGGACGTGGTGCGCCGCGGGGAGGGGATCTGCGAGTCGACCGTCAGCGCCTGCACCTCCGCGACCAGCGGGCGGCGGCCCTCCAGGGTCACCGTGAGACACGTGCCGGGGACGGGCTCGTCCCGCCGGGTCAGGAAGAGGCCGCTGGGGTCGGCGAGGCCGATGATGCCCTCGTCGTGCAACTCGAAGCAGCCGACCTCGTCGGTCGCGCCGTATCTGTTCTTCATGCCGCGGACCAGCCGGAGCCGGGCGTGCCGGTCGCCCTCGATGTGCAGCACGACGTCCACCAGGTGCTCCAGCAGGCGGGGGCCGGCGATGGCGCCGTCCTTCGTCACGTGCCCCACGAGGATCGTGGCCATCCCGCGCTCCTTGGACGCCCGGATCAGCGCGCCGGCGACCTCCCGCACCTGGGCCATGCCGCCGGGGGCGCCGTCGATCTCGCCGGAGGCGACGGTCTGCACGGAGTCCAGCACCAGCAGCGCGGGCTTGACCTCGTCGAGATGGGCGAGGACGGCCGCGAGGTCGGTCTCCGCGGCCAGATACAGCCCGTCGCTCAGCGCGCCGATGCGGTCGGCGCGCAGCCGGACCTGACCGGCGGACTCCTCGCCCGTCACGTACAGCGTGCGCTCCCCGCCGACCGCGGCCTTCGCGGCGACGTCGAGCAGCAACGTCGACTTCCCCACCCCGGGCTCGCCGGCCATCAGCACCACGGCGCCGGGCACGAGCCCGCCGCCGAGCACCCGGTCCAGCTCGGGCACACCGGTGCCGCGAGCCTCGACGCGGCGGGCGTCGACCTGCGCGATGGGCAGCGCGGAAGTCGTGACCCGGCCGGCGGCCGTGGTCTTCACCGCGGGCGCGCCGACCTCCTCGATCGTGCCCCACGCCTGGCACTCGGGGCAGCGGCCGAGCCACTTCACGGTGGACCAGCCGCACTCGGCGCAGCGGTACGCGGGGCGGTCCCTGCCGCCGCTTTTACGGGAAGCCATGCGCCTAACGTAGCGGGACCCGCTGACACCGCCCGAGTTATCCACAGGGGGGTACGGCGCCGGGTCCGCCGGCCGCGGCGCCAGGCGTCCGGACTGTGGACAAACGGTCCGGAGGGTGGGCAGGGGGCGTAGGCTCGGAAGCTCAGATGTGCCGCTCCCCGGGAGGGAAACATGCCCGCGCTGAGGTCCCGTACCGTCACCCACGGCCGCAACATGGCGGGCGCCCGCGCCCTCATGCGCGCCTCGGGCGTAGCGAACGAGGACATCGGCAAGCCGGTGGTCGCGGTCGCCAACAGCTTCACCGAATTCGTCCCCGGCCACACGCACCTGGCCCCCGTCGGCCGCATCGTCTCCGAGGCGGTCAAGGCCGCCGGCGCGGTGCCGCGCGAGTTCGACACGATCGCCGTGGACGACGGCATCGCGATGGGCCACGGCGGGATGCTCTACAGCCTGCCCTCCCGCGACCTCATCGCCGACTCCGTGGAGTACATGGTGGAGGCGCACTGCGCCGACGCCCTGGTCTGCATCTCCAACTGCGACAAGATCACCCCCGGGATGCTGATGGCCGCCCTCCGGCTGAACATCCCCACGGTCTTCGTCTCCGGCGGCCCCATGGAGGCCGGCCGCGCCACCCTCGTGGACGGCACGGTCCGCAAGCTGGACCTGATCGACGCCATGGTGGACGCGGCGAACGACGGCGTCTCCGACGCAGACGTGCTGCGCATCGAGGAGAACGCCTGTCCCACCTGCGGCTCCTGTTCCGGCATGTTCACGGCCAACTCGATGAACTGCCTGACCGAGGCCATGGGCCTCTCCCTCCCCGGCAACGGCTCGGTGCTCGCCACCCACACCGCCCGCCGGGCGCTCTACGAGGCCGCGGGGCGCACGGTCGTCGAGCTGACCTCGCGGTACTACGAGCAGGACGACGCGACCGTCCTCCCGCGCAACGTCGCGACCCGCAGCGCCTTCGAGAACGCCATGGCGCTCGACATCGCCATGGGCGGCTCGACGAACACGATCCTGCACCTGCTGGCCGCCGCCCAGGAGGCCGGCCTCGACTACGGCCTGACGGACATCGACGCCGTCTCCCGCCGGGTGCCGTGCCTGGCCAAGGTGGCGCCCAACGTGGCAAAGGCAGGGCCCACCGGGACGTACTACATGGAGGACGTGCACCGCGCGGGCGGCATCCCCGCCATCCTCGGCGAGCTGTACCGCGCCGGCCTGCTCAACGAGGACGTGCACGCGGTCCACTCCGACTCGCTCGCGGACTGGCTCAAGCGGTGGGACGTCCGCGGCGGCTCCCCGTCGCCCGAGGCCGTCGAGCTGTGGCACGCGGCGCCCGGCTGCGTGCGGTCGGCGACGGCGTTCTCGCAGTCCGAGCGCTGGGAGTCCCTGGACACCGACGCCGAGGGCGGCTGCATCCGCTCCCTGGAGCACGCGTACTCGAAGGACGGCGGGCTCGCGGTGCTCAAGGGCAACATCGCGGCGGACGGCGCCGTGGTGAAGACCGCGGGCGTCGACGCCTCCATCCTCACCTTCGAGGGCCCCGCCGTCGTCTGCGAGTCGCAGGAGGAGGCGTGCGACAAGATCCTCGGCAAGCAGATCAAGGAGGGTGACGTCGTCGTCATCCGTTACGAGGGCCCCAAGGGCGGCCCCGGCATGCAGGAGATGCTGTACCCGACGTCGTTCCTGAAGGGCCGCGGGCTGGGCAAGGCGTGCGCGCTGGTCACCGACGGCCGCTTCTCCGGCGGCACGTCGGGGCTGTCCATCGGCCACGCCTCCCCGGAGGCGGCGGCGGGCGGCGCGATCGCGCTGGTCGAGGACGGCGACCCGATCCGCATCGACATCCCGAACCGCACCATCGAGCTGCTGGTCGACGAGCAGACGCTCGCCGAGCGCCGCGCGGCCCTCGGCGGGCGGTACGCGCCGAAGAACCGCGAGCGCAAGGTGTCCACGGCCCTCCGGGCGTACGCGGCGATGGCGACCAGCGCCGACAAGGGCGCGGTGCGGGACGTCACCAAGCTGGAGGGCTGAGCGCGGTGAGCGCGGCGGGCTGAGCGCGGCGGGCTGGGCGGGGCGCGTCCCTTGCCCGCGCGGTCCGAGGGGGGCGCGACACGCCGCGGAGGGCTTCGCAATAATCGGGTGCGTGAGCGACAACGAACAGCCCGAGAGCCCCGACGGCGCGCCCCAGCCCGAGCCCCTGCGGTTCTTCGGCACCACCTGGGTCGACCGCTCGGGCGGCTACTGGGCCCGCCGCGTCGGCGTCGCCGTCCTGGCCCTCGCGCTCGCCGGCGGCGGCGGGTTCGTGCTGGCGCTGTCGTACAACGGCCTGCAGTTGACGGACAGCGGCGGCCTCATACAACTACTGATGATCGTCGCCTTCGCGGTCTGCAGCTCGCTGGCCTTCACCCGCACCCTGAACGGCTTCAGCCGCCCGCACGACGCCGGGCCGGCGGACAGCTCGTGGCGGCCGATCCGGGTCATCGGCTTCGTCGGCGTGCTGCTGGCGTACACGGTGCGGAGCTTCGTCGAGGCACCGGGCGAGCGGATGCTGCGCACGGACTACGAGCACCGGCTGCGGCAGCACGAGCGGCGGCGCTCGTCCCGTACGGGCAACCCGGCAAAGCGCAAGCGCAAGAAGCGCCGCTGACGCCCGCCCCGCGGGGCCCCGGGCCGCCCCCGCTCCGTTCCTCCTCCGGCCCCGCTACGCCCCCTCCCGCGCCCCCGCGTGCGCCGCCACCCACCCGTCCGCCAAGTCCGCCAGCCGGTGCGCCGCCGCCGTGGTGCGCTCCCGGTCCCCGGTGTTGAGCATGTCGATCTGCAGCCCGGCGAAGGCCGCGTTGAGCAGCGTCGCGTAGCCCGTCGCCGCCTCCGCCGGCACGCCCCGGTCGCGGAACCAGCCCGCGACGAACTCCACCCGGTCCGCCAGCAGCCGCGACGTCGCCCCGCCGAGCCGGTCGCCGGCGGCGAGCCCCTCGATCTCGTGGACGAGCCGGGTGAGCGGCAGGTGCTCGGGCGTCAGGTGGTACTCCCAGGTGGCCCGTACGACCTCGCCCATGCCCATCTCGCCGTCCGCGCCGGGCAGTCCCGCCAGCCACTCCCGCTGCCGCTCGTCCAGCCGCGTCAGCGTGGCGGCCAGCAGGTCGGCCTTGTCGGCGAAGTGGTGGGTGAGCACCCGCGTGCTCTGGCCCAGCTCCTTGGCCAGCGGCCGCATGGACAGGGTGGCCAGCCCGTGGTCCACGAGGTAGTCGACCACCGAGTCGAGCAGGGCGGTCTTGCGGGCCGGGTCGGCGGGTCTGGGCATGGCACTCCTGGCACGTCTCACCCGGCCGCCCGCGTACGTACGTCGTACGTACGCACACGGGCACGCACGGACGCACACGGACGCACACGGCGGCCGGTAAACCGGTGGACGCCGTTAAGGTAACGACTGTTACCTTAACGGCTATGGACGAGAATCCCGCCCCGCAGCAGACCGCGTCCCCCCTCCGCCGCTCCCTGCCGGGCTGGCTGCTCGCGCTCACGCTGACGACCTTCGCATTCTCCACCGACGACTACCTCGTCGCGGGCGTGCTCCCCGGCATTGCCGAGGACCTCGACGTGCCCGAGGCCGCGGTCGGCCAGCTCGTCACCGTCTTCTCCCTGGTGTTCGCGCTCGCCGCCCCCGTCGCCGCCGTGGTCACCGCGACCTGGCCCCGCCGGCCCCTGTTCACCGTCGCCCTCGCGGTGTTCGCCGCAGCGAACTTCGCCATGCCGCTCGTCGACTCGTTCCCCCTCCTCATGGCGCTGCGCGTCGTCGCCGCGCTCGCCGCCGCCGTCGTGCTGCCCGGCGCCCTCGGCGCCGCCGCGGCCCTCGCGCCGCCGGAGCGGCAGGGCCGCTACATGGGCGTGGTCTTCGCCGGGCTGACCACGTCGCTGCTGCTCGGCGTGCCGCTGGGCACATGGGCCGGCGCGGTCGCCGGCTGGCAGGGCGCGTTCGTCCTCGGCGGCCTCCTCGGCGTCGCCTCCCTCGCCGCCCTGTACGCGACGCTGCCCGAGCCGCCCCGCGGCGCGGCCCTGCGGCTGGCCGACCGGCTGGCCCCGCTGGCCCGCCCCGCGCTGCTCGTCGGCCTCGCCGGCACCGCCGTCGCCGTACTCGGCAACCTCATCGTGCTCACGTACCTCGCCGTCTACCTCCGCGACCTCGCCGGCATCGGCCCGACCGGCCTCGGCGTGATCTTCGTGCTGGCCGGCCTGGCCGGCATCGCCGGCAGCCAGCTCGGCGGCCCCGCCGCCGACCGCTGGGGCGCGGAGCGCGCGCTGCTGATGGGCTGCGGGGCGTTCGCGTTCGTGATGCTCGGGCTCGTCGCGTGCTGGCCGCTGCGCCCCGCGCCGCTGGTGCTCGTGGTGCCGCTGCTGCTGCTGTGGTCGGCGGCGGCCTGGTGGATCCCGCCGGCCGCCAGCGCCCGGCTGCTGCGGCTCGCCGGCCCGGCCGGCGCCCAGGCCCTCGCGCTCAACAGCAGCGCCGTCTACCTCGGCGTCGCCGCCGGCGGTGCGGTCGGCGGCGTGCTGCTCGACGCGCTCGGCAGCGGCGCGCTGCCGGCCGGCGCGGCGGCGGCGCAGGCCGTGGCGCTCGCGCTGTTCGGGGCGGCTTCCCGGCGCGCTTCTCAGGGGAAACCCTGAGCCGTGCCCGGGGTCACCCCCAGTCGTCCCGGACATGTGTCAGTTCGCTTTGACAGGTACTTCCGACACCTGTCAGCTTTGACTTACACACCGACGCACGAAGCGAAGGGGCCGCAGATGGCTGAAACGCCCGCTCCGGCCCCGACCGGGGACGAACTGCTGAAGATCCTCGCGGCGCTCGGCAATCCGCACCGGCTGCGGATCGTCGCCGCGCTGCACGAGGGCCGGAACTACGTCAGCCGGCTGGCCCGCGAGATCGGCATGAGCCGCCCGCTGCTGCACATGCACCTGCAGCGGCTGGAGGCCGCGGGCCTCATCACCGGCTCGCTGGAGCTGTCCGAGGACGGCAAGGCGATGAAGTTCTACGAGGTGGTCCCGTTCCGGTACGAGCTGACTCCCGAGCTGATCGAGGAGGCCGCCCGCACCATCGGCGACGGTGACGGCGAGCCCGAAGGCCCGCCGCCCGGGAAGGACCAGACCGGCACCGGGAAGCCCGAGACGGTGAAAGAGGAAGCCTCATGAACGAGCAGACGGTGCACCTCGCCGACAGCGGCGACACGGTCGGCGCCCTCGTCGGCGCGGTCGCCGCGGCCGGGTTCTTCGCGCTGCTGATCGTGGTCGTCTGGCAGATCGCCGCCACCTGGCGGGCCAAGATGATCGCGGCCCGCGAGGAGCAGTACCGGCAGCTGACGATCAAGTACCAGCAGCTGCTGGAGGACAACCTCGAACTCCACCGCCGCAGCATCGACGAGCTGACCGAGGCGCGGCGCTCCCTCACCTCGATGGAGAGGATGATGCGCGAGGTCGAATAGCCCTCGCCCCGCCTGACGAGCGATACGCGCACGGGCCGGAAGCGGCAACTTCCGGCCCGTACGAGGACGAAGCAATCCCCGGCACACCCCCCGCGCCACGGCCTGGTCGGCAAACCACAGCGGCCGCGGTGCCGGGCAGCCGTGCGCCCGATCCACTTCTCTTGAAGGAGACCATCCCATGTCCGCTCGGATCAAGCAGCTCGTGACTGCCCCCGGAGGACGCCGGACGAAATGGCTGGTACTGGCCGTCTGGATACTCCTCGTCGCCACGCTCGGCCCGCTGGCCGGCAAGCTCGGCGACGTCGAGGACACCGGCCCCAACGCCTTTCTGCCACGCAGCGCGGAGTCCGCCGAGCTGAACACGGAGCTGGAGAAGTTCCGCGGCGACCCCGACGACGAGATCATGCCCGCCGTCGCCGTCTACAGCGTGCCGGACGGCACGATGACGGACGCCGGCCGGCAGCAGGCGGCGGCCGACGTGCGGGCGTTCGCGCCGTACGTCGCCGAAGGCGAGCGCGTGCCGCCGCCCGTGCCGTCCGACGACGGCGGCGCGCTCATGACCGTCGTGCCGATCGCCGACGAGGACGACCTCGGGGACACCATCGACGCCGTACGGGACGTGGCCGCCGACGGCGCCCCGCCCGGCGTCGACGTGGCGGTGGGCGGCCCGGCGGCGTCCCTCGCCGACTCCGTCGCCGTCTTCGACTCGCTCGACGCGACGCTGATGCTCGCCACCCTGGCCGTCGTCACCGTTCTCCTACTGATGACGTACCGCAGTCCCGTCCTGTGG
This sequence comes from Streptomyces sp. CNX435, assembly GCF_059570575.1. Lineage (NCBI taxonomy): Bacteria > Bacillati > Actinomycetota > Actinomycetes > Kitasatosporales > Streptomycetaceae > Streptomyces > Streptomyces sp. CNX435. The sequence goes on along the minus strand of NZ_JCANTA010000011.1, from coordinate 9,619 downwards.
CTCCTGCCCGTGCTGGCCGTCGGCTTCGCCGCCGTCCTCACCCAGGCGGCCACCTACCTGCTCGCCAAGCACGCCTCCCTGCCCGTCGACCCGCAGTCCGCCGGGATCCTCATGGTCCTCGTCTTCGGCGTCGGTACGGACTACGCGCTGCTTCTCATCGCCCGCTACCGCGAGGAGCTGCACCGCCACGAGGACCGGCACGCGGCCATGCGGCTGGCGCTGCGCCGCTGCTTCCCCGCGATCCTCGCCTCCGCCGCCACCATCGCGGTCGGCCTGTCCTGCCTGTACTTCGCCGACATCAGTTCCTCCCGCTCGCTCGGCCTGGTCGGCGCGGTGGGCGCGGTGTGCGCGTTCCTCGCGCTGGTGACGGTGCTGCCGGCGCTGCTGGTGATCTTCGGTCGGTGGGTCTTCTGGCCGTTCGTCCCGCGCCACGGCATGCCCGCGCACGGGCACCGCACGGCGTGGTCCCGGATCGGCGCCGCGGTGGCACGCCGGCCGCGCCGGTCGTGGCTGATGTCGCTGGGCGTGACCGCCCTGCTCGCCGTCGGCGTCGTCGGCATGGACTTCGGGCTCAAGCAGTCGGAGCTGTTCCAGGACAAGCCCGAGTCGGTCGTCGCGCAGGAGCGCATCTCCGCGCACTATCCCTCCGGCGCCTCCGACCCCGCCGACATCGTCACGCACGCGGGCGCGGAAGACGCCGTACGGGCGGCGGCCGGGAAGGTGCCCGGCGTCGCGGGCGTCGCGGGCGTCGCGGACGGCGAGACGACCCGCGACGGCGAACTGGCCGCGCTGCGCGTCACCCTCGACGACGAACCCGACAGCGACGAGGCGAAGGACACCGTCGACGCGCTACGCGCCGCCGTGGGCGCGGTCGACGGCGCGGACGCGCTGGTCGGCGGCACGACGGCGGAGGCGCTGGACACCCAGCGGGCGGCGGACCGCGACCTGCGGACGGTGGTGCCGATCGTGCTGGTGGTGGTCTTCCTGGTGCTGATCGGGCTGCTGCGCGCGCTGGTGGCGCCGCTGGTGCTGCTCGCGACCGCCGTGCTGTCGAACGTGGCCGCGCTGGGCGCGTCGTACCTGCTCTTCGACCACGTCTTCGGCTTCGCCGCGGTCGACTGGTCCATCCCCCTGATGGGCTTCGTGTTCCTGACCGCGCTGGGCATCGACTACAACATCTTCCTCATGACCCGGGTCCGGGAGGAGGTCGCGGTCCACGGGCACGCGAAGGGCGTCATCGCCGGGCTGACGTCGACGGGCGGGGTGATCACGTCCGCCGGGATCGTGCTCGCCGCGACGTTCGCGGTCTTCGCCGGGCTGCCGCTGGTGACGATGGCGCAGATGGGTGTGCTGGTGGGCGTGGGCGTGCTGCTGGACACCTTCCTCGTCCGTACGGTCATGGTGCCCGCGCTGGCGCTCGACCTGGGGCGGTGGACATGGTGGCCGGGCGCGCTGTTCCGCCGCGAGACCGCGGGGGTGGGGGAGCGCGCGGCGGCTGACCGGGCGTCCGGCGGCGCGGCGGGCGCGCAGCCGGAGGCGGATCGCGTACGGGCCTGAGGGCTGCGGCCCGTACGACGGGACGCGTGGTCCGTACCTCCTCGGCCCCTCCGGCTGCGGCAAGACCACCCTCATGCGCGCGGTCGTCGGCACCCAGGCGCGCGTCACCGGCACCCTCGACGTGCTCGGCGAACCCGCCGGCGCCGCCTCCCTGCGCCACCGCATCGGCTGCGTCACCGGGTGTCTCCGAGGATGCCCCGGCCTTCAGGCCGGAGAGGAATCCGGACCCCTGCGGGGCAGGGCGGGACTAGCCGATTCGCCCGCTGGTTGAACTCGGTGCACCACGTATCCGACATTATGCCGAAACACGATACGAACTCCCTTCTGGCCTGCGATCATTGGGGGTATGACGGTGATCGGGCACGCCCGGTACACGTACCGGTTGCGGGTGTCGTCGAACGCGCAGGCGGCGCTGCTTGCCGAGTGGGCGCGGTGCCGGTGGGTCTCGACAGTGCTGCGCCCGGTCGAAGAAGGCCCACGCCGAAGGCGAGAAGTGCGGCCCGGCGCGGCTGGACAAGATGCTGACCGGGGCCCGTGCCGCGAACGCGTGGCTGCGCGCGGGGGGTTCGGTGCCGCAGCAGCAGACCATCCGTGACTTCGCCACCTCCCGCGCCAAAGCCTTGAAGGACATCAAGGCCCGGCTGCCGGTGCCCCGGCGTGCGGGGATGCCGCGGTACAAGAAGAAGCGTGAGGCGCGGCCGTCGATGAACTACACGCGGCGCGGGTTCCGCCTTCGGGACGGCCGGCTGCACCCGGCGGGCGGTATCGCCGTGACGGTGGTGTGGTCCCGCGAACTTCCGACCGCCCCCTCCTCGGTGCGGATCTACCGCGACAGCCTCGGGCACTGGCACGCGAGCTTCGTCGTCGCCACGACGACCGAGGCCCTGGGGGAAACCGGGCGTGTGATCGGCATCGACTGGGGTGTGCGGGAGATCGCGACCACCACCAGCGACCGGCACGACCTTCCGCATGCCGGGCACGGCGAGCGTGCTGAGCAGCGTCTGGCCCGCTACCAGCGGCAGATGGCCCGGCGCCGCCGGCCCAGGGGTAAGGCGCAGATCCGGGGGTACCGCAGGGCGCAGGCGCAGGCGGCGAAGGTGCACAAGAAGATCGCCCGGCAGCGTCAGGACACCGCCCGCAAATGGGCCAAGCGTGTCGTGACCGACCACGACCACCTTGCCGTGGAGGACTTCCGGCCCAAGTTCCTGGCCAAGTCGACCATGGCCCGTAAAGCCGCGGACGCGGCGATCGCCGCGACGAAGACGGCGCTGCTTCAGATGGCACGCAAGCACGGCCGGACAGTGCACCTGGTCAACCCCGCGCACACCACCATGGACTGCGCACGGTGCGGAGCGAGAACCAAGCACGCACTCCCCCTTTCCGAGCGAACGTATACCTGCACCGCCTGTGGAGCGGTGTCCCCCAGGGACAAGAACTCCGCACACGTGATGCTGGTCCGGGCTGGTCTCAACCCGGCTGGTGCCGAGGGCGTAAGACCTCCGGGAGCGCCGCTCCCGCAGGCAGCCTGAGCCAGAAATCCCCGCCCCTCCGGGCGGGGAGGATGTCAACGGCGACTTCCTCCGCGACGTCGTGGTGGTCGGCGGCTGCGCGCTGCTGGTGCTCGGCCTGGGGGCGGTGACGCTCCGGCGGCGTACGGCGTGACCTGCGGCGGCGTACGCCGCGACCCGTGGCCGCGTCCGGGCTGTGGATAACTCGGCGGGGTGTCGGGGGGCGGTGCGAGGATGGACGGCATGACCCAGAAAGTCGCCGTACTCGGCGCCGGCAAGATCGGCGAGGCGCTGCTCTCCGGCATGATCCGCGCCGGCTGGTCGCCCGACGACCTGCTCGTGACCGCCCGCCGCCCGGACCGCGCGGAAGAGCTGCGCAATCGCTACGGCGTCGAGCCCGTGTCGAACGCCGACGCCGCCAAGCGCGCCGACACCCTCATCCTCACCGTCAAACCGCAGGACATGGGCACGCTGTTGGACGACCTCGCGCCGCACACGCCGGCGGACCGGCTGGTCGTCTCCGCCGCGGCCGGCATCCCGACGGGCTTCTTCGAGGAACGGCTCCCGGAGGGCGCGCCGGTCGTGCGCGTCATGCCGAACACGCCGGTGCTCGTCGACGAGGGGATGTGCGTCATCTCCGCGGGGAAGCACGCGCTGGAGCAGCACCTGGCGCGGACCGAGGAGATCTTCAAGCCCGTCGGCAAGACGCTGCGCGTCCCCGAGGCCCAGCAGGACGCCGCCACGGCGCTGTCGGGCTCCGGCCCGGCATACTTCTACTTCCTCGTCGAGGCCATGACCGACGCCGGGATCCTCCTGGGCCTGCCGCGCGAGAAGGCGCACGACCTCATCGTGCAGGCCGCCATCGGCGCGGCGGTCATGCTCCGCGACAGCGGCGAGCACCCGGTCAAGCTCCGCGAGGCGGTCACGTCCCCGGCGGGTACGACGATCAACGCGATCCGCGAGCTGGAGAACCACGGCGTACGGGCGGCCCTGATCGCCGCGATCGAAGCGGCCCGCGACCGCAGCAGGGAGCTGGGCACGGGCCCGGCCTCCGGCGGCAAGCGCGCGTAGGGGGCCCGGCGATGCCACCGCAGCGACCGCAGTCACCGCAGGAGGCGCCCGGGCGCGAGGCGATCCGGGTCCTGCTCGCCGACGACGAGGCCATGGTCCGCGGCGGGGTGCGGGCGATCCTCGCCGCCGCGGACGACATCGAGGTCGTCGCCGAGGCCGGCGACGGCCGCGAGGCCGTCGAGCTGACCCGGCGGCACCGCCCCGACGTCGCCCTGCTCGACATCCGCATGCCGGTGCTCGACGGCCTGGGCGCCGCCGCGGAGCTGCGCCGCGCCGCGCCGGGGACGGCGGTGGTCATGCTCACGACGTTCTCGGAGGACGAGTACATCGCCGGCGCGCTCGACAGCGGCGCCGCGGGCTTCCTGCTCAAGTCCGGCGATCCGTACGAGCTGATGGCCGCCGTCCGCGCCGCCGCCGGCGGCGCCTCGTACCTCTCGCCCCACGTCGCCCGCCGCGTCATCCAGCGGGTCAGCGGCGGCCGGCTGACCCGCGAGAAGGAGGCGCGCGAGCGTGCCGCGGCGCTCAGCCCGCGGGAGCGCGAGGTGCTGGCCCTGGTCGGCGCCGGGCTGTCGAACGCGGAGATAGCCGGGCGCCTGCACCTCGTGGAGGGCACGGTGAAGGCGTACGTCAGTCAGGTGCTGGCGCGCCTGGAGCTGAAGAACCGGGTCCAGGCCGCGATCCTCGCCTACGAGGCGGGCCTGGCCGGCACCGAGGAGGAGGACCCGCCCGCCGCGGCCCAGGCCCCGCGCTAAGCCGCGGCACCACCGCGCCCGGCGTCCGCACCCCCGCTGTCCGCACCGTCGGCGCTCGCACCGTGTCCGCCCGCCGCGAGGCGCGCCCCCGCGCCGACCGCCCCGCCACCCGCAGGGTGCCCCGCGCGCCGCAGGCGGAGGGCCCGTACGCCCTCGTGCAGCAGCGTGATGCCGAACGCCAGCCCCAGCCCCAGCGCCACGCCCCGCAGCGGCTCGTCCTCGAAGGCCGCGCCGCCCAGGTATCCCAGCGTCGTGCCGTAGACCGCCCAGGTCACGGCCGCGAGGACCGCGTAGCGCGTGAACGTCCGGCGCGGAAAGCCCGTCGCCCCCGTCGTCAGCGTGGCCGCCGTCCGGCCGCCCGGGATGTAGCGGGCCACGACCAGCACCAGCCCGCCCCGCTCCGCCAGCATCCGCCCCACCCGCTCGTACGCCCGCTGTGCCCGGCTCCCCGCCCGCAGCCGCTCGAAGATCCGCGGACCGGCGCGGCGGCCGATGGCGTACGAGACGTGGTCGCCGGTCAGCGCCCCCACGGCCGCCACCACCGCCACCAGCACCACGTCCGGCTGCCCGTCCGCCGCGGCGAACACCCCCAGCGTGATCACCAGCGTCTCGCTCGGCACCACCGGGAAGAAGCCGTCCAGCGCGGCGATGCCGAAAAGCGCCAGGTACACCCACGGGGTGCTGACCACGCCCTCGACGGCGTGGATGATCGCGTCATTCATGCCGGTCACGCTAGGAACGCGGCCCGCGCGCCGCTGCGCACCGAAGTCAGGACTTCCACATGACTTTCGTCAGGTGCCCGGCGGCCCCCGCCCCCCGTACCGTGGCCGCATGACCGGCACCGACCGGCCGCACGGCACCCTGCGTCGCACGCTGCCCGACCGCCTACGCCCCCGCCGCCCCAAGGGCGTACGCCCCGACGGCGACCACACCGCTCCCGGCCACCCCGAACACCCCGAACACCCCGAAACCCCCGGCCTCCCGGGGACCTCCGGGAGGTCCGGCACCCCCGGGCCCCCCGGCCAAGCCGATCCCCAGGGCCACCCCAAGCCCCGCGACCCCAAGCCCCGCGACCCCAAGCCCACCACCGCCCTCCGCCGCGTCCTGCGCAGCGAACGCGCCGCCGACCTGCTCCTCTGGCTGGTCCTCACCCTCCCCGCCGTCACCGCCGGCGGCCTCCCCGGCGTCGAGCAGGCCGCCGGCGTCGACCTGCGCTGGATACGCATCGCCGCCGTCCCCCTCCTCGCCCTCGCCGTCGCCGTCAGCCGCCCCCGCCCGCTGCTCGCCGCCGCGATCCCCGCCGCACTCGCCCTCGCCGCGACCCCCGAGCTGTTCACCAACCAGTTCGTCCTCGCCCAGGTCGCCCTCTCCTTCCTCCTCGGCCGCCGCACGGACCGCCCGCGCCACGCCCTCCTCCTCTTCGGCACGATCACCGCGGCCGGCCTCGTGCTCACCCGCGCGGTCCCCGACGCCACGTTCGCCGGCTGGGCGACGCTCGTCATCACCGTGCTCTTCGCGATGGTGCTGCCGTGGCTCCTCGGCCGGTACGCGCGCCAGCACGCCGCCCTCGTCCGCACCGGCTGGGAGCTGGCCGAGCGGCTGGAGCGCGAGCAGGAGCTGACCGCCGACCGCACCCGGCTGCGCGAGCGCTCCCGTATCGCCGGCGACATGCACGACTCCCTCGGCCACGAGCTGACCCTCATCGCCGTACGCGCCGCAGCCCTCCAGGTCTCCCCGGGCCTCGACGACGCCGCCCGCAAGGAGGCCGCCGAGCTGCGCACGGCCGCGGCGACCGCCACCGAGCGGCTGCGCGAGGTCATCGGCCTGCTGCGCGAGGACGGCGAGGGCGCGCCGGTGCATCCGGCGGACGACCGGGTGGAGGAGCTGGTCCAGCGGGCGGCGGCCTCGGGGATGCGGGTGGAGCTGGTACGGGACGGAGAGGGAGACCGTCCTCCTCTGCCCGCCCTGGCCGACCGGGCGATCCACCGCGTCGTCCAGGAGTCCCTGACCAACGCCGCCAAGCACGCCCCCGGCGCACCCGTGACCGTCCGCCTCCGCCGCGACGCCGACCACGTCGAGGTCACCGTGGTCAACGCCCCGCCGCCACCGGACGCCGCAAAGGCGGCAAAGGCCCCCGGAACGTCACCCACCACCGGCGGCTACGGCCTCGTCGGCCTGGACGAGCGCGTCCGCCTCGCCGGCGGCACGCTCCGTGCACAGCCTGTGGACGGCGGCTTCGCCGTCACCGCCCGCCTCCCCCTCGCCCCCGGCGCCGCCCCCGCGCCGCCGCGCGAGTACGCCTCCCGGCGCGAACTGGCCGCCGCGCGCCGCCGCGTACGACGCGGCATCCTGGACGCGATCTGGATCCCGGTCGTCGGAATCGTCGTCCTCGGCGCGCTGCTCTTCGGCGCCGATCTCTACACCTCCCACCGCTCCGTCCTCGACGCCGACACGTACGACACGCTGCGTATCGGCCAGCCCCGGGACAGCGTCGAGCGCCGCCTCCCCGCCTACGAGGCCGACGTCAACACCCGCCCCTCCGCCGCCCCCGCCGACCCGCCCGGCACCGACGACTGCGTCATCTACCGCACCGAACTCTTCTCCCTCGACCCGGCCTACCGCCTCTGTTTCACCGACGACCGGCTCTCCCACAAGGACATGGTCGACGCCGACCCGTAGGCCGTACGGCGCCCCATCCGTAGCGTGGCGGGCTGGCGGTCGAGGTACCGAAGGCGTCGTACCAGGTTCACCGACCTGCGCGACGGCAGCACCGACGTCACCGTCCCGCACGACCCCGACAGCCCGCACCGCATCAAGGCCACCACGGGCGACGGCAGCCTCACCGTCCGCCCGGCGAACTGACGGCCTCACCCCCGAAGGCGGGCAACAGCCCGGCCGCGTCGTACGCCGCATCCACCCGTGGCCGCGCCATCCCCCGCGCCCGCTCCGCCCCGCGCCGCAGCACCCCGTCGACGTACGCCGGATCGGCGCTCAGCTCCGCATGCCGCTCCCGCACCGGCCGCAGGGTCTCCACCACCGCCTCGGCGGTATCGCGCTTGAGCTGCCCGTACGAGGCGTACTCGCCGGCCAGCTCCACCGGCTTCCGCCCGGTGCACCCGGCCAGGATCTCCAGCAGGTTCGCCACCCCCGGCCGCGCCTCCGGGTCGTACGCCACCTCACCACCGCTGTCCGTCACCGCCCGCATCACCTTCCGCCGCACGGTGTCCGGCTCGTCGAGGAGATGCACAATGCCGGCCCGCGCCGCCGCCGCGTCGTCGGACTTGCCCATCTTCGACGCCGGGTCCTGCAGGTTCATCACCCGCGCGGCGACCGGCGGACGAGTCACCCGCGGCACGGTGAACACCCGCCCGTAGCGCTGGTTGAACCGCTGCGCCAGATCCCGCGTCAGCTCCACGTGCTGCGCCTGGTCGTCGCCGACGGGCACCTCGTCCGTACCGAAGGCGAGGATGTCGGCGGCCATGAGCACCGGATACGTCAGCAGCGACAGCCGCACGCTCCCGCCCCTGGCCCGCTCCCGCGCGGCCTTCTCCTTGTACTGGATCATCCGCCGCATCTCACCGTCCGCGGCCGTGCACTCCAGCAGGTACGACAGCCGCGCGTGCTCGTCGACGTGACTCTGCACGTACACGGTGCACGCCTCGGGATCGAGCCCCGCGGCGAGCAGCAGCTGCGCGGCCTGCCGACTGAGCCGCCGCAGCCGCGCGGGCTCGTACGCGACGGTCATGGCATGCAGGTCGACGACGCAGAACAGCGCGTCGGCCCGATGCTGATCCACCTCGACCCAGCGCAGCACGGCACCCAGGTAGTTCCCGAGCGTCAGATGCCCGGTGGGCTTCACCCCGCTGAAGATCCGCACGCGCGAGCCCCGCGGCCCGTCCGGTCCGTCCGTCGTCATCGTCGTCGTCCCTCTCGTCCTCTGCCGGAGACCGCCGCATCGACGGCCGGCGAGCGAGGGAGCTACGCGAAACGGCCGCCGAATCGGCGGCCGTCGAAGTCATGCGCACACACGCACCCAGGTCGGCCGCCGTCAGGCGGCCCACCACTGCTGGGTTCGCGCGTGCGCTGTCATGCTCCCTACCGTACCCCCGGCGGTACGCCGCAGGCGCGTTGTCCGGCCGAGGCCGAGACTCGTCCGTTGGAGCTTGACAAGCCCGTCAAGGAACCGTAACGTTCTCCGGGTTGCCACGGGGCCGGTGAGGTTCCGCAGTGCGACGGTGGCCGTCCCGGAGGGGCGGCTCGTGTCATCTACTCGTTTCGTGATCGACTCCCTTTCGTCGGGGTTGAATCGGCATGCCCGGTTCTTTTCGGCGGGTGGCCGGATTTTGCGCCGGGGGGACAATCCGCTACGGTTATGGCACACCGAAGGGAAACGCCCGGAGAAGCCTGGTGAGGGTTTTGATGGAAGTGTCCGTTCTTTGAGAACTCAACAGTGTGCCAAGTAGTCGATGCCAAGTGTTTGATGTAGTGACACAGCAGTAGCGAGGCAGACTCGTTTCTGTAGTGCTGCAGATCATTGTATGCATTTACGGAGAGTTTGATCCTGGCTCAGGACGAACGCTGGCGGCGTGCTTAACACATGCAAGTCGAACGATGATCCGGTTTCGGCCGGTGATTAGTGGCGAACGGGTGAGTAACACGTGGGCAATCTGCCCTGCACTCTGGGACAAGCCCTGGAAACGGGGTCTAATACCGGATGTTCACTTTTGGGCG
>NZ_JCANTA010000010.1:0-242710 GCF_059570575.1 Streptomyces sp. CNX435 | reverse complement strand
CTTGAGGATCGTCTTCCACTTCGGTACGCCCAGGGCGTACGACGCCTCGCGCAGCTCGTTGGGTACGAGCTTGAGCATCTCCTCGGTGGAGCGTACGACCACGGGCATCATCAGGATCGCCAGCGCCAGCGCGCCCGCGAAGCCGGAGTAGCCGAAGCCCAGCCCCATGATCCAGACGCTGAGGACGAACAGGCCGGCGACGATCGACGGGATGCCGGTCATGACGTCGACGAAGAACGTCACCGCCTTCGCCAGCCGCCCGCGCCCGTACTCGACGAGGTACACGCCCGTCAGCAGCCCGATCGGGGTGGCGAGCAGCGTGGCGATCAGCACCTGCTCGATGGTGCCGAGCAGGGCGTGGTAGATGCCCCCGCCGGGGGCGATGGCGACGACGCCGTACATGGAGTGCGTGAGGAAGGAGCCGTCGAGGACCTTGACGCCCTGTCGTACGGTCTCCCACACCAGCGACGCCAGCGGGACGACGGCCAGCAGGAAGGCGCCCCACACGAGCGATGTCGCCAGTCGGTCGCGCGCCCTGCGGGCGCCCTCCGCGCGCGCCGAGACCGCGTACAGCCCGGCCACGAAGAGCACCGCGGCGATCAGCCCCCACTGCACCCGGCTGGCCAGCCCCGCGCCCAGCCCGACGGCCACCGCCACCGCCGCCGCGGCGACGGCGACGCCGGCGGGCGCCCAGCGGGGCAGGCGCGGCTGCTGGATGCCGAGGGCGTCGGCGCGGTCGGCGGCGGTCGTCGTCGTCGTACCCTGCGCGCTCACGCGTTCGCCCCCGAGTACTCCTTGCGGCGCGCGATGATCAGCCGGGCCGCGCCGTTGACCAGCAGCGTGATGAAGAACAGGACCAGGCCGGAGGCGATCAGCGCGTCCCGCCCGAACTCGCCGGCCTCCTTGAACGCCGAGGCGATGTTCTGCGCGAACGTCCCGCCCCCGGGCTCCAGGACCTTCGCCGAGAGGATCGCGGACGGCGACAGCACCGTTGCCACCGCCATCGTCTCGCCCAGCGCCCGCCCCAGGCCCAGCATCGACGCCGAGATCACGCCCGAGCGCCCGAAGGGCAGCACCGACATCCGGATGGCCTCCCAGCGCGTGGCGCCCAGCGCCAGCGCCGCCTCCTGCTGCGTCTGCGGCACCTGCCGGAAGACCTCGCGGCTGACGTTGGTGATGATCGGCAGAATCATGATCGCCAGCAGCACGCCGGCGGTCATCAGCGACCGCGGGGCGCCGCCGTCGTACGAGAAGACGACGGTCCAGCCGAGCACGTCGTCCAGCCACTCGTACGGTCCGACCAGGTGCGGGACGAGGAACAGGGCGCCCCACAGGCCGTAGACGATGGACGGGACGGCGGCCAGCAGGTCGATGACGTACGCGAGGGGGCCGGCCAGTCTGCGTGGCGCGTAGTGAGTGATGAACAGGGCGATGCCCACGGCGATCGGCACCGCGATGACCATCGCGATGACCGACGAGACGACCGTGCCGAAGGCCAGGACCGCGATGCCGAAGACCGGCGGGTCGGCGTTGGCGTCCCACTCGAAGGTGGTGAGGAAGTCGCCCTCGTTCTTCGCGAGGGCAAGGGACGCGCGGTACGCGAGGAAGGCCGCGATCGCGGCCATGATCACCAGCAGGGTGATCCCGGACCCCTTCGCCAGACCGGCGAAGACGCGGTCGCCGAGGCGGTTGGCGGCCTTGCGCCGGCGGCGGCGCGCCGGGGGCGGCGCGGTGGGCAGCGGCGGGGGCTGGGTGCGTATGTCGGTGTCGGTACTCACGTTGGGTCTCCGGTCTGGGTGGGGCGGCGGCGCGGGGGTGTGCGCCTGTCGTCCCGGCGGCGGTGCACCGGATGGCGGGCCCGGGCCGTCCCGGCCCCCGCGCCGGTGGGCGCGGAGGCGGCGGGGGCTCGGGCCGGGGGTCAGGAGAGGGACTCCACGGTCGTACGGACCTTCTCCACGACCTCGGCGGGCAGCGGGGCGTAGCCGAGCTGGCTCAGCTTCGACTGGCCGGCCTCGCTGGCGGTGTAGCCCAGGAAGGACCTGACCTTGTCGAGGTTGTCCTTGCTGTTGCCCGTGTCGCAGGCGATCTCGTAGGTGAGCAGGGTCAGGGGGTACGCGTCGTTCGCGTCGGTGGTGTAGTCGAGCTTCATCGCCAGGTCGCCGCCCTTGCCGGTGACCTTGGCGGCGGCGATGGCCTTGGAGGCGTTCTCGCTGGTGGCCTCGACGGGCTCGGCGGCGCCGGTGTCCAGCTTGGCGGTGTCGATGTCGTTTGCGGTGGCGTAGGACAGCTCGAAGTACGAGATGGCCCCGTCGGTCTGGTTCACCTGCGAGGAGACCCCGGAGGAGCCGTCCGCGGACTGGCCGCCCTGTACGGGCCACTTCTTGCCGGGCTCGTGCGGCCAGCCGTCGGGCGCGGCGGCGGCGAGGTACTGGGTGAAGTTGTCGGTGGTGCCGGACTCGTCGGAGCGGTGCACCGGCTGGATCGGGGTGTCCGGCAGGTCGGCGTCCGGGTTGAGGTCGGCGATGGCCGGGTCGTTCCAGGTCGTGATCTCACCGGCGAAGATCTGGCCGAGGGTGTCGGCGTCGAGGACCAGGTCGTCCACCCCCTCGACGTGGTATCCGACGGCGATGGGGCCGCCGAGCATCGGGATGTTGATGGCCTCGCCGTCCTTGCAGACCTTCTTCGACGCCTGGACCTCCTCGGGCTTCAGTACCGAGTCTGAACCGGCGAAGCCGGTCTTGCCCTGCAGGAACTCCTGGATCCCGGCGCCGGAGCCGGTGGCCTTGTAGTTGACGGTGACGTCCGGGCAGGAGGTCTGGAAGTCGCTGACCCACTGGTCGACGGCGTTCTTCTGCGCGGACGAGCCCGACGCCAGCAGCTCGCCGGAGCCGTCGCACCGCACGTCGCCGGGGGCGGCCTGGGCGCCGCCGCCGGTGTCGGTGGAGTCGCCGGTGTTGTCGTCGGACCCGCAGGCGCCGAGGACGAGGGCGCCGGTGAGGGCGAGCGAGCCGGCGGCGGCGGCGCGGAGCCGGGTGGTGCGGGGGAGCTTCACGGTGGGGGGTCCTTTGCGGTTCTTGCGGTTCTTGCGGTGCTGGAGGGAGACCTCTTCCTCAGGTATGCGCGTTCGCATCCGTCTCGCCTGTGCTGATTCACCTTTCGTCGCCGAATTTAGGCAAAACAGGTGAATCGATTCGCCGACTGAAGTGAACGGGAAGTGAATCTCCTCTCTCGTCCGGGCGACCGCCCCGCGGGCCGCCCGCCCGCCGCGCTCCGCGACGGGCGGGCAGGCCCCCTACGGGCCCTCCCGTAGCCGGTTCCGGGGGCCGCGCGCTCCCGCTCGGCCGCGTGGGCACGTACGGTGAAGAGATGACGAGCATCGGTGGTGCGGAGATGGTCGACTGGAATCTCGCGGTTGCGACCGCGACGCGGCTCGTGCGGCCGGGGCCCGAGGTGAGCCGGGACGAGGCGCGTGCCATCGTCGGCGAGCTGCGGACGCACGCCCGGTCGGCGGAGGAGCACGTACGCGAGTTCTCCCGGATGTATCCTGAGGGCGCCGACCCACGGCACGACACCCCGATCCTCGTGGTCGACCGGCCCGGCTGGATCAGGGCGAACGTCGCGGGCTTCCGCGCCGTCCTCGCGCCGCTGCTGGAGAAAATGGACAAGCGCCGCTCCGGCATCCCCGGCGGGGCCGTCCTCGGCGCCGTCGGCGGCAAGGTCACGGGCGTCGAGCTGGGGATGCTGCTGTCGTTCCTGTCCTCCCGCGTCCTCGGCCAGTACGAGACCTTCGCCCCCGCCACCCGCGACCTGCCCGGCGGCCCCACCGCCCACGCCGGCTCCGACCGCGGCGGCGCGGGCCAGGGCCGGCTGCTGCTGATCGCGCCGAACATCGTCCACGTCGAGCGCGAGCTGGAGGTCGCCCCGCACGACTTCCGGCTGTGGGTCTGCATCCACGAGGAGACCCACCGCACGCAGTTCACCGCCGTGCCGTGGCTGCGCGACCACCTCCAGGGCGAGATCCAGTCGTTCCTCGGCGAGACCGAGATCGACCCGGCCACCCTGCTGGACCGCGTACGCGAGGCGCTGCAGAGCCTCAGCGGCAGCCGGGAGGAGGGCGGCGAGGAGCGCAGCATCGTCGAGGTCGTCCAGACCCCCGCGCAGCGGGAGATCCTGGGCCGGCTAACCGCGGTGATGTCCCTGCTGGAGGGGCACGCCGACTACGTGATGGACGGCGTCGGCCCGCAGGTCGTGCCGTCGGTGGCAGAGATCCGGGAGAAGTTCACCAAGCGCCGCCAGGCCGGCGCGGGCCGGCTGGACCAGGCGCTGCGCAAGCTGCTGGGCCTGGACGCGAAGCTCCGGCAGTACCGCGACGGGGAGCGCTTCGTACGGCACGTCGTCGACGAGGTCGGCATGGACGGCTTCAACCGGGTGTGGACCTCGCCCAACACGCTGCCGACCAAGTCGGAGATCGCCAAACCGGCGGACTGGATCGCGCGGGTGCACAGCCGCGCCGAGAGCTGACGTCCGCGCCCGGCGGTTCCCGTGGCGCGGTATGTGGGGCGACTTTCACCCGTCCGAGGGAGCGAACCCGGCGTTGCCCGCGTGCAATGCTCGGTTCACCGCTCTCCTCTGTCACCATCGACACACGTACAGTGACAGTGGTTGAGGTGAGCCCGAGCGAGCTCTTTCCGCCGCCAGCGAAAGTGAAGTGAAAGCCATGGGTCCCCATCCAGCGGTCGCCGCGATACGTCTGGCAGTACGCCGCGTCCTGCACGACGTGCTGACCGAGTACGCGACGGCGCAGGTCCCCCCCACCGCCGTAGTCCCCCCGGCCGCCTCTCCGGCCGCCCCCTCCGCCGCCTCTCCGGCCGCCGTTCCCGCCCCGGCCGCCTCCGACTCGGCCGTTCCCGCTCCGGCCGCCTCCGCTCCGGCCGCCTCCGATCCGGATACCGCTGCCGTGGACACCGCCCCGCTCGTCCTCGTCGCCTGCTCCGGCGGCGCCGACTCCATGGCGCTGGCCTCTGCCCTCTCCTTCGAAGCCCCCCGCCAGGGCGCCCGCGCCGGCGGCATCACCATCGACCACGGCCTCCAGGACGGCTCCGACCTGCGCGCGCAGGAAGTCGTCGGCCGGCTGCGCGCCCTCGGCCTGGACCCCGTCGAGTCGGTGCGCGTCGACGTCGGCCGCGGCGGCGGCCCCGAGGCCGCCGCCCGCGACGCCCGCTACACGGCGCTGGACGAGGCCGCGCAGCGGCTCGGCGCCGCCGCCGTACTCCTTGGCCACACCCGCGACGACCAGGCCGAGACCGTGCTGCTGGCGCTCGCCCGCGGCTCCGGTGTGCGCTCTCTGTCCGGCATGGCCGCCACCTCCGGGCCCGGCGGCCGGTACCGCCGCCCGTTCCTCCAGATCGACCGTCAGGTCGCCCGCAAGGCGTGCATGGTCCAGTCGCTGCCCGTCTGGGACGACCCGCACAACGTCGACCCCGCGTACACCCGCTCCCGCGTCCGCCACGAGGCGCTGCCCGTGCTGGAGAAGGCCCTCGGCCGCGGCGTCGTCGCGTCCCTGGCCCGTACCGCCCGGCTCTCCCGCGACGACGCCGACGCCCTCGACGCCTGGGCAGCCGACGCCGAGCGCGGCGTGCGCGACGCCGACGGCCGCCTCGACGTCCGCGGGCTGTACGCGCTGCCGCCCGCCGTCCGCCGCCGCATCCTGCGCCGCGCCGCCCTCGACGCCGGCTCCCCCGCCGGTTCGCTCTTCAGCCGGCACGTCGAGGAGATGGACAAGCTCATCACCGGCTGGCGCGGCCAGGGCGCGATCAACCTCCCCGGGCGGGTGTCCGCCCGCCGCGAACAGGGCCGGCTGGTGGTCCGGCGTGAGGGCTGAGGGCCCGTACGACGCGGATTCCGCGGGTGCACCGGCGGGCCGCCGGGGCCGTACCGGCGTCGGTCAGGGGTCCGGACGTGCGGAGGACGTCGCCGACGCGCTCCTGACCGGCCGGAGAACGGATGGCAGACTGTTCGCTCGGCAGTGGTCGTCGAACGAACGAGAGTGACCCCGGGTGGATGCGAAGGACATGGGCGCGGACCTCGAGAACGTGCTCATCACCAAGGAAGAGATCGACGCCAAGCTCGCCGAGATGGCCGCGAAGATCGACGCGGAGTACGCGGACAAGGACCTCCTGATCGTCGGGGTGCTCAAGGGCGCCGTGATGGTCATGGCGGACCTCGCCCGCACGCTGTCCACACCGGTGACCATGGACTGGATGGCCGTCTCCTCGTACGGCGCGGGCACCCAGTCCTCCGGCGTCGTACGGATCCTCAAGGACCTCGACACCGACATCCAGGACCGGCACGTCCTGATCGTCGAGGACATCATCGACTCCGGCCTCACGCTCTCCTGGCTGCTGTCCAACCTCGGTTCGCGGCAGCCCGCCTCGCTCCGGATCTTCACGCTGCTGCGCAAGCCGGAGGCGGCAAAAGTGCCCATCGACGTGGACTGGGTCGGCTTCGACATTCCCAACGAGTTCGTCGTCGGCTACGGCCTGGACTACGCGGAGAAGTACCGGAACCTGCCCTTCGTCGGCACCCTCGCACCGCACGTGTACGGTGGCTGACGCAGTCCGCGGCGGCTTCCGCGCGGGCTGGGGGGACCGCCCGCCGCCGCCCCTCGGGTGGCCGGACTCGGGCCGGCGGGTTACCGCCCGGGGAACACCGGGGGGTTTCCCGCCGTTGAAGCTTGGGAAAGCCGGTTTGTTAGCCGTCCCCGCCGGGGACGGGTGACAATTCTGGGGTACCGTCCGAACGTCAGTCGTTTCAGTTTGGACCCATAACAGGCACATGCACGGCCACGGGCTCGGTCAGGAGCCAGCCGTGCCTCACTGGGCAGGAGGGACGGGGCGTACGCCGCCCCGTGTGGATGGACGTGAAGCGCTACTTCCGTGGGCCGGTCATGTGGATCGTGCTGGCCGTCCTCGCCGTGGTCCTGTTGATGCAGCTGGTCGGCTCCTCCGAGGGCTACAAGTCCGTGGACACCGCCAAGGTCGTCGCCGCGATCAACGACAAGAAGGTCAGCTCCGCCGAGCTGACCACCGGCAACAGCGAGACCATCAAGGTCCAGCTCAAGGGCGACAACAAGATCGACGGCAGCGACAAGGTCCAGGCGAACTACATCGACACCCAGGGTGCCGATCTCGCCGACAAGCTGCAGAACAGGTTCGGCAAGGGCGAGATCCCCGACGGCTACTCGGTCAAGGAGACCAAGGACAACCCGTTCCTCAGCATCCTGCTCTCCCTGCTGCCGTTCGTCCTGATCGTGCTCGTCTTCCTCTTCCTGATGAACCAGATGCAGGGCGGCGGCTCCCGAGTGATGAACTTCGGGAAGTCCAAGGCCAAGCTCATCACGAAGGACACCCCGAAGACGACCTTCACCGATGTGGCCGGGGCCGACGAGGCCGTCGAGGAGCTCCACGAGATCAAGGACTTCCTGCAGGAGCCCGCGAAGTTCCAGGCCGTCGGCGCCAAGATCCCCAAGGGCGTGCTGCTCTACGGCCCGCCCGGCACCGGCAAGACGCTGCTGGCCCGTGCCGTCGCCGGCGAGGCCGGGGTGCCGTTCTACTCCATCTCCGGCTCCGACTTCGTCGAGATGTTCGTCGGCGTCGGCGCCTCCCGCGTCCGCGACCTGTTCGAGCAGGCCAAGGCGAACGCGCCGGCGATCGTGTTCGTCGACGAGATCGACGCCGTCGGCCGGCACCGCGGCGCCGGCATGGGCGGCGGCCACGACGAGCGCGAGCAGACGCTGAACCAGCTGCTCGTCGAGATGGACGGCTTCGATGTCAAGGGCGGCGTCATTCTCATCGCGGCCACCAACCGGCCCGACATCCTCGACCCCGCCCTGCTGCGCCCCGGCCGCTTCGACCGGCAGATCGGCGTGGAGAGCCCGGACATGCAGGGCCGGCTGGAGATCCTCAAGGTCCACCAGAAGGGCAAGCCCATCGCCCCGGACGTGGACCTGTCCGCCGTCGCCCGGCGCACCCCCGGCTTCACCGGCGCCGACCTCAGCAACGTACTCAACGAGGCCGCGCTGCTCACCGCACGCAGCGACAAGAAGCTCATCGACAACTCGATGCTGGACGAGGCCATCGACCGCGTGGTCGCCGGCCCGCAGAAGCGCTCCCGGATCATGTCGGAGAAGGAGAAGAAGATCACCGCGTACCACGAGGGCGGGCACGCCCTGGTCGCGGCGGCCTCTCCCAGCGGCGACCCGGTGCACAAGGTGACGATCCTCTCCCGCGGTCGCGCGCTCGGCTACACGATGGTGCTGCCCGACGAGGACAAGTACTCCACCACGCGCAACGAGATGCTCGACCAGCTCGCGTACATGATGGGCGGCCGGGCGGCCGAGGAGCTGGTCTTCCACGACCCGACGACCGGCGCCGCCAACGACATCGAGAAGGCCACCAGCCTCGCCCGCAAGATGGTCACGCAGTACGGCATGACCGAGCGGCTCGGCGCTATCAAGTTCGGCTCCGACCAGTCCGAGCCCTTCCTGGGCCGGGAGCTGTCCCACCAGCGCGACTACTCCGAGGAGGTCGCCGCGCTGGTGGACGAGGAGGTCAAGAAGCTGATCGAGGCCGCGCACAACGAGGCGTGGGAGATGCTCGTCGAGAACCGCGACGTGCTCGACAACCTGGTGCTGGAGCTGCTGGAGAAGGAGACCCTCGGCAAGGAGGAGATCGCCGAGATCTTCCGCCCGCTGGTCAAGCGCCCGCTGCGGCCGGCGTGGACCGGCTCCTCGCGGCGTACCCCCTCCACCCGGCCGCCGGTCGCCTCCCCGCGGGAGACGAACGGTGCCGCCACCGCCGCCCCGAAGATGCTCGACAAGGCCGACACCCCGCCGGTGGGCGGCGGGCTGCCGGGCCTGCAGGACGGCACGCTGCCGGGCGAGGGCCCGCAGCACCAGCCGTCGCCGAGCGAGGGCGGTCAGCCGTAGCGGACTGCTGGAATGTGTGCGGCGCCCCCGAGGTTCTAGCCTTGGGGGCGCGGCCATACGCGCAGGTACGAGAGGCACGACGATGAGGGATGCGGCTGTCCGGCCCGGAGACGGCCCGGAGTACGGCGAGCACGGGTACGGCGTCGGCGAGGGCGTGCCAGGGCACGGGCAGGGGCAGGGGTACGAGCACGGGCACGAGTACGGCGACTTCGACGAGAAGCGCGCCGAGAACGCCGTGCGGGAACTGCTCATCGCCGTCGGCGAGGACCCGGACCGCGAGGGTCTGCTGGACACGCCGGGGCGGGTGGCGCGCTCGTACAAGGAGATATTCGCGGGGCTGCGGCAGCGTCCGGAGGACGTGCTGACGACGACGTTCGACCTGGGCCACGACGAGATGGTGCTGGTCAAGGACATCGAGGTGCTGAGCACGTGTGAGCACCACCTGGTGCCGTTCGTGGGCTCCGCACACGTGGGGTACATCCCGTCGCACGACGGGAAGATCACGGGGCTGTCGAAGCTGGCGCGGCTGGTGGACGTGTACGCGCGCCGGCCGCAGGTGCAGGAACGGTTGACCACGCAGATCGCGGACTCGCTCATGGGGATACTGGAGCCGCGGGGCGTGATCGTGGTCATCGAGTGCGAGCACCTGTGCATGACGATGCGCGGGGTGCGGAAGCCGGGGGCGAAGACGCTGACGTCGGCGGTGCGGGGGCAGCTGCGGGACCCGGCGACCCGGGCCGAGGCGATGAGCCTGATCAGGGCGCGCTGATGGGAGCCGGGGCGGAGGACGCGGGCGTGGATGCTGGTGCGGGCGGGGGCGCTGACGTGGGCGCGGACGTGGACGTGGACGTGGCGGGCGCCGGATCGGGGGAGCTGAAGGCGTGCTGTGCGCCGGGGCGCGGGGGCGGCGGTCCGGAGGGGCTCGCCGCGCCGGTGGTGCGAGGGCGTACGGCGGCCTCGGGTGCCTCGGAGGCCGCTGCGGGGGGCGTTCCGGGGGTGGCCGCCGGGGCCGCTTCGGGGGCGTACGAGCCGCGCGGCGGGTGGCGGGAGCTGCCCGGCGGTGCGTTCCGGATGGGCTACGACGACGGCCCCTACCCGGCGGACGGCGAGGGCCCGGCACGTGAGGTGACGGTCGACGGCTTCGCGGTCGCGGCGACGACGGTGACGAACGAGGAGTTCGCGGCCTTCGCCGACGCCACGTCCCACGTCACGGACGCCGAGCGCTTCGGCTGGTCCTTCGTCTTCGCGGGCTTCCTGCCCAAGAACTTCCCGCCCACCGCCTCGCCGCCGCAGACGCCCTGGTGGCGGCAGGTCCACCAGGCCGACTGGCGCCACCCCGAAGGCCCCGGCTCCGGCCTGCGCGGCCGCTGGGACCACCCGGTGGTGCACGTCTCGTACGCCGACGCGCTCGCCTTCTGCGCCTGGGCGGGCGCGCGGCTGCCGACGGAGGCGGAGTGGGAGTACGCGGCGCGCGGCGGGCTGGACGGCGAGCCGTACCCGTGGGGTGCGGAGCGGGATCCGGAGGGCGCGTATCGGATGAACATCTGGCGCGGCAGCTTCCCCGACCGCAACACGGCGGCCGACGGCTACCGCGGCACCTGCCCGGTCGACGCCTTCGAGGCGAACGCCTACGGGCTGCACAACGCGACGGGCAACGTGTGGGAGTGGTGCGCCGACTGGTTCCACGCGCGGCATCACCGCAAGGCGCCGTGTGACAACCCGCGGGGGCCGCGGCTGGGACAGTCGCGGGTGCTGAAGGGGGGGTCGCACATGTGCCACGAGTCGTACTGCTTGCGGTACCGGACGTCGGCGAGGATGGGGAACACCCCGGACAGTTCGAGCGGCAATACGGGTTTCCGAGTAGTACGCGCGGCCTGAGCCGGTATTCCGTATCCCCGTTATCCCCGTTATCCCCGTTATCCCCGTTATCCCCGTTATCCCTGGTCTCCCTGACCCCCCGGTCCCCGCACACCCCCGCACACCCGGGTCCCCGCGATCCCCCGATCCCCGCACACCCGCCCCAGGGTAGGCCCGCCCTCTGACATCGACCCACGGCCGTGTCCGCCCCGCCGCAGTCCGCCCTGCGCGTCCCCTGTGCCCCACCTCCCGCCGCCCCTGCCGGGCCGGGGCGTACCGGAGGCGCCTACGCTGGTGCTATGACGGATGCGCGCAGGGGGCAGGTGGCGGGGCTGCCGGACTTCGGCCGCTGCGCCGTCATGGGCGTCGTCAACGTCACCCCCGACTCCTTCTCCGACGGCGGCCTGTGGTTCGACTCCGCGGCAGCCATCAAGCACGGCATCGACCTCGTCGCCACCGGCGCCGACATCGTCGACGTCGGCGGCGAGTCCACCCGCCCCGGCGCGCCCCGCGTGGACGAGGACGAGGAACTGCGCCGCGTGCTGCCCGTCGTACGGGGCCTCGCGGCCGAAGGCGTGCTGGTCTCCGTCGACACCATGCGCGCCACCGTCGCCGAACGGGCGGTCGCCGCCGGCGCCCGGCTCGTCAACGACGTCAGCGGCGGCCTCGCCGACCCCGCGATGGTGCCGGCGGTCGCGGCGGCCGGAGTGCCGTTCGTCGTCATGCACTGGCGCGGGCAGTCCATCGACATGAACAACCGCGCGGTCTACGAGGACACCGTCACCGAGGTCGTCGACGAACTCCGCCGCAGCCTGGACCGGGCCGTGGCCGGCGGAATCGGCTTCGAGCGGATCATCGCCGACCCGGGCCTCGGCTTCGCCAAGGAGGCGCCGCACGACCTCGTACTGCTGAACAGCCTCGCCTGGCTGCGGGCGGAGCTGGGCCGGCCGCTGCTGGTGGCGGCGTCGCGGAAGCGGTTCCTCGGGCGGGTGCTGGCCGGCCCCGACGGCGCGCCGCCGCCAGCGCGCGAGCGGGACGCCGCGACGGCGGCGGTGTCGGCGATTGCGGCACGGGAGGGCGCGTGGGCGGTACGGGTCCACGAGGTGCGGCCGACGGCGGACGCGGTACGGGTGGCGTCGGCGCTGGAGGGGCGCGGGGCGTAGCGGCACGGGAGCGCGCGAGGCGGGCGTAGAACCGGCGTACGGGCCACGCACGCGAACCCGCACCCCTCGGCCGTTGTCGGAGGAGCGGCCTACCCTGGGGCGGGTGTGCGGGGAGCACGTGGGGACGTCTTGGGACGCCTGGGAACCTGGTGGACGCCTGGGAATGCCTGGGAACGCCTAGGGACGGCTGGGGACGGCTGGGGGACGCCCGGGGGACGTCTCATAAGACCCGGATCGCGTTCATAGCCCGTTCGAGTCGACGTCACTCCCCGTACGGCTGCCCCGTCGACCCTCCGGGTAGGTGCGGCCAGAGCCGGGGCGGCGCGTGCCGCGGGCCGCGGACGACCGCGGCAGCCCCGGTCGCACGGCTTGTCACCAGCCGCAGGTACATTCGATCGAGGGCCCCGGGGGCAGGGCCGGACGTCGCGGCGGCACGGCTTCAGCATTCGCGAGCCCCCGAGTCCCGCCGGGCACCACGCATCGGCCCCAAACGAGCAGTGATCAGCCGCCGGCACTCGACGTACGAGGCAGGACACAGACACACGACGCAGACACCACGACGCAGGACACGACGCGCGAAGCGGAACGCACGAAGCGAGAAGGCACGAAGCGAGAAGGCACGAAGCGAGAAGGCACGAAGCGAGAACGCACACCGCAGGAGGCGAGGCGAGCCATGACCGTAGCCGACCGAGTTGCGCTGCGCGGCCTCAGGGCCCGCGGTCACCACGGCGTCTTCGCGCACGAGCGCGCCGAAGGCCAGCCGTTCGTCGTCGACCTCGTCCTCCACCTCGACACCCGCGGAGCCGCCGCCGACGACGACCTGGCGCAGACCGTCCACTACGGCGTCGTCGCCGAGGAGGCCGTCGCCATCGTCGAGGGCGAGCCGGTGGACCTGATCGAGACGCTCGCCGAGCGGATCGCCGCGCAGTGCCTGAAACACCCGCCCGTGCAGCAGGTGGAGGTGACGGTGCACAAGCCGGACGCGCCGATCACCGTGCCGTTCGACGACGTGACCATCACCATCACCCGAAGCAGAGGTTGATCATTGAATCGCAGCGACCCGACCGTGCAGCCAGTGCCGCGTTCCGTGGTCGAGCAGGTCGACGCGGCCGACTCGACCCTGCAGAACCCCAAACGCGCCGTGCTCTCCATCGGCAGTAACCTCGGCAACCGCCTGGAGACCCTCCAGGGAGCCGTCGACGCGCTCGAAGACACCCCCGGCCTCCGCGTCAAAGCCGTCTCGCCGGTGTACGAGACCGCCCCCTGGGGCGTCGAGGCGGGCAGCCAGCCGACGTTCTTCAACGCCGTCCTCCTCGTACGGACCACCCTCCCGCCCGCCTCCCTCATGGAGCGCGCGCACGCGGTCGAGGAGGCGTTCGCGCGCGTACGGGACGAGCAGTGGGGCCCGCGCACGCTGGACGTCGACATCGTGGCGTACCAGGGCGCCGTCTCCGACGACCCCGCCCTGACGCTCCCGCACCCCCGCGCGCACGAGCGCGCCTTCGTGCTCGTCCCGTGGCACGACGTGGAGCCCGCCGCCGAACTGCCCGGGCACGGCCCGGTGGCCGAGCTGCTGGCGCAGGTCGGCCGGCAGGGCGTCCACGAGCGCGCGGATCTCGAACTGCGGCTGCCCGACTGAGCGCGCTCCGCCGGTCCTTCGGGGCTACGATCTCTGGGAGTTCTGGGAGGAGCGCGTTCGGTGAGGCAACTGCGCATCGGGGTTTTGGCCGGCATCTTCGTGGTGGCGGGGGTGTTGGCCTGGGCGGGATCCCGGCTGTGGAACTCGGTGGGTACGCTGCCGAGCGTCCCCGTCGCCGCCCCGGTGGTGCTGGCGCTGATCGCCACGATCCTGACGGCGACGGCCCTCTCCATCCGCTCCCGGCTCGGCGCGCAGCGCGAGCGCGATCCGCAGGCCAAGGGCGTCGACCCGCTGATGGCCGCGCGGGCGGTGGTGCTGGGGCAGGCGAGCGCGCTGGTGTCGGCGCTGGTGGCCGGGCTGTACGCGGGGCTGGGGCTGTTCCTGGTGCTGGACGGGCTGGACTACGGCACGCGCCGGGCGCAGGTGGTGTACGCGGCGCTGGCGGTGGTCGCGGCGGCGCTGGTGGTCGCGGCGGCCCTCTTCCTGGAGCGGGTGTGCAAGCTGCCGGAGGACGAGGACGACGGGGACGGGTCCTCGCCGCGGCCCTAGGGCACGGTTCGTACGGCCGCTAGGCTCGGCGCCATGACTGCCGCGCCCACCGGAGACGCCGCCCCCGTAGCGGGCACCGCACGCACCGCACACGCCGCCCCGCTGACGGTCGGCATCGGAGGCGCGGCCGAGCAGACCGACATGGTGCTCAACATCGGCCCGCAGCACCCCTCCACCCACGGCGTGCTGCGCCTGCGCCTGGTCCTCGACGGCGAGCGCATCGTCAGCGCCGAGCCGGTCATCGGCTACATGCACCGCGGCGCCGAGAAGCTCTTCGAGGCCCGCGACTACCGCCAGATCATCGTCCTCGCCAACCGCCACGACTGGCTGTCGGCCTTCTCCAATGAGTTGGGCGTAGTTCTGGCCGTCGAGCGCATGCTCGGCATGGAGGTGCCGGAGCGGGCGGTGTGGCTGCGTACGCTGCTCGCGGAGCTGAACCGGGTGCTCAATCACCTGATGTTCCTCGGCTCGTACCCCCTCGAACTCGGCGGCATCACCCCGATCTTCTACGCCTTCCGCGAGCGCGAGGACCTACAGGCCGTCATGGAGGAGGTCTCCGGCGGCCGGATGCACTACATGTTCAACCGCGTCGGCGGCCTGAAGGAGGAACTGCCCGCCGGCTGGACGGACCGGGCACGCGCGGCCGTACGCACGGCGCGGGCGCGGATGGACGTCTTCGACCGGCTGGTGCTGGGCAACGAGATCTTCCGCGGCCGTACGCGCGGCGTGGGCGTACTGCCGCCGCAGATCGTGCACGCGTACGGCGTGAGCGGGCCCATAGGGCGCGCCTCCGGGGTGGACTTCGACCTGCGGCGCGACGAGCCGTATCTGGCGTACGGGGAACTGGGCGGCACGCTTCGCGTCGTGACCCGCGAGGAGGGCGACTGCCTTGCGCGCTTCGAGGTGCTGCTGGCGCAGACGCACAACTCCCTCGGCCTGGCCGACGCCTGCCTGGACCGGCTGGCGGAGCTGCCGCCGGGCCCGGTGAACCAGCGGCTGCCGAAGGTGCTGAAGGCGCCGGAAGGGGAGACGTACGCCTGGACGGAGAACCCGCTGGGGCTGAACGGCTACTACCTGGTGTCGAAGGGCGAGAAGACGCCGTACCGGCTGAAGCTGCGCTCCGCGTCGTACAACAACATACAGGCGCTCACCGAGCTGCTGCCGGGGACGCTGGTGGCGGACATGGTGGCGATTCTGGGGTCGATGTTCTTCGTCGTCGGGGACATCGACAAGTGAGGAGGAACGGGGGCGAATCCCCGTTCAGCTGGCCTGCTCCAGGTCGATGACGCGGCCGACGGGCCCCTCGGGGTCGTCGTCGGGGTCGTCGGCGTCGCCGGCGGAGGCGGTGACGTCAGCCCCGGCGCCCGCGCCCTCCCCATCCTCCGCCTCAGCCTCGGCGAGAACCTCGGGCCCGACGACGTCGGCCAGGTCGGTACCGTCGTCACCGGGCTCTTCGGGCGTACGGCGATGGCCGCTGCCGGCCGGACGGCCGGCAGCCGGTGGAGTCCGCCGCTGAACCTCGCGCCCGGGGCCGTCGTCACGGCGCTGCCCGGGGGGAGCCGGCCGCTTGGCCGTCCGCGCGAAGTAGCTGAAGCCAGCGGCGTCGCCGGAGGGCGCCTGTGCGTGGCTCTGCCCGTGGCCCTGGCGGGCGGCGTTCCCGGCGAGGTCGTCGAGGGCGCGGGAGGCGCGGAGGTACGCAACGGGGGAGGGCGGCCGCGTCTGCGGCTGAGAACCGGCGGGCGGCAGCTGCTTGGCGGGCGTCGCGGCCTCGATGGCCAACTGCCGCCGCCCTTCGAGCGCGGCGGCGCGCTCGGACTCGGCGGTGGCGTAGCGCGCGAGCAGCGCGGCGTGATCCGTACGCAGCCGGGCGAGGTCGACGTGCCGCGCCCCGAGCCGTTTCTCCAGCTCCCCGCGAACGCGACGGGCCTCTTCGAGGTCGCCCTTCAGCTCGGCCACCTGCTCCTCGTACCGCCGCTCGGCCCGCGCCTGCGCCCCGGTGGCCTCGGTGACCTGCAACGCGGTCATACGATCCCGCATCCGCAACAGCGCCGAAGCCCCCACAGCAGCCCCGGCAGCCCCCACGGCGAGCCAGCGCACGGCCGACCCGTCACCGGAAGCCAGCCAAGCCCCAGCCGCGCAACCCAGCGCGACCACGGCGAACGACACGGGCGGCAGGAGCCCGCGCATCGGCGAGGAGAAGCGGTGGCGTCCACGAGACATGGCCGCAACTTACCGCGCAGATGTCCCAAATGGAGCAGCCCCGAACCGATCGTTTCCCGCCAGTTACGTCCCACCCACCCGGCATCCCGCCCCGGTGACCCCGGAGGCGGGTCCTCGCCCCGGCGGCCGGGACCGGTCCGGGAGCCGCGGACGGGGCGGGGTCCGAATGAGGGGAATCGGTTTAGCCGGAGGGGAGTCGACTGGTTCGGAGCCAGTGCTCAATGGAATTCCATTATTGCCGGAAGAGGCAATAGCTGACGAAAATTCGACGGTGTGCAACTGGATCAACCTTCGATAGCGTCACGTCACACAGAGATCCTCCCTATCCCCCGGAGCCGAAGTGAAGCGCCGTCCTCTCCCCGCCGCCGCGGCGGCCGTTGCCGCCCTGAGCCTGCTCCTCGCCGCCTGCGGCGGCAGCGACGACGACAACGCAGACGCCGACGACAAGATCAAAGGCACAGAGTCGGCCACCCCGTCCCCCTCGCCGAGCGACTCGGCGGCGGGGAGACCGGAGATCGAACTGCCGGACGACGCGGAGAACGTGTTCGAGGACTGGACGAGAAGTGACCCCGTGGAGGACGCTGTCCTCCGAGACAGCGCACAGATGATCGACGCTATCGACGATGCCATCTTCCGAGGCACGACGGAGACGGAAGCGCTGGACTTCTACCTGGTCGGGGCTGCTCGACAGAATGCGACCGATTACATCAAGGGCTATCTGGATGAGAGTCATGCGTGGGCTGGGACGACTCGTTTCACCGTGAGAGAAGTAAGTCGCCGCGACGACGGAGCAACCGTTGTGATCTATTGCTCGGACGAGAGCGACTCGTACATCACCGACGCCAAGACGGGCAAGCCCATCAAGAACTCCTCTGGTGGGGCTAGTGCCAACGTGCTCTATAACACGCGCTATGAGAAGAACAAGCTCGGTGTCTGGCAGATGACTGACGGAATCTCTGAACGGGGTGCAGGGCAGTGCGAGAAATGAGCCGGTTACCAGCATTCCTTGGAGCGATCGCCATCGCCACGGCCCTGGGTGTGAGCCCGGCCCACGCCCAGGGCGGTGGTAGAGGAGATGCAGGAAACTTCCTCGAACCTCCCAAGGAGAAGGGAGATTCCCAGAACGGCGCGATTTCTGCGCAGGCCGGCGCCAAGATTTCCTACTCACGCAGTGGAGGAAACGGGGGTGAAGGCGGCGGGGCGCTGACGCCCATCGGGAATTGGTCTCCCCCGGCATGCTGGTATGCGCCGAAGTGGACCGCGGAAGAGGCCGCACAAACCCGGTTCGACGGGATCGTTGACCTGAGTCCGCAACACGACGTCGACAATGCGAAAGCGATGAAGGATAAGTACATCGACGGAAAGCACGGCCCCTTCAACGTCGATAAGAATGACGAGGGTTATTGGTGGGGGGTGTACAAGGATCCCAGTCAGTCGGATAGTCCAGATACGCTTGACTGCGGCGGGATGCCCTTCTGGGTCGATATCCGAGACGAGCCGCCTCCCGAGATCGAGAACACCATCAGCCCTGAGATCCTCGCCCAGCTCGCCTACCAGGAGATCCGTATCCCGGAGGTCACCCCGACCCTGCAACCCGACAGCGACCGGCAGGTCGTGAACCTCCCCACCTGGGTGTCCCTGGACGATGCCGCTTTCCAGCCCGTCTCCGTCACCGCGTCCGTCGACGTGCTCCGCATCTCCGCCACCACCACCGCCACCCCTGGCAGTCTGCACATCGACCCCGGCACCGAGGACGCCTTCACCTTCCCCGAATCCGGCGAATGCCCCCTCAACGACGACGGCAGCGTCGGCCGGAAGCGGCCGGCCGGAGCCGAGGAGTCGCCGCCGTGTGGCGTGCAGTACCTCCGGTCCACCGAGGCGACAGGGCCGTACGAGTTCGAAGGCAGCGTCACCTGGAACGTCAGCTGGACCGGGACCAACAACCCCGACCCCGCCGAACTCCCCTCCGGGACATTCGCCAGCGAGCAGGACGTCACCGTCAGGGAGGTCCAGTCCGTCGTCCGCTGACCGACCTGACCGACCGCCACCTGGCGTGGAGAACCCACTTTCGTCACAGGGAGTTGACCGTGAACCTTCGACCCCTCCCTGCCGCCGTAGCAGTCGTCGCCGTGCTGAGTCTCCTTCTCGCCGCCTGCGGCGACAGCGACGACGACACGAACGCATTCAGCAGGTCAACGACCTCGGTGCGGCTACCCCTGCCCCCTCGCCGACCGATTCGGCCGCGGGGAGACCGCAGACCTGGTTGCCCGGCCCAGCGGGGAACGTCTTCGAGGGCGCGTAGGCCGGTGGCCCGAAGAAGGCCAGAACCAGCGCCAAGACGGGCACTCAGCACGACGAGTTGTGTATTGGTGCCAAGTCCTACGCGCGATACACCATGCATCTTGAGCAGAGCGAGAAGAACGCCTGGCCGACAGTCAGACCCTGAACGCCGCTAGGCATAGGCCCGGTCGCCTACGCCTTTCGCGGTGACCGGGGAGGCCGGTCGGTCGGGACGTGTCGTACGCCACCCTGCAAAGGAGCCGATCTGGCAGGCGAGGGGCGTCTCCTGGCCCGGAGCCGGTCCATTGGTGAAATTCCATCATTGCCTCAAGAGGCAATGTCTGACGGAAAATCGGGGTGGTGCGACGACACCCCTCTTCGCTAGCGTCACGTCGTACGGAGCCTCGCAATGCCGGGGCCGGCCCGTGCCCCGTAGCGACAGTACGTCGACCCCGACGGAAGGACCGAGATGGCAGACTTAAAGATCAAGGGTGACGTTCTCGACGAGCTGTTCCATACGTTCACGACAATGGCCAAACGGCTGGACCACGCTGCCCGGTCGATGAGGGGCGCCGACACCGACGTGGTCGGAGCCTGGATGCTCATGCGTGAGCTGCAGGATTTCGCCGAGTCGTGGGAATACGGGATCGACCAGCTGGGCGAGCACGCCGACGGGGCCGCCAAGATGCTGCGGAAAATCGCTGATGACTTCGACGGGCTGGAAAAGGAACTGGAAGCAGCCCTGCAGCCCAAGGGGAGTTGACGGTGGCCGACAAGGACTACCCCACCCTCGGCTTCGACCCGACACCCGGTGACGCGCACAGCACCAAATACCTGTCCCGCTCCATCGGCCGGCTCGCCGGTGAGCTGGGCACCACCGCCAGGGAGCTGGAGCGCCTCGACCAGGGGGTCTGGAAGGGCAAGGCCGCGAACGCCTTCGCCGACCACGTTGCCGACAACGTCACCCCCGACATCAAGCGGGCGCACACCTCCTTCGAGAAGGCGGCCAACGCCCTGCAACGCTGGGCCAAGGAATTGGACGGTTTCCAGGACGAGGCACGTGCGCTGGAGCGCGAGGCCCGGCGGAAGCAGGAGGCCCTCGGTGACGCGCAGCGCCTCCTAGACGTCGGAAAGGCGGCGCCGTTCCCCGGGGCGTCGGATAACGACAAGGCGTCGGACGCGCAGAAGAAGGAGCAGGACAAGCGCGAGAAGGCGGCGGAGAAGGCCGGTGACGCGTTGGAGGATGTACGGCGCCGGGCCGAGGAGTTGAAGGAGCGCTACTTCACCAAGGCGTGGTCGATCGTCCGGGAACTGGACAGCGCGGGAGACATAGCCCCGGACGAGCCGGGGCTGTTCGACCGTATCGCGAGCGGTGTTTCGGACGTACTGGACGGCGCGGTCGACTGGGTCAAGGACCACGCGGACCTGATCAAGGCGATCGGCGACGTGCTCAGCTACGTCACCGCGGCGCTGGCGGTGCTGGCCATCATCACCGCTCCCTTCGGGATCGGTGCGGCTTTCGCGACGGCCGCGCTGGTTACGGGAGGTCTGACGCTGGCCGCGCACGGGATCGCGAAGGCGGCAGGTGCTGACATCAGCTGGGCGACCATCGGCCTGGACGCCCTCGGCGTGCTGCCCGGTTTGGGGGCGTTCACGAAGGGCGCGAAGCTGGCCACCCCTGCGGCGGCGCAGGCACGCGCTTTGGATCTCGGGACGAACTACATCGACGCAGTGAAGAACGTGCGCAACTACGTCTCGTTCGGTGAAAATGCCGGCCGTGTCACGGGTGGTGTCCCGAAAACCGTGTTCGGTAAGAACGTGGCTCTGTGGGGGCGTAAGGATATCGGGATTGTGGAATTCGCGGAGAGTGGTCTGCGTAGCCGCATGGCCGGCGTGGCGCAGGCGGGGTACGGGGAAGGTCAGTGGCTCGGTACCAGAGGGCTCAGCTTAATCAGCGGCGGGAACGTGGCCATTGATCAGTTCTCTGCGGGTGGTCGGATGCTGGACTCCGGGATCAAGATGGCGCCGAAGCTGGTGACCCTTCCGCAGCACCTCGGCGTTGATGTGAATATTGGTGATCGTTTCGAGGCGGCTTTCGGCCGTTGAGGAGAGGGCGGATCATGGCTGCCTGGGAGCCACGTCAGGGAGAGAACTTACTTAGCCGTGGGCCGGTGGAGTTCGCCTCGGGTATGGCGACGCCGGTCTCCGGTAAGCGCTGGTTTCGTGACACCGAACGCCGCGACATCCAGCACGAGTTAACCGGATGGCCTGACGGGCCGACGTACGTGGTGCGCAGCCGGGCGGACCAGAACGCCCGGCGCACGGCCAGGGGCGTGGGCGTGGTGAGTCATGGGTTGGTCGCCTTCGCCGCCGGCGTCCTGGGGGCCGTGGGGACCCCGTTCGGTTCGCCGAAGCTTCGCGGCAAGAGTGAGGACCCGGAGAACGAGGTCGACGACTTCCCGGTCATGTGGGCGCAAGCGGATGGGCTCGCCAGAACCCTTCCCTGGCAACTCGACCCCGCGCGCCGCCCCGCGAACATCCGGACCCACCTGATTCTCACCGACGTGCGCTTGGTGGTGGTCGGCTTTCCTGACGACGACACCTCCCGCGACGAACTTCTTTGGGAGGTGGACCGCTTGGCCCTCGCTCAGGTGCAGCAGAAGCGGTTCAGTGAGGGGCGACTCGATTTCACGATCACGTTCACCGACGGCTCGTGGTGCCGGCTCCACTCGTACGAACAGAACTGCGTGTTCCGCCTGATCCTGCATACCGGTATCCCGAGTGAATTCATTCCGCCCGATCAACTCACTCCTCGTCAACGTCAGGCCATCGACGGTTTCCTGGAGAAGTGTGAACCCGCCAAGGGTGACTCTCCCGCGGGTGCCGCGTGCCCTTATCACGTCGTCACCAGACTGCCGAGTGGAAACCTGAACTTCGAAGCGTGTTCCGAGATCGCCCACCCCGTCTACGGAACCCGCCGGCGGCGCAGCCACGTGTTCGGTCCGCAAGGCGAACCTGTCAAATACGATCCCGCTGACTTCGATTGGTTCGGTGACGATTCCCGATGACCTTACCCGACACCGACGCCATACCTCCCGTCTGGTTCACCGTTCCCGACGGCTTCCACCCCCTGCCCATCGCCGCCACCGCCGAAGAACGCACCGCTCTGGCCGACGGGTTCGTGCGGGAACTCTTGCCCAACGGGGACGACGGCCTGTGGGCCGCCACCGCGCCGTACTACGCCGACATGGGCCAGCTGATGGGGAGTTGCGGGCTGGATTATTCGGCTTTGGGGTTGTTCGCCCGGGACGAGGGCGGGGTTGCGCACTGCACGTTCAACGTGGGGGCGGTGGAGAGCGGGCACCCCTCCGTCGAGGCCGCTGCCAACGGGATCCGGGAAGTTCTTGTACGGGATGAGACGAACGACGTGCGGTGGGTGGATCTGCCGTGCGGCCCGGCGGTTTCCTGTATCACGCTGCGGGAGTTCACCGTGCCCGCCGAGCTTGCGGCCGACGGGCAGGAGACGAGGCTCCGCACGGGGCAGATCCAGGTGCACGTCCCGTTTCCCACCGGGCCGTACGTCGGCGTGTTCACGCTCGACACCGCGGCCACCGACTACTGGGGCGAGTTCTGCGACATGACCGCCGCCGTCCTGCAGACCGTCAGCTTCTCCCCGCCCCAGGAATAGGCGTCAGCAGGTGTTCTGGCTGGAGTTGACGAGCTGTACGTTCCGTACGGTCAGGTTGTCGGCGCAGGGATTCTCGTTGATAGCGGAGTTCGTCACCGTCAGGTTCTGGAGCGTGATGTCCCGGGAGTTCGCGAACTCCGAGCGGGCGGCGATACGGATGTCTCCCGGGCCGGATACGGATCCGCTCTGGCCGGCGATGGTGACGTTGTAGCAGTTCTCCAGCAGGACCGCGTTGTTGCCGGTGTCGGCGATGTCCACGCGGTCGATGACCGCGCCGCCGCTCTCGGAGACGCAGAAGACGCCGCGACCGCCGCCGCGGGCGATGACCTGGCCGACGCGGATGTTGGTGGCGTAGCTGTCGCCGATGCGGCCGTTGCGGTTGGCCATGCGGAAGGCGGCGTAGCCGGTGCCGGTGCCCGCGTCGACGGCGTCGACGGTGCCGATGGTGGCGTTGGTCGTGTCGTTGAGCAGCAGGCCGGACTCGCCGACGTCGCGGGCGGTGACCGTGCCGATGGTGAGGTCGTCGACGCCGTACGTCTCGACCGCGTGGGCGCTGGCGCCGGAGACGTAGACGTCGCCGATGTCGACGTTGCGGGTGGGGACGCTGGTGTCGCCGTGGTTGTCGATGCGGATGCCGAGGCCGGCGGACAGGCGCATGTCGATCTGGCCGAGGGTCACGTCCGTGACGTTGCGCATGAAGATGCCGTAGAGCGGGCTGCCGGTGAGGTTGAGGTGCTGGACCTCGATGTCCGTGACGCCGCGGGCGTAGATGGGCGCGCGGTCGCCGGAGCCGGAGCCGGTGACGTCGATGGTGCCGCAGACGTCGAGGGCGGTGTGGCTGGGGAGGGAGAGGCGGGAGTCGGCGCTCATCGTGCCGGAGCCGCGGACGACGACGCGCTCCTTCGACGTACGGCCCTCAGTGAGGCTGCCGACGGCGGCGCTCATGGCCGACAGCATGTCGTCGCCGGTGTAGACGACCGAATCGCCGCGGCGCGCGGTCCACGTGC
The DNA here is from genome assembly GCF_059570575.1 of Streptomyces sp. CNX435. Classification (NCBI taxonomy): domain Bacteria; kingdom Bacillati; phylum Actinomycetota; class Actinomycetes; order Kitasatosporales; family Streptomycetaceae; genus Streptomyces; species Streptomyces sp. CNX435. Next base: position 219,321 of record NZ_JCANTA010000010.1, on the reverse strand, counting down.
TGCCGCTCTTCACCGCTTCCGCGTCGTACGAACCGTCGCCGCACGCCTGCTGCGCCTGCTGCGCGGGCTTTGCGGACTCCTCGCCCTGGGCGCTGCCCTGGACCGTCAGCGTGGCGGCTGCGGCGCCGAGTGCCGTCAGGCAGGCGGCGGTGAGCGCGGCGGTGCGACGGCGTCGATGGCCGGCACGACCGGCACGACCGGCGCGGCCGACACGACCGGTGCGGCGGCTGAGACGACCGGCGCGACCTGCACGGCCGCGCGCGGGACTGTGGCTGCTGGGCTTGTCCGGTGCCATGGGGGACCAACTCCCGGGTACTGGGGGGTGCGCGCTGCGCGCGTGAGTTGGTTGCCGCCCGGGCCGGATCGGTTGCCCGTTCCGCGGACATGCCCGAGGACCCGCCGGGCCCGGGCACTCCCCGGCCCGGCGGGCCCGTTCGCCTTACGAGCCGAGCAGGTTCTTCTCCTCCAGATACTCCTTCGCCGCGTCCTCCGGCTTCATCCGCTCCGCGTCGACCCTGCGGTTCAGCTCGATCAGGTCCTCCGTCGTCAGCACCTGGGTCAGCTTGTCCAGCGTGGCCGCGATCTCCTTGTCGCCGGCCGCGTCGGCGTTCACGACCGGGAGGATGTTGTCCGCGTTCTGCAGACCCTTGTCGTCCTCCAGCAGCACCAGGTCGAAGTCGTCCAGGGTGGCGTCCGTGGTGGTCGTCAGGACCAGCTCGTTGGTGCCGTCCTGGACCGACTGCTTGGCCGCCGGGGTGCCGACGCCCAGGGGGTCGATCTTCGTGATGTCGATGTCGTACGTCTTCTCCAGGCCCGGCTCGCAGAACGGGCGCTCCGGGCACTCGTCGCCCGCCGCGAGGCGGATGGCATCGCCGGTCTTGCCGAGGTCGCTCAGCGTCTTGAGGTCGTTCTCGGCGGCGAAGTCCTTGGAGACGGCGAAAGCGTTCTGGTCGACGGCGTCACCGGCGGAGAGCACCTTCAGGCCGCGGGGCTCGGCGAGTTTCCGCAGCGCCGTCACCGTCTCGTCCACGTCGTTCGACGCGACGGGGTTCTTGTCGGGCGCCTCCGCGCCGTTCTCCTTCGCGTTGAGGAACTCGGCGAGGGTCGCGGCGTACTCCGGAAAGACGTCGATGCTGCCCTTCTCCAGCTCCGGCTCGTACAGCTCGCGGTTCTCCAGTTTCTTTATCGTGACGTCGTAGCCGGCGTCCTTCAGCAGGGCCGAGTACAGCTCGGCGGTCACCGTCGAGACCGTGAACCCGGCCTGGCCCACCACCAGGGACGACTTGTCGCCGTCCGAGGTGTCCGAGCCGCCCTTCTCCTCCAGGCTGTCGCCGCCGCAGGCCGCGAGCCCCGCGGTCAGGGCGGCGGCGGCCAGCACCGAGGCGGCGGCGCGGGCTCGAACGCGGTTGGTGATCAAGGGATTCTCCATCCTTAGGGAGTTGATATTCGTGGCAAGGCTGCGCGAGGGGGGTGTGGGTTGCGTGCGATTCGATTGGTTTTCCGGAGGAGAATGCCGACCTCCTACGCGCACGCCGGCGCCACGTGACGTGCGGCGCGGCGCTGCGGGCGACGTGACGTGGCGTGACGCCGAACCCTACAGCGGCGCCGGCGCCGGCTTCTGTTCCTCCGCCGGTACGTCCGTCTCCTCCGCTCCCGGCGCCTTCGGCGCCCCCGGGTCGTCGCCCGCCGGCGTACGGCGCCCGCGCCCGCGACGGCCGCCGCGGCGGCCCCGCATCGGGTCCAGGAGCCGCTCGGCGACGACGAGCACGCCCTCCAGCACCAGGGCCAGCACCGCCACCAGGAAGGCGCCGGCCACCACCATCGGGGTGTTGTACGTCCGGAAGCCGGCGGTGATGATCCGGCCCAGCCCGCCGCCGCCCGCGATGGCCGCCAGCGTGGCCGTCGCGACGACCTGCACCGTCGCCGACCGCAGGCCGGTCATCACCAGCGGGTAACCCAGCGGCAGCTCCACCCGGCCCAGCAGCTGCGGCCCGGACATGCCCATGCCCCGCGCCGCCTCCACCACGTCCCGGTCGGCCTCGCGGATGCCCACGTACGCGTTCGTCAGCAGCGGCGGCACCGCGAACAGCACCAGCGCGATGACCGTCGGCCAGTCCCCGTGCATCCGCAGCGGGGTGAGCAGGAGCAGCCCGAGCACCGCGAGCGTGGGCACGGCCCGGCCGACGTTCGAGATGTTGATCGCGAGCGTGCCGCCCTTGCCGATGTGGCCCAGCCAGAACGCGATCGGCAGCGCGATGGCACAGGCGATGGCGAGCGACATGCCCGTCAGATACAGGTGTTCGCCCAGGCGCACGCCGATGCCGCTCTGCCCCGACCAGTTCGACCCCGTGGTCAGCCACGTCCACGCATCCGCGATGGTGCCCATCAGGCCGCCTCCTTCTGCCGCTGCCGCCCGGCCGCCCTCGCGCGGAACCTGCCGCCACCGGCTCCGCGCTGCGTCCGCGCCCACGGTGTCAGCAGCCGCTGCAGCCCCAGGAGCAGCAGGTCGGCCAGCACGGCGAGCAGCACGCAGAGTACCGACGCGGTCAGCACCTGGGCCTTGAACAGGCTGCGCATGCCCTCGACGATGAGGTTGCCCAGGCCGCCGTAGCCCATGATTCCGCCGACTGTCGTCATCGCGATCGTCGACACCGTCGCTATTCGCAGCCCGGCCATGACGGCGGGCAGCGCGAGCGGCAGCTCGACGGCGAACAGCAGCCGCGTCTGCCCGTACCCCATCCCGCGTGCCGCCTCCAGGGTCTCCGCCGGCACGGAGTCGAGCCCCGCCAGCAGGTTGCGGATGAGGATCGTCAGCGAATAGAGCACGAGGCCGGTGACGACGACGGACGCCGAAATGCCCATCAGCGGGACCAGCAGGGAGAACATGGCGAGCGACGGAATCGTGTACAGCACCGTCGTCAGGCCGAGCACCGGGCCAGTCAGCACCCGCCAGCGGCGGGCGATCAGCGCCAGCGGAAGGGAGACCAGCAGGCCGATCGCCACGGACGCGAGCGTGATCCAGACGTGCTGGACCGTGGCGTCGACGAGCTCGTCGCTGCGGCTGCGGACGTATTCACCGCAGATCCACTCGTTCGCTGCCAGGCAGCTGGAGGCTTTCACGCCACCGCTCCTTCCCGTAGGCAGCTCCATTAGACCTTCCGCCTCTGACATCGGAGGCCGCGGGCAGGGCACAATGTGGAAACATGATCCGATTCGAGCACGTGTCCAAGCGGTACCCCGATGGGACCAACGCGGTGAGCGACCTGTCGTTCGAGGCCGCCGAGGGCGAGCTGGTGACGCTGGTCGGTTCGTCCGGCTGTGGCAAGACGACCACCCTGAAGATGGTCAACCGGCTCATCGAGCCGACCTCCGGCAGCATCGAGGTCGACGGTGTGGACGTCATGGCCGCCGACCCCGTCGAACTGCGCCGCCACATCGGCTACTGCATCCAGAACGTCGGCCTTTTCCCGCACAGGACCGTCCTCGACAACACCGCCACCGTGCCCCACCTGCTGGGCTGGCCGCGCGAGAAGCGGCTCAAGCGGGCGGCGGAGCTGCTGGACATGGTCGGCCTCGACCCGGCCGAACACGGCCGCCGCTACCCCGACCAGCTCTCCGGCGGCCAGCGTCAGCGCGTCGGCGTGGCGCGTGCGCTGGCGGCGGATCCGCCGGTGCTGCTGATGGACGAGCCGTTCGGGGCGGTGGACCCGGTGGTGCGGGAGCACCTGCAGAACGAGTTCCTGAAGCTGCAGGCGCGGATGCGCAAGACCGTGCTCTTCGTCACACACGACATCGAGGAGGCGGTACGGCTCGGGGACCGCATCGCGGTCTTCGGGAACGGGAAGATCGAGCAGTTCGACTCGCCGGCGGCGGTCCTGGGCGCGCCCGCGACCCCGTACGTCGCCGACTTCGTCGGCGCCGACCGAGGGCTGAAGCGGCTGTCGGTGACGGAGATCGAGCGCGGCGACCTGGAGGAGCCGCCGGTGGTCCGGCTCGACGACGACGCCCGGGCGGCGGGCGCGGCGCTACGGGACCGGGGCGCGCGGTGGGCGGTCGTGCTGGACGGCGAAGGCGAACTGCACGGGTGGGTCGGGGCGGACGAGATCGCCAAGGGCGGCGCCGTGTCGGACTACGCGCGGCGGATGGACGCCTGGCTGCCGCTGGGGGCGAGCCTGAAGAGGGCGTTCGCGACGATGCTGCAGTACGACGCGGGGTGGATCGCGGTGGTGGACGACGAGGAGACGGGGCGGTTCGTCGGCGTCCTGACGCCGGCCAGCCTGCACGAGGCGCTGCGGCGGTCGATAGACGCGGACGCGCGGGCGGTGGCCCGGGCGGAGGTGGAGCTGGACTCGCTGCCGCAGGTGTGAGGCGCCGCGGCGGGCGCGTCAGGGCAGCACCGGGGCGATGCCGACGTGGTGGGCCAGCCAGGTGAAGCCGCCGAGCCCGGCGGGGTCGAGGAGTTCGGCCGCCTGCCCGGCGGCGGCGAGCCGCCGCAGGTAGCCGGCGGGGTCGGTCGACGCCAGCGCCAGCGGCGGCCGGCTGCCGTCAAGCCCGAGCCCCCGCAGCGCCTCCCGCTGCGACAGCAGCAGCGGCTGCCCGTCCCGCGTCGGCGCCGCGGCACCGGACGGCAGGTCCAGCGGGTGCGGTGGCGAGCCGTCGCCTGCACCCTCCGGCCGGCCCGGGCGGTCGGCACCCCGCCCACCGGCCTGCTCACCGGCCCGGCCACCGGCCCGCCCACCGGCCCGCTCACCGGCCCGCTCACCGGCCCGCTCACCAGCCCGGCCACCGGCCCGCTCACCGGCCCGGCCGCCGCCACCGTCCTCCGCCGGCACCGGACCGATGCCCCCGCCGAGCGCTGCGGCCACCGCGTCCAGCGCCACGTGCGCCGTCACGTCGCAGCTACCGTCCGGCACCGGGGGCACCTCGTGCCCGTCGCGGAAGCCGGTCAGCGTGCCGTACGGAGGGCGGGTGGCCCGGGTGTGGGCGTAGTCCGCGGTGAGGGCGAGGCCGGAGGCCACCGCGCTGACCGCCGCCGACCACGCCACGTCGCGCGGGGCGCCGATCTCCGCCCGGCTGCCCGGCGGGGCGCCGGCCAGCGGCCACCAGCGGCGCAGCCACTCCGCGTCGGCACCGCCGACCTCCGCGCCCAGCCGCTCCGTGCCGTCCGCCGCGACCTCCACGTACCGCGCGACGCCCCGCTCGTCCGTCTCCGCGACCTCCACCGGCACGTTGTCCAGCCACTCGTTGGCGAACAGCAGCCCCCGCACCCCCTCCCGCGGCCCCGCCAGCCACGTGATCCGCTCGTCCAGCCCCTCCGGCCGCGGGCCGACCTCCACCGCGTACGCCCGCAGCCGCCCGGGCCCCTCGTACGCCGCCAGCACCCCCGTCAGCAGCTCTCCCCGCCCCGCCCCGACGTCCACCACGTCCAGCTCCGCCGGCCGCCCGAGCGCGACCGCCACCCGCCCCGCCAGCTCCGCCACCGCCGCCGCGAACAGCGGCGACGCGTGCACCGAGGTACGGAAGTGCGCCGCCGCCCCGGCTCCGGGCCCGGGCCGGCGGTAGAAGCCCCCCGGCCCGTACAGCGCCCGCCCCATGGCCTCCCGCCAGCGCACCGGGCCGCTCGCGCGCGGGAGGCCCGCCGCGCCCGGTTCCGCGCCCGGTTCCGCGCCCGGTTCCGCCCCCGCGCCCCGTCCCCTCGTCCCACTGTTCTCCACAGGCGCATCCTCCACCCTGCGGAGTAGATGCATCGGCCAGGGATCGCCCCGCGGACTGACTCCCGCTTACGCGCGTTTGCCTACGCTGGGTGACGTGCAACGTGTCTACGACTTCCTCCGCCGGCATCCGACGCTGGTCGACAGCTTCTGGGCTGTCTGCCTCGTCTTGCTGACCGGCGCCTGGCTGGTCACCGTGGACACGACCATCGACGACAACCCGCACGCCCCCGTCACCGACGTCGCGAAGACGGTCGCGCTGGTCATCGGCATCGGCTATGCCGTCGTCGTCGGGCTGCGCCGCCGCTACCCCGAGCGCATGCTGCTCGTCGCCGGCGCGCTCGGCGTCGCGCAGGTCGTGCTGGACTCGTCGCCGGGCCCGGCGAACTTCGCCATGCTCGTCGTCATCTTCACCGTCGCCGCCGGCGACGTGCCCTGGGCGTCGCGGCTGGCGCTCACCGGCGCCGCCATCGCGCCCGCGATCAACCAGCTGCGCTGGCCGGACTCCAGCGGGACCGTCCTGGAGCAGGCCGTCGGCCTCGCCTTTCTGACCGTCCCGTTCCTGCTCGCCTGGGTGCTCGGCGACTCGCTGCGCACCCGCCGCGCCTACTACGCGCAGCTGGAGGAACGTGCCGCCCGCCTGGAGCGGGAGCGTGAGACGCAGTCGCGGATCGCGGTCGCGGCGGAGCGCGCGCGGATAGCCCGCGAGCTGCACGACGTCGTGGCGCACAACGTGTCCGTCATGGTCGTGCAGGCCGACGGCGCCGCATACGTGCTCGACAGCGCGCCGCAGCAGGCCAAGGAGGCGCTCACCACCATCTCCGGCACCGGCCGGCAGGCGCTGGCGGAGATGCGCCGGCTGCTGGGCGTGCTGCGCACCGGCGACCACGGCGCGGGCGGCGAGTACGTGCCGCAGCCCGGCGTGGAGCAGCTGGCGGAGCTGGTCGAGCAGGTGCGCGGGGCGGGGCTCACCGTCTCGTTCGAGGTGGCCGGATCGCCGCGGGAGCTGCCGAGCAGCATCGAGCTTGCGGCGTACCGCATCGTGCAGGAGGCGCTGACCAACACCCGCAAGCACGGCGGGCCGGAGGCGGGCGCCGCGGTGCGGCTGACGTACGGGGACGGTGAGCTGCAGGTGCTCGTCGAGGACGACGGCCGCGGGTCGCTGCCCGAGCTGTACGAGGAGGGCGGCGCCGACGGCCAGGGCCACGGGCTGATCGGCATGCGCGAGCGCGTGGGGATGACCGGCGGCGAGCTGGACGCGGGGCCGCGGCCCGGCGGCGGCTTCCGGGTACGGGCGGTGCTGCCGCTGAAGACGGCCGCCTGAGGGGCGGCTCGGCGGACGGCTTGGCGGACGGCTTGGCCGGCGTCCTGACGGACGGCTTACGGTCGGACGCGGGACGAGGCGGGAAACCAGGGCGGCACAGGCGGCCCTGCTGAAAGAGAAGGGACTCACGTGACGATCCGGGTCATGCTCGTGGACGACCAGGCGCTGCTGCGCACCGGCTTCCGGATGGTGCTGGCGGCCCAGCCCGACATGGACGTCGTCGCGGAGGCCGGGGACGGCGACGAGGCGCTGCAGCTCCTCGGCGTCACGAAGGTGGACGTCGTCCTGATGGACGTGCGCATGCCGCGCCTCGACGGCGTCGAGGCCACGCGGCGCATCTGCGCGGACAAGCCGGCGGAGGCGCCGCCGAAGGTGCTGATCCTGACCACCTTCGACCTCGACGAGTACGCCTTTTCCGCGCTGCAGGCCGGGGCGTCGGGCTTCATGCTCAAGGACGTACCGCCGGGCGACCTGCTGAGCGCCATCCGGGCCGTGCACAGCGGCGACGCGGTCGTCGCACCGAGCACGACGCGGCGGCTGATCGACCGGTTCACCGCCGTGATGCCCGCGCCCGCGGGCGAGCGGGCGCACCCGGAGCTGAAGCGGCTGACGGACCGGGAGCGCGAGGTGCTCCTGCTGATCGCGCAGGGGTTGTCGAACGGGGAGATCGCGGCGCGGCTGGTGCTGTCGGAGGCGACGGTCAAGACGCATGTGGGGCGGATCCTCACGAAGTTGGAGCTGCGGGACAGGGTGCAGGCGGTGGTCCTGGCATACGAGACGGGTCTGGTACGGGCCGGGAGCTGACGGCGCCCGTCCCCCTCAGCGCGGCCGTCTCAGCGCGGCTCTCTCAGTACGGCCCTCTCAGCGCAGCAGGCCCTCCAGCAGCGACCCGCCCAGCCGGGCGACCTCGGGCAGCGACAGCTCGTACTGCACGTACCGCCCGCGGCGCCGGGTGACGACCAGCCCCGCCTTCTTCAGCACCGCCAGGTGCCGCGACACCTCCGGCGCCGTCAGCTGGTGCACGGCGGCCAGCTCGCCCGTCGTCGTCGGCGTCCGCGAGATCGTGCGGCACAGCCGCAGCCGCACCGGATGGGCCAGCGCCTCCAGCCGGAGCTGCAGCGTCTCCAGCGCCGGGGTCCGGGGCAGGTCCGGCGACGGTATGGGGTACTGGATGACCGGCCGCCAGCCCGGCGCGTACACCACGAGCATGTGCGGCCAGCCGAACGCCGTCGGCAGGAACGTCACGCCCTCCCGCGCGGCGGCGCCGCCGTTGGTGAGCTTGTCGGCGATGATCCGCACCGAGCCGTCCTCGCCCTCGTCCAGCCGCAGTGCCCCCGACACGTCCGCCAGCGCCGCCTCCAGGCCCTTGCGGCGCAGGAGGTCCGTCTTGTGCCGGGCGTCGGCGGCCAGGGGGTGGCGGACCCGCTCCCACGTCTCGTCGAAGAAGGCCCGCGCGCAGTCCTCGAACAGCCGGCGCAGCCAGACCCGCAGCCCGTCGGGGTCCGCGAGCATCCGCTCCACGAACGCCGCCTGCCGCGGGCCGCGGGCGGCGGCGCGCTCGACGGCCATGCGGCGGGCGCCCGGGTCGGTGAGCGGGGAGGGGTCGACGTGCTGGTACGCCGGGTTGCACACGATCTCGAACGCGGCGGTGACGAAGGCGTCGTCCGGTATCCCGTCGAGCGCGTCCAGCTCCTCGGCGAGGGTCGCGCCGGGCGCGGCGGGCAGCAGGATGTCGGCCCGCCCGGCGCTCCACAGGAACCCGGCCTCGCTCAGCCGGTCCGCGAGCCCGGGGTCGAGCGCGGCGGCGGTCGCGGTCGTCCAGCCCGTCGCGCCCGGGTGGTGCGCGGGTGCGGCGAGCGCGTGCAGCGCGGCGCCCAGCTCGGCGAGCGGGGAGGGCACGAACCGGATGCGCTCGGCGGCCAGGCCGGTGATGTCGAGGGTGACGCTCATGGATCCATGTTCGGGTACGGCACTGACGCCGCGGGGGTCTGCGACCCCGCATCCGCGGCTGTGCAGTTGGACAAAGCCCGAATCGGCGGGCTCACATCCATCTGCGGTCAGTTGGACAGCGCCGGGCCGACGGCTCCCGGGCCGGCATCTTCCGGGCCCGCGGCTTCCGAGTCGGCAGCACCCGGGTCAGCGGCTCCCGCTCCCGCCGGCTCAGCCCCGGCCCCAGCACCGGGCCCAGCCGCCGCCCCTGCCCGCTCCACGCGCTCCACCAGCGCCGCCGCCTCCGCCGCCACGTCCGCAGCCGTCCACGCCAGCCCCGGCTCCGTCACCGTGACCTCGGTCACCGACAGCCCCGGCGGGTCACCCGGCTCCGCCCACACCCGGAACAGACACGTCCCCGTCTCCTCCGCCAGCGCCGTCCCTGCGTCCATCAGCGCCTCCGCCCCGTACGGCAGCCACACCTGGAACTGGTGCGTGTGCGGCACCTCCGGATGCACCCGGAAGAACGGGACCCCCGCCCCCGCGAGCCCCTCCCGCAGCGCCGCCGCGACCACCCGCGCCTGCGCCACGTACGACGGCAGCCGCGGCAGCTCCCGCTGCAGCCCCTCCAGCGCGGCCAGCGCCGCCGGCCACTGCTGGAACAGCTGGCCGCCGTACCGGTGCCGCCACGCCCGCGCCTCCGCCACGAACCCCGCCGGCCCCGCCAGCGCCGCGCCGGACAGCCCGCCCAGCGACTTGTAAAACGAGACGTACACGCTGTCCGCCAGCCCCGCGATCTCCGCCAGCCCGCGCCCGAAGTGCGTCGTGCACTCCCAGAGCCGGGCGCCGTCGACGTGGACGACCGCCTCCCGCTCCCGCGCCGCCGCGACGACCTCCGCCAGCTCCTCCCACTCCGGCAGCACGAACCCCGGCTCGCGCATCGGCAGCTCCAGCATCAGCGTGCCGAAGGGCTCGCCCAGAGCCCGCACCTCCGCCGCCGTGGCTATTCGCGGCTCGCGCGTGGGATGGACGGCGCGCAGCCCGGTGACGACCGCGTACGCCGCGCGCTCGTGCACCTCCAGATGGGCAAGCGGGTGCGAGGCGACGACGCGGCTGCCGGTGCGCTCCGCCCAGCAGCGCAGCGCGACCTGCTGCGCCATGGTGCCGGTGGGGAAGAACGCCGCGTCCTCGCAGCCGAGTAGCTCGGCGGTGCGCTGCTCCAGCACGCCGATGATCCCGCCTCCGTAGACGTCGACCTGCTGGTCGAGGTCTACGCCGCCGGGGCGGGCGGTGGCGAGGCGGGACAGCCGCGCGGAGATGGTGGGGAGGGAGGCCGAGAGGGTGCGCTCGGCCGCCGCCCACGTCGCGCGTCTACGGGTCATGAGGTCGTCCGCGTCCGTCATGGGCCCGATCATGCCCGCCCCGCCCCTCACGGCACAGCGGATTTACGCCCACTCCCGGCGACCGGCGACCGGCTCCCGGCGGCCGACCGCCCTCCGGCACGCACGCCGGCACGCACGCCCGCAAGCGGCCCGACGGGCAGCACGCGCGCGCACGCGCGTATCGCGCTCTTGGCGCCCCCCTCGGGCCGTACAGCGTGCTCAGACACACACCGGCGCACGGCGCCGCCGCAAGTACCATGAACCCGTACGTCCGGTACCCGAAGCGGACTGGAACGGAAGGCGACGTGAACCCCAGCCCCACCCCCGAGCCGCGGGAAAAGCCCGCCCGGCTCGCCGTCGGCGTGGTCGGCGCAGGCAGGGTCGGCCCGCCGCTCGCCGCCGCGCTCGCGCTCGCGGGCCACCGCCCCGTCGCCGTGCACGCCGTCTCCGACGGCGCTCGCCGGCGGGCCGACGAGCTGCTGCCCGACGTGCCCGTCACCGAGCCCGCCGAGGTGCTGGCCCGCGCCGACCTCGTGCTGCTCACCGTGCCCGACGACGTGCTGCCCGGCCTCGTCGAGGGCCTCGCCGGCACCGGCGCCGTACGCCCCGGGCAGCTGCTCGTGCACACCTCCGGCCGGTACGGGGCCGGGGTGCTGGAGGCCGCCACCCGCGTCGGCGGGCTGCCGCTCGCGCTGCACCCCGCGATGACCTTCACCGGAACCGCCGTCGACGTCCAGCGGCTCGCCGGCTGCTCCTTCGGCGTCACCGCGCCGGGCGAGCTGCGTACGGCGGCGGAGGCGCTGGTCGTGGAGATGGGCGGCGAACCGGAGTGGGTGGAGGAGTCGGCCCGGCCGCTCTACCACGCGGCGCTGGCCATCGGCGCCAACCACCTGGTCACGCTCGTCGCGCAGTCGATGGAGCTGCTGGCCAAGGCCGGCGTCGGCGCCCCCGACCGGATGCTGGGCCCGCTGCTCGGCGCCGCCCTCGACAACGCGCTGCGCAGCGGCGACGCGGCCCTCACCGGCCCGGTCGCGCGCGGCGACGCGGGCACCGTGGCGGCGCACATCGAGGAGCTGCGCGTGCACGCGCCGCAGGCCGTGCCCGCGTACGTCGCGATGGCCCGGGCGACGGCGGATCGCGCGCTCGCGGGCGGGCTGCTCAAGCCGGAGCTTGCCGAGGACCTGCTCGGGGTCCTCGCCGACGGAGGACGCTGAGGGACGGCGACGATGACCGCACTGCTCGTACACGAAGCCGCGCGTCTGCCGGAGCCGCCGGGGGCGCAGGAGCCACCGGGGGAGCCCGGCGGAGCACCTGAACGCCCGGCGCGCGCCGTGGTGATGACGTTGGGCGCGCTCCACGAGGGCCACGCCGCGCTCGTCCGCGCCGCCCGCGCCGAAGTGGGCCCGCGCGGGCAGGTCGTGGTCACCGTCTTCGTCAACCCGCTGCAGTTCGGCCCCGGCGAGGACCTGGACCGCTACCCCCGCACCCTGGAGGCCGACGTCCTGCTCGCGGGCAAGGCGGGCGCGGACGTCGTCTTCGCGCCGGCCGCCGACGAGGTCTACCCGGACGGCGAGCCGCAGATACGCATCAGCGCCGGGCCGATGGGGGAGCGGCTGGAGGGCACGTTCCGGCCCGGGCACTTCGACGGCGTGCTGACCGTCGTCGCGAAGCTGCTGCACCTGACCCGGCCGGACGTGGCGCTGTACGGGCAGAAGGACGCGCAGCAACTCGCGCTGATCACACGGATGGTGCGGGATCTCGACTTCCCGGTACGGATCGTCGGCGTGCCGACCGTACGCGAACCGGACGGGCTCGCGCTGTCCAGCCGCAACGTGTACCTCTCCGCGCCCGAGCGCGGCACGGCGCTCGCGCTGTCCCGCGCGCTGTACGCGGCGCGCGACCGGGCGGGCGCCGCGTCCGGCGGCCCGCGGGCGGCACTGGCGGCGGCGGAGACGGTGCTGCACGACGCGGGCGGGCTGACGCCGCCGCTGGAGCTGGACTACGTGGCGCTGGTGGACCCGGCGGACTTCACGCCGGTGACGGCGGACGGAGCAGCGTCGGCAGCAGCAGTAGTAGTAGGAGAAGAATCCGGCACGGCCGCCGACGCGACCGCGAAGGACGACGGCACCGCGCCCCCCGCCCCGTACCGCGGCGAAGCCGTCCTCGCCGTCGCCGCCAGGGTCGGCGCCACCCGCCTCATCGACAACATCCGCCTCACCTTCGGGAGAACCCCGTGACCGCGATACGGCTCGGCGCCCCCGCGCCCGGCTGGGTGCTGGACACCGACGTCGTCGTGGTCGGCTCCGGCGTCGCCGGCCTCACCGCCGCGCTGCGCTGCGCCGAGGCGGGCCGCCGGGTCGCCGTCGTCACCAAGGCCAACCTCGACGACGGCTCCACCCGCTGGGCCCAGGGCGGCATCGCCGCCGCCCTCGGCGACGGCGACACCCCCGAGCAGCACCTCGCCGACACCCTCGTCGCCGGCGCCGGGCTGTGCGACGAGGACGCCGTGCGCACCCTCGTCACCGAGGGCCCCGCCGCCGTACGCCGCCTCATCGCCACCGGCGCCGCCTTCGACACCGACCCCGCCACCGGCGCCATCGAGCTGACCCGCGAGGGCGGCCACCACCGCCGCCGCATCGCGCACGCGGGCGGTGACGCGACCGGCGCGGAGGTCTCCCGCGCGCTGGTCGAGGCGGTGCGCGAGGCGGGCATCGAGACCGTCGAGCACGCGCTCGTACTCGACCTGATCAAGGACGCGGAAGGGCGCGCCGCCGGCGTTACGTTGCACGTCATGGGCGAGGGCGCGCGCGACGGCGTGGGCGCCGTGCACGCCCCCGCGGTGGTGCTCGCCACCGGCGGCATGGGCCAGGTCTTCTCCGCGACCACCAACCCGGCGGTCTCCACCGGCGACGGCGTCGCGCTCGCGCTGCGCGCCGGGGCGGAGGTGTCCGACCTGGAGTTCGTGCAGTTCCACCCGACGGTGATGTTCCTGGGCGCGGACGCGCAGGGCCAGCAGCCGCTGGTCTCCGAGGCGGTACGGGGCGAGGGCGCCCACCTCGTCGACGCGGACGGCGTGCGGTTCATGGTGGGCCGGCACGAGCTGGCGGAGCTGGCGCCGCGCGACATCGTGGCGAAGGGCATCATGCGGCGCATGCACGAGAACGGCGCCGACCACATGTACCTCGACGGGCGGCACTTCGGCGCGGAGATGTGGAAGCAGCGCTTCCCCACGATCTTCGCGGCCTGCCGCGCGCACGGCTTCGACCCGGTCCACGACCTCGTCCCGGTCGCCCCGGCGGCCCACTACGCCTCCGGCGGTGTCGTCACGGACCTGCGCGGGCGGACGAGCGTCCCGGGGCTGTACGCCTGCGGGGAGGTGGCCTGCACGGGGGTGCACGGAGCGAACCGGCTGGCGTCCAACTCCCTGCTGGAGGGCCTGGTCTTCGCCGAGCGCATCGCGGCGGACGTCGCGCGCGCGCCCGTACCGCAGGGCCCGGCTCCGGCACCGGGAGAGGGCGGCCCGCCCCGGGAGATCCCCCTCCTCCCGCCGGACGCCCGCTCGGAGATCCAGCGCGTGATGACCGCCGGCGCCGGCGTCCTGCGCTCCGCCGCCAGCCTCGCGGAGGCCGCCGCGGAGCTGCGCGCGGTACGTGACACCGCGCGGCCCGCCGCGGCGGCGCCGTGCGTGGAGACCTGGGAGGCGACCAACCTCCTGCTCGTCGCGCAGGTCCTCGTCGAGTGCGCCCGGCGCCGCGCCGAGACCCGCGGTTCGCACTGGCGCGAGGACCACGCCGACCGGGACGACGCCCGCTGGGCCCGCCACTTCCTCGTCACCCTCACCCCCGGCCCCGCAGACCCCGGCCCCGTACCCCCCGGCCCCGCAGACCCCGGCCCCGCACACCCCGGCCCCGCACACCCCGAACCCGCAGACCCCGCACTCGCCGTCCGGACCACGGCCGGCACCGCCTTCCACCGGGAGACCCCGTGAGCAGCACCCCAGAGCCCCACCGACCCCAGCCCGTGGAGCTGACCCTCCTGCCCCTCGGCGGCCCGGACGCAGGCGCCGACGCCGACGCGGACGGCGGCTGCGGCGACGCCTGCGGCTGCGGGGCAGCGGACGGTGCCGAAGGGGCGTACGACCCCCTGGAGTGCGGCCTCGACCCCGGCCTCGCGCAGCTCCTCGCCGACGCGGGCCTCGACCCCGTCTACGTCGAGGACGTCGCCCACCTCGCCGTCGAGGAGGACCTCGACCACGGCGTCGACGTGACGACCGTCGCCACCGTCCCCGAAGAAGCCGTCGCCACCGGCGACTTCACCGCCCGCGAAGCCGGCGTCGTCGCCGGTCTGCGCGTCGCCGAGGCCGTGCTGTCCGTCGTCTGCACCGACGACATGGAGGTCGAGCGGCACGCCGAGGACGGCGACCGGATCGCGGCCGGACAGCCGCTGCTGACGGTCCGTACCCGCACCCGCGACCTGCTCACCGCCGAGCGCAGCGCGCTCAACCTCCTCTGCCGCCTCTCCGGCATCGCCACCGCCACCCGCGCCTGGGCCGACGCCCTCGACGGCACCGCCGCGCAGGTCCGCGACACCCGCAAGACGACGCCCGGCCTGCGCGCGCTGGAGAAGTACGCGGTGCGCTGCGGCGGCGGCGTCAACCACCGCATGTCGCTCTCGGACGCGGCGCTGGTCAAGGACAACCACGTGGTCGCGGCGGGCGGTCTGGCCGCGGCGTTCCGGCTCGTACGGGCCGAGTTCCCGGACCTGGACGTGGAGGTGGAGGCGGACACCCTGCACCAGGTGCGCGAGGCCGTCGACGCGGGCGCCGACCTGATCCTGCTGGACAACTTCACGCCCGTCGAGACCGAGGAGGCCGTGGCGCTCGTCGCCGGCCGCGCCCGGCTGGAATCGTCCGGGCGGCTGACGCTCGACAACGCGCGCGTGTATGCCGAAACGGGCGTCGACTACCTGGCGGTAGGAGCGCTCACCCACTCCACCCCCATCCTCGACATCGGCCTCGACCTCCGTGAGGAGGGCGACGGCTAGATGCTCCTCACCATCGACGTCGGGAACACCCACACCGTCCTCGGCCTCTTCGACGGCGAGGAGATCGTCGAACACTGGCGCATCTCCACCGACGCGCGCCGCACCGCGGACGAGCTAGCGGTGCTGCTGCAGGGCCTGATGGGCATGCACCCGCTGCTCGGCGAGGAGCTGGGCGACGGCATCCACGGCATCGCCATCTGCTCCACCGTCCCCTCCGTGCTGCAGGAGCTGCGCGAGGTCACCCGCCGCTACTACGGCGACGTCCCCTCCGTGCTCGTCGAGCCCGGCGTGAAGACCGGCGTGCCGGTGCTGATGGACAATCCTAAAGAGGTCGGCGCCGACCGGATCATCAACGCCCTGGCGGCGGCCGAGCTGTACGGCGGCCCGGCCATCGTCGTCGACTTCGGCACGGCGACGACGTTCGACGCGGTCAGCGAGCGCGGCGAGTACGTCGGCGGGGTCATCGCGCCGGGCATCGAGATCTCCACGGAGGCGCTGGGGGTGCGCGGCGCGCAGCTGCGCAAGATCGAACTGGCCCGGCCGCGCGCGGTGATCGGCAAGAACACGGTCGAGGCCATGCAGTCCGGCATCCTCTACGGGTTCGCGGGGCAGGTCGACGGCGTGGTGAACCGCATGGCGGGGGAGCTGGCTGACGACCCGGACGAGGTCACCGTCATCGCGACGGGCGGGCTGGCGCCGATGATGCTGGCCGACTCCTCGGTGATCGACGAGCACGAGCCGTGGCTGACGCTGATCGGCCTCCGCCTGGTCTACGAGCGGAACGTCTCGACCACCTGACGGGTACGCGGCGGCGACCCGCCCCCCGCGCCGACAGCCCGTTCCGCGCGCCTTCGCGGCCTGAGCCCCGTTCAGGGCCTAAAGTCGGATTATGCCTACGCCATACGGTTCCCGAGGCGGTGTGGCGCTCAGCGCCGACGAGCTGCGCGTCGTGCGCGACGCGCTGGCCATTGCCATCGAGTCGAGTTGGGGCCTGCCCAGGCCCGCCAGGGGTGACGGATCCGCCAGGGGTGACGGAACGGACCCGGCCGTCGCGCCGGCGGTCCGGCGCGGTGCCGTCGTACGGGACTGCACGGAGCTGGCCGCGGCGTTGGACGAGACGGCGGCCGAGGCGGACCGGATGCGCCTGTTCCGTAACGCCGACCTCGCGCACTACCGCGCCGCGCTGCCCGGGAGCGCGTCCGGGTACGCGGCGCTGCTGCACGAGGCGTTGGCCGCCGGCTACGTGCCGCGGCAGGCGGACATCGCCGCACTGCGCGCCCTGTGCGCCGACTCGGCGGACTCGACGGTGGCGGAGCGCCGCCGGCGGCTGCTGCGGCGCTGCGAGGCGCTGACGGCGGGCCAGGTGCCGCCGCGCCGCCGCCCGGCCCCGTCGGCGCCCTCGGTGCCGTCCGTGCCCTCGGTGCCGTCGGCGCTGCTGCCGCGGCCCGCGCTGCGGGCGCTGCCCGGCGGCAGGGAGGCGCGCGGTACGCGGGTGGTACGGGGATCCGAGGAGACCCAGCCCGCCCCGGGCCGGCAGCCCCGCAAGCCCGGCGGGCAGCCGCAGCAGCGACCGCCCCGCGAGGAGCCCCCGGACCGCCGGCCCGCGTCCCCGAACCGGCCGGTGCCCACGCCAGCGGAGGTCTTCCCGCCGCGCCGCCGCCGCCCGGCCCCGCCCGCCGAGCAGCTGCTACGTCCCCCCACAGCCCGCACGGCCTGACCCCGGGCGCCATACCGCCCCCGTCGCACATCCGCACCTCCCGCCGCCCCACCGCCGCGGCTCGGGAGGTGGCGGGCTACGCTGGAGGCCGCGGCACCTCCGCGGCGCCCGCGCCCAGTAGCCCGCAAACGATGGATGACTCTCATGGATTACGTCTCCGCGCTGCTGCCGTCGACCGTCATGGCCGTCGCCTTCACCGTGATGATCGTGACGATCGTCAAGAACCAGGGCGGTCCCAACAAGGCCAAGGAAGACGCCGCCGTCGACGCCGCATTCGCGCAGGCCGAGGGGTCGAAGCAGAAGTCGGCCGAGTAAGCCCGCGCACCCGGTAACGGGCGGGTCCCGCCGCCCGAATCGCCACGCCCACCGATCCCTTCTCCGTCCCAAACGTCCCATTGTTCACCCCCCTACGGGTATTGTGCTGGCGTGGTCCGGCCATTGGGAGAGCTCGAAGACACCGTCATGACCCGGGTGTGGGAGTGGAACCGCCCGGTCACCGTCCGGGAAGTGCTGGAAGACCTCCAGCAGGAACGCTCTCTCGCGTACACCACCGTCATGACCGTAATGGACAACCTCCACCAGAAGGGCTGGCTGCGGCGCGCTCCCGAAGGCCGCGCCTATCGATATGAAGCGGTGTCCACCCGGGCCGCCTACTCGGCCGCACTCATGAACGAGGCGTGGGCCGCCAGCGACAATCCCGCGGCCGCGCTTGTCGCCTTCTTCGGCATGATGTCACCGGCCCAGCTCGACGCCCTGCGCGATGCGCTACGCGTCGTGTCGCTGGACTCACCCGGTGACACCGAAGCCGGTGACGGCGAAGCAAGCGCGTGACGATAGCGTCCCGGCATGTCCAGCGATTCTTACGGGGTCACCATCCGGCGCGCCCGCACCACGGATGTCCCGGCCATCCGGCGGCTGCTCGACCCCTACGTGCACCGCGACATCCTTCTCGACAAAGCCACCGTGACGCTTTACGAGGACATCCAGGAGTTCTGGGTGGCGGAGCGGGACGCGGACGCCGCCGTGGTCGGCTGCGGGGCGCTGCACGTGATGTGGGAGGACCTCGCGGAGGTACGCACGCTCGCGGTGGATCCGGCCCGCAAGGGCACCGGCGTCGGCCACCAACTCCTTGGCAAGTTGCTGCACACCGCCCGCTGGCTCGGTGTCAGCCGAATTTTCTGCCTCACGTTCGAAGTGGACTTCTTCGCGAAGCACGGCTTCGTCGAGATCGGTGAGACTCCGGTGGACCAGGACGTCTACAGCGAGCTGCTGCGCTCGTATGACGAGGGCGTTGCCGAGTTCCTGGGCCTGGAGCGGGTGAAGCCCAACACCCTCGGCAACAGCAGGATGCTGCTGCATCTCTGATCGCTTTGTCCGAATCGCGAAGATATTGTTGGGCAAGTTCTCCGGCAGGGTTTGAGTTTTCCGCTGAAAAGCGGTTTGCTTTCGCCAGCACACATTGTTCTGATGAAAGGGAAGCCCGGTGGCTCAGAAGGTTCAGGTCCTTCTCGTCGATGATCTCGATGGCGGTGAGGCAGACGAGACCGTGACGTTCGCTCTCGACGGCAAGTCCTACGAGATCGACCTCACCACGTCCAACGCGGAAAAGCTCCGCACCGCTCTGGAGCAGTACGTGAAGAGTGGCCGCAGGACCGGTGGCCGCGCCACGAAGCGTTCTCGCGGCGGTGCGTCCGGCAGCCAGGACACGGCGAAGATCCGCGCGTGGGCGAAGGAGCAGGGTTACGAGGTCAGCGAGCGTGGCCGTGTTCCGGCGAACATCCGCGAGGCATACGAAAAGGCGAACGGCTGACGTTCAGGGTGAGGCGGTGGCAGGCTGTCGCCGCCGCGCTCACCAGCCGTACCAGATCCGGCCGGTCCGTAACCCGGTTCCGGGCCGGAACAACGGCGCCGTCCGTACCACCCCTGTCCCCATCCGTTTCGACAGCATTCCGGACGACGCCTCCGGCGACATGCACACCCATGTCGTCTTCTCCGACATCCCCGTCCACGACTCCGCCCCCGCGGCCGGCCCCCGTCCCCACGGGCAGCCGCACCGCGGGGAGCCGCGCCAGTGCCGCCCTGCCCGGCGGCCGCAGCCACAGCGTCGGCGGCCAGCTCCGTACCGCCGCCGGCGCCGCACTCAGGTCCAGCGGGATGCCGCCCCACTCCAGCCAGTCCAGCAGCCCCGGCAGCTCCGCCGCGCCGCCCTCGGCGATCAGGAAGCGCATCCGGCCGCCGGTCAGCGCCACGGGCCCGGTGGCGGGCCGCCCGCGCAGCACATCCCAGCCGGCCTCCGCGGGCATCTCCAGTACGTCGCAGCGCAGCGCCCCGGGCGGCGGCACACCCCGCGGGGACGCCCCGGCGACCGTCTCCACGGCCATCTCCCCGTCGGACTCCCCGTCCGGCTCCACGGCCGACTCCACGTCCGGCTCCGAGGCCGACTCCGGGGCCCGCTCCGCGGCAGGCCCGTTCCAGCCGTAGCCGCCCGCAGGGGCGGGCCGCCCCTGCGGGCCGGTCTGGCGCGGGATCACGGTGCCGCTCACACCCTGAGCAACGGGGTCGGGCCGGCGTTGGTTACGACATGTGTCGTTCCCGTCGCATAGCGCGCTACTTCTTCCCCGCATCAGCTCTCGCATCCGTTCCACCGTGTTCGCCATCAGCGCAGTGAAGAGGCCGGAAAATCTGATGGCACCGCCCATGGCGCGGGTAAGACTTGGCTAGTGGCGCTGGTGAGAGCGGTGGCTTCAGTGGGCTTCGGTGGTCTTCGGCGGCGGCGTTCGCCATGGGCGTAGCGGCATTGAGAGTATTCGCCTGGCCTGCGGGAACATCGTCTCGCACCATCGGGTTGGAGCAGTAGTCGGCTGTTCGGTGCAGGAGACTGAGGGAGTCAGCGTCCGGGTGTCGGCAGTTGGAATGAGCGGTCCCCGCTTGCGGGACTAAGCTGCGGAAGGACAGGGAGGGGAACGTCCCCGATCTGCCTGACCGCTCTGAGGAGCGATTAACGATGTTCGAGAGGTTCACCGACCGCGCGCGGCGGGTTGTCGTCCTGGCTCAGGAAGAAGCCCGGATGCTCAACCACAACTACATCGGCACCGAGCACATCCTCCTGGGCCTGATCCACGAGGGTGAGGGTGTCGCCGCAAAGGCACTGGAGAGCCTCGGGATCTCGCTCGAGGCGGTCCGTCAGCAGGTGGAGGAGATCATCGGCCAGGGCCAGCAGGCCCCGTCCGGCCACATCCCCTTCACGCCCCGGGCGAAGAAGGTCCTGGAGCTGTCGCTCCGCGAGGCCCTTCAGCTCGGGCACAACTACATCGGTACGGAGCACATTCTGCTCGGCCTCATCCGCGAGGGCGAGGGCGTCGCCGCCCAGGTCCTCGTGAAGCTGGGCGCCGACCTGAACCGGGTGCGGCAGCAGGTGATCCAGCTGCTCTCCGGCTACCAGGGCGGCAAGGAGACCGCCACCGCCGGTGGCCCCGCGGAGGGCACGCCGTCGACGTCCCTGGTGCTCGACCAGTTCGGCCGGAACCTCACACAGGCGGCCCGCGAGTCCAAGCTCGACCCGGTCATCGGGCGCGAGAAGGAGATCGAGCGGGTCATGCAGGTGCTGTCCCGCCGGACGAAGAACAACCCAGTGCTCATCGGCGAGCCCGGTGTCGGCAAGACCGCCGTCGTCGAGGGGCTGGCGCAGGCCATCGTCAAGGGCGAGGTGCCCGAGACGCTGAAGGACAAGCACCTCTACACCCTGGACCTCGGCGCCCTGGTCGCGGGCTCCCGCTACCGCGGTGACTTCGAGGAGCGCCTGAAGAAGGTGCTCAAGGAGATCCGCACCCGCGGCGACATCATCCTGTTCATCGACGAGCTGCACACTCTGGTGGGCGCGGGGGCCGCCGAGGGCGCGATCGACGCGGCGAGCATCCTCAAGCCGATGCTGGCCCGCGGCGAGCTGCAGACCATCGGCGCCACGACGCTCGACGAGTACCGCAAGCACCTGGAGAAGGACGCGGCCCTGGAGCGCCGCTTCCAGCCGATCCAGGTCGCGGAGCCGTCGCTGCAGCACACGATCGAGATCCTCAAGGGTCTGCGCGACCGGTACGAGGCGCACCACCGGGTGTCCATCACGGACGCCGCGCTGGTCGCCGCGGCCCAGCTCGCCGACCGGTACATCTCCGACCGCTTCCTGCCGGACAAGGCGATCGACCTGATCGACGAGGCGGGCTCGCGGATGCGCATCCGCCGGATGACCGCGCCGCCGGACCTGCGGGAGTTCGACGAGAAGATCGCCGACGTGCGACGCGAGAAGGAGTCCGCGATCGACTCGCAGGACTTCGAGCTGGCCGCCGGGCTGCGCGACAAGGAGAAGCAGCTCCTGGCGCAGAAGGCGCAGCGGGAGAAGGAGTGGAAGGCCGGCGACATGGACGTCGTCGCCGAGGTGGACGAGGAGCTCATCGCCGAGGTCCTGGCCACCGCCACCGGCATCCCGGTCTTCAAGCTGACCGAGGAGGAGTCCTCGCGCCTGCTGCGCATGGAGGACGAGCTGCACAAGCGCGTCATCGGGCAGGAGGACGCCATCAAGGCGCTCTCCCAGGCCATCCGCCGTACGCGCGCCGGCCTGAAGGACCCGAAGCGCCCCGGCGGTTCGTTCATCTTCGCCGGCCCGTCCGGCGTCGGTAAGACGGAACTGTCGAAGACGCTGGCGGAGTTCCTCTTCGGCGACGAGGACGCGCTCATCCAGCTCGACATGTCGGAGTTCAGCGAGAAGCACACCGTCTCGCGGCTGTTCGGCTCCCCGCCCGGCTACGTCGGGTACGAGGAAGGCGGCCAGCTGACGGAGAAGGTGCGCCGGAAGCCGTTCTCGGTGGTCCTCTTCGACGAGGTCGAGAAGGCCCACCCGGACATCTTCAACTCGCTGCTGCAGATCCTGGAGGACGGCCGGCTGACCGACTCCCAGGGCCGGGTCGTGGACTTCAAGAACACGATCATCATCATGACGACCAACCTCGGCACGAAGGACATCTCCAAGGGCTTCGGCCTGGGGTTCGCCGCCGGGGGCGACGTCAAGTCCGGCTACGAGCGGATGAAGTCCAAGGTCAGCGAGGAGCTGAAGCAGCACTTCCGGCCCGAGTTCCTCAACCGTGTGGACGACGTCGTGGTCTTCCACCAGCTGACCCGGGACGACATCATCGAGATCGTCGACCTGCGGCTGGCCGAGCTGGACAACCGGCTCAAGGACCGCGACATGGCCATCGAGCTGTCCACCGAGGCCAAGGACCTGCTGTCCAAGCGGGGCTTCGACCCGGTGCTGGGCGCCCGGCCACTGCGCCGCGCGATCCAGCGGGAGATCGAGGACGTGCTCTCGGAGAAGATCCTCTTCGGCGAGCTGCGTCCGGGCCACATCGTGGTGGTCGACACCGAGGGCGAGGGTGACGACGCGACGTTCACCTTCCGCGGCGAGGAGAAGTCGGCGCTGCCCGACGCCCCGCCGGTCGACGCCGCCGCCGGCGGCGCGGGCCCGAACCTGAACAAGGAGGCGTGAGGGCTCAGCCCTTCGCCCCGAAGCACGACGGAGAGCCGCCCCGGACGTACGGTCCGGGGCGGCTCTCCGCGCGTGTGCGGGGGCGGCTGCCCGTCACCCCTTGTACGCCGCCGTCACCAGTTCCTGGGCGACCTCCAGGCAGGCGAGCCGCTTCTCCTCGGGGTCGCCCTTGGCGTCGTCCAGGGCGAACATCCCGGCGTGCATGGTGAAGATCGCTGAGATGCAGCGCGCCTGTTCCTTGAGGTCGGCGTCCTTGTCGCGCAGCATCCCGATGATGTCGCCCATGCGCGCCTTGAATTTCTCGCCGAGGCTCAGCTCGCGGATGCTGGCCTGGTTCTCCTGCATGAAGCGGAAAAGCGTGCTGCCGCCGGCGAGCAGCGCGCTGTAGCGCGCGAGCAGCTCCAGCCGGGCCTCCAGGGTGGCCGGCTGGCTCCGGCCCCAGGCGATCAGCTCGTCGACCCGCCCGAAGTGGTCCTGGACCAGGCTGACGAGGATGTCTTCCTTCGTCTTGAAGTGGTAGTACAGCGCGGCCTTCGTGACGTCGAGCCGTTCGGCGATCTCGCGCAGGGAGGTCTTGTCGTAGCCCTTGTCGGCGAACAGTTCCAGCGCCACGTCCTGAATGCGCTGGCGGGTGTCGCTCCTGGTCGTACCCATGATCCCTGCTTCCGTCAGTTACTTGCTTGACGCCCGGCTAGTAGCGGGCGTACGTTCACATCGTACTCACTAGCCGGGCGGCAAGTAAGTAGGGAGAGTGCCGATGGCGGACAAGGATCAGGAGGCGGTTCCAGCGCCGCCGCGCAACATCAGGGTGATCATGCTCGGCCTGATGATCACGATGATGCTGGCGATGCTCGACAACCTGATCGTCGGCACCGCGATGCCCACAATCGTCGGCGAGCTGGGCGGCCTCAACCACCTCGCCTGGGTGGTCACCGCGTACACCCTGGCCATCGCCGTCTCCACGCCGCTGTGGGGCAAGTTCGGCGATCTCTACGGCCGCAAGGGCATCTTCCTGTCCTCCATAGTCCTCTTCCTGATCGGCTCCGCGCTCTCCGGCATGGCCCAGGACATGGGCCAGCTCATCGCCTTCCGCGCGGTGCAGGGCCTGGGCGGCGGCGGTCTCATCGTGGGCGTGATGGCGATCATCGGCGACCTCGTGCCGCCCCGCGAGCGCGGCCGGTACCAGGGCATGATGGCCGCCGTCATGGGCATCGCCACCATCGGCGGCCCGCTGGTCGGCGGCACGATCACCGACCACCTCGGCTGGCGCTGGGCCTTCTACATCAACCTCCCGCTGGGCGCCGTCTCGCTCTTCGTCATCTCCACCGTGCTGCACCTGCCGAAGAAGCGGACCAAGGCGCGCGTGGACTACCCGGGCGCGGCCCTGCTCTCCGTCGGGCTGACCGCGCTGGTGCTGGTGACCTCCTGGGGCGGTACGGAGTACGACTGGGCGTCCGCGCAGATCATCGGCCTGTCGGTGCTCGGCGCCGCCGCGCTGGCGGCCTTCGGCTGGGCCGAGACCCGCGCGTCCGAGCCGATCATCCCGCTGCGCATCTTCCGCAACGGCAACTTCACACTGATGAACGTGATCGGCTTCATCGTCGGCTTCGTGATGTTCGGCAGCGTGACCTTCCTGCCGCTGTTCCAGCAGAGCGTCCAGGGCGCCTCGGCCACCAACTCCGGTCTGCTGCTCCTGCCGATGATGCTGCCCGTCATGGTCGTCTCGCTGTTCGTCGGCCGGGCCACCACGAAGACCGGACGGTACAAGATCTACCCCATCATCGGCGGCGCCGCCCTGACCGCCGGGATGTACCTGCTGTCCACGATGGACACCGACACCACCCGCCTGACCTCCGCGCTCTACATGGCGGTGATGGGCGCCGGCCTCGGCTTCGTGATCCAGATGTCGATGCTCGTCGGGCAGAACAGCCTGGAGATGCGCGACATGGGCGCCGGCAGCTCAACGATCACCCTGACCCGTACCATCGGCGGCTCCTTCGGCGTCGCGCTGATGGGCGCCATCTTCAGCAGCCGGGTCGCCGACACCATGGCCGAGGAGGCCGGGCCCGCGGGCGAGAAGGCGGCGGGCAGCGGCGGGCAGCTCACCCCGGAGCGGATCGAGCAGCTGCCCGCGCAGATCAAGGAGGCGTACCTCAACGCCGTCTCCCACGGCACCCACCAGGTCTTCCTCTGGGGAGCGGCGGTCGCGGCCCTCGCGTTCATCGCCTCCTGGTTCGTCAAGGAGGTCCCGCTGCGCGGGGCCGGCCCGAAGGACGCCGGACCGGCCGGGGACGCCGGTCCGGACTCCGCGAAAGCGGAGGCGGAGGCCCCGGCGAAGGTCTGACCGGACCGGGGTCCAGTTGGCGGGCCGCGAGCCTCCCGCGGAGCGGGCGGGGGGCACGCGGCCCGCCTGCGTTGCGTACGGGCCGGAGGCGGACCCGTTCGCGAGGTGGGCCCGGTTCGCGAGGTGGGCCCGGGGTGAGAGGGCCCGGGCCGGCGCGCACCCGCCCGGCGTCCGGGTGTCCGGGGGCCACGCCCCGGGCCGGCGCCGTCAGCCCTGCGGCAGCCGGTACAGCCCGTCGGCCAGCGGCTCCACCAGCCCGTCCGACACCAGGCTGTCCAGCGCCCGCGCGCGCTGCACCGGCTCGTGCCACACGGCGTCCAGCCGCCGCTGCGGCACCGGCCCGTCCGCGTCCCGCAGCACCGCCAGCAGCCGACCGCGCACCTGCCGGTCCGTGCCGGCGTACGTCTGCGTGCGGCGCGGCGGGCCGGCGTGCGCGGGGTGGCCGGCGAGCCGCCAGGCGCAGAGCGTCGCCACCGGGCAGCTGCCGCAGTCGGGCTTGCGGGCCGTACAGACGAGCGCGCCCAGCTCCATCGTCGCCGCGCCCCAGCGGGCCGCGTCCGCGTCCTCGTCCGGGAGCAACTCGCGCGCGACGCGCCGCTCGACGGCGGTCGTCGCGCCGGGCGGGAACTCGGTGCCGCCGACCAGCCGGGCGTAGACCCGGCGGACGTTGGTGTCGAGCACGGCGTGCCGCTGTCCGTACGCGAAGGAGGCCACGGCCGCCGCGGTGTACTCGCCGATGCCGGGCAGCGCGAGCAGCTGGGCGTGCCGCTTGGGCACGTCGCCGTTGTGCCGCTCCTTTATCGCGGTGGCGGCGGCGTGCAGCCGGAGGGCGCGGCGCGGGTAGCCGAGCCGGCCCCAGGCGCGTACGGCCTCGCCGGGCGCCTCGGCGGCCAGGTCGGCGGGGCGGGGCCAGCGCTTCAGCCACTGCGTGTAGACGGGGAGCACGCGGCTCACCGGCGTCTGCTGCAGCATGAACTCGCTGACCATGACGCCCCAGGGCCCCGCTTCCGGCCGGCGCCACGGCAGGTCGCGGGCGTGCTCGTGGAACCACTGGAGGACTGGCCCGTGCAGCGCCGCGGGCTCGGGCGCGGACGCGGGCGCGTGGGCGGGCGCGGCGCCGGCGGGGGGCGGCGCGGATGCGGTACTTGCTGTGGTCGCAGTCATGGCACCCCGATCCTGGCACAGAAAGGGGCGGTGGCCCGGGCAGCGCCAGGGGCGTTGCGCGTCGCTGACGCCGGGAGACGCTGAGAGGGTGATACGCCGGTGCGTGGAAGCGGACGACGAGACCGCGGTACCGGGGCCGCGAATGGCCGCGAATGGCCGCGGGCCGGACGTGGGCCGGACGGGGACCGGAACGGGGCCGGGGGCCGACCGGCGAGCCCAGCCGCTCGGCGCCCCGGCCGCCCGGTGCCTTGGCCGCTCGGCGCCCCCGGCTGCCTGGCGCCCCAGGTACCCCGGTGCGCCAGGTCGCCCGGGTGGGCCAGGCATCCTGGCGCCTCGGGACGTCACCCGGGTACTCAGCGCCCCGGTCAGAGCCAGCCGCGTTCGCGGGCCATACGGGCCGCCGCGTGGCGGTTCTCCGCGTTCAGCTTCGTCATCGCCGACGACAGGTAGTTCCGCACCGTCCCCGGCGTCAGCGACGCGCGGCGGGCGATGTCCGACACCGGCGCCCCGTCCGCCGCCAGCTCCAGCACCTCCGCCTCCCGCGGCGTCAGCGGGGAGTCCCCGGCGGCGATGGCGTCCGCCGCCAGCTCCGGGTCCACGTACCGGCCGCCCCCGTGCACCGTGCGGATCACCTCCGCCAGCCGCTGCGCCGAGACCGTCTTGGGTACGAAGCCCCGCACCCCCGCGGACAGCGCCTGCTTCAGCGCGCCCGGGCGGCCGTGGCTGGTGACGATCATCGCCGCGCAGCCGGGCGCCGCCGTACGCAGCGAGGCCGCCACGGCGACGCCGTCGAGCCCCGGCATCTGCAGGTCGAGCACGGCGACGTCCGGCCGGTGGGCGCGCGCCATGGCCAGCGCCTCGTCGCCGCCCGCCGCCTCGGCGACGACCGTCAGGTCGTCCTCCAGGGCCAGCAGCGCCGCCAGCGCGCCCCGGATCAGGTGCTCGTCGTCGGCGAGCAGTACTCGGATCACGACGCCTCCAGGTCGGTCCGCGTCTCCACGTCGATCCCCGTCCCCAGGCCGGTCCCTGTCCCCAGGCCGGTCCCTGTCCCCAGGTCGATCCGCGCCGCCAGCCGGAACCGCCCGCCGCTCCGGTGCTGTGCGCTCAGCGTGCCCCCGACGGCCGCCAGCCGCTCCCGCAGCCCGGTGAGTCCGGCGCCGTCGGTGGGGGTGCCGGGCCCGGCCTCGGCGGCGCCGTCGTTGTCCATGACCAGTTCGGCCCGGCCGTCCGCGGCCCGGAGCGACACCGTGCACGTACGGGCGTCCGCGTGCCGCAGTACGTTCGTCGTCCCCTCGCGGACCACCCACGCGAGTGCCGACTGCACCTGCTCGGGCACCTCCGCCCGGGCCCGCGGAGCCGTCACGTCCGCCCCGTCCGCCCCGTCCGCCTCGTCCGCCTCGTCCACCTCGCAGTCGACACCGGCCGCGCGCAGCACCGCACGGGCGCCGGCCAACTCGGCGTGCAGGTCGGCGGCGCGGTAGCCCCGTACGACCGCGCGGATCTCGCGCTGCGACTCCTGCGCGACGCGCTGCACCTCGGCCATCTGGTCTGCCGCCTCGGGCCGCCCGCGCTGCGCCAGCTGCACCGCCAGCTCGCTCTTGAGCGCCATGACGGCGAGGTTGCGGCCGAGTACGTCGTGCAGGTCGCGGCCGAAGCGCAGCCGCTCCTCGGCGACGGCCAGCCGCGCCTGCACGGCGCGGGCGGCGTCCAACTCGTCGACGAGCTTCACGCCCCACGCGGAGGCGCGGTAGGTGAGCCCTATGAAGGGCGCGCCCACCGCGGCGGTCACAGCGGTGATCGCCAGCCACTCCCCGCGCGGCCCGACGATCGTCGCGGCGAGCAGCGTGGCGGCGCACAGCGCGCCGACCACCGTCCCGCCGCGGCGCAGCGGCAGCGCCAGCGCAACCGGCCCGGCGGCGTACATCAGCACCCAGACCAGGAAGGGCCCGAGCTGCTCCGGGTCCAGCCGGTCCGCCGCGCGCAGCGCGAGGCCGGCGGCCAGCAGCGCGGAGACGACGACGAGGTGCATGACGAGCAGCCGGCGGGTGGGGCCGGCGGCGCCGAGGTAGGGGGCGGTGAGGGAGAGTTTGATCTGCAGCGTGAGGTGCGCGGCGAGCAGCACGGCCACGACGGCGAAGGGCGCCGCGCCCACGTCCTCGCGCGTGTTGCTCAGCCACACGCTCATCAGCACGGCCTCGACGAAGGCGAGGAAGTAGATGGTGGAGACGGTGTAGCGCCGCCACCGCTCGGGCCCGCTCATGCGCCGGGCGTGCTGCAGCCAGCGGATCACGCCGCCCCCTCCCCCCGGGCCCGGGCCCGGCTCGCTCGTCTCGTACGCCCCGGGCGTCTCGTACGCCCCGGCCTCGTACGCCCCGTACGGCCGTACCGTACGCCCACCACCCCAGGGTGCCCGCACGGCCGCCCGCACCCCGCTCACCCGCGCGGCTCCCACCGGAACCACCGCCGCACCGCCCACGCCCCCGCGGCCGTCCACGCCACCGCCACCGCAAGCGCCTCGACGGCCCCGCCGCCGCCCAGCTCCCCGGTCCACCCGCCGCGCACCAGCTCCACCACCGGCGACAGCGGCAGCCGCTGCGCCACCTCCGCGAGCGAGTCCGGCAGCACCTCGAACGGCACGAACAGCCCCGAGCCGAACATCGACACCAGCAGCAGCGGCATGCTCGTCAGCTGCGCGCTCTCCGCCGACTTCGTCACCGCCGCGGTCGCCGCCGCCAGCACCGTCAGCATCGCCATGCCCAACAGCACCCCCAGCACCGCCAGATGCGGCGCCTCCGGCGCCGGCGAGTCCATCGCCAGGCTCACGGTGACGGCCAGCACCAGGCACTGCGCCGCCGCCACGCACAGCGCGGGCAGCGCGGCGCCGGCGAGCAGCTCGCGGTCGGCGAGCAGGCCGGTGCGCAGCCGCTTGAGGACGAGTTCCTCGCGGCGGGCGACGTACACGATGACGAGGTTCGCGTAGACGACGAAGATCAGCGCGAAGACGACGGCGCTCGGCAGCACGACGGTGGCCGCGGTGAGGCCGGTGTCGGACAGGTCCATCTCCTCGACGGCCGACCGGCTCGCGAACGCGAAGCCCGCCGGCGTGACGAGCGCGCCGAAGAGCACGAGCTTGCTGCGCCACATCAGCGTCAGCTCGGCGCGGCCGATCGCGGCCAGCCGGGCGAGCGGCCCGGGGACGTCGGCGGCGCGGTCGTCCACGTGCGGCGGCCGGGTGGCGCTGGTGGCGGTGCCGGCGGTGCTGGCGGTCATCGTGTGTTCCTCTCGTCGGTACGGACCACGCCGGCGGTGTACGCCGCGGACCCGGCACTGCGGTCCTCGTGCCGGGCCTCCGCCCGGCGGTCGTCCTTCACGGCGCCCGCGATCTTCAGGAACGCCTCCTCCAGCGACGCTGACCGGGCGTCGAGACCGGTCAGCTCCACGCCGCTGTCCTGGGCCCAGAGCAGCAGCCCCGTCAGCGTCCGTTGCAGCGCGTCCGTATGCAGCCGCACGGCCGTCCCCGCCAGCTCGTGCCCGGTCACGCCCAGTGCCGGCAGCGGCGGGAGGTCGCCCGGCAGCCAGCCGAGGGGCAGCCGGAACGAGACGGTCGCGGGGTGGGCGCTGACGATCTCCTCGACGGTGCCGGCCGCGGCGATCCGCCCGCCGGCCATGATCGCCAGCCGGTCCGCCAGCTCCTCCGCCTCCTCCAGATAGTGCGTGGTGAGCAGCACCGTCGTGCCGTCGGCGCGCAGTTCGCGCACCAGCTCCCACGTGGCGCGCCGCCCCTCGGCGTCCAGCCCGGTCGTCGGCTCGTCGAGGAACAGCACCTCGGGCCGGCCGAGCAGCGCGAGCGCCAGGTCGAGCCGCCGCCGCTCGCCGCCGGACAGGTGCGCCACCCGTACGTCCCGGCGGTCGGCGAGCCCGACCAGCTCCAGCGCCTCCGCCGCGGGCCGTGGCCGCGCCGTGCAGCCCGCCCACATCCGTACCGTCTCGGCGACCGTCAGCTGCGCGGGCATGCCGCCCTCCTGCAGCATCACGCCGGTGTACGGGCGGACCCGCCCGCGCTCGCGGTACGGATCCCGCCCGAGCACCCGCACCTCGCCCCCGCTGGGCGGCGCCAGGCCCTCCAGCAGCTCGACGGTGGAGGTCTTGCCCGCGCCGTTGGTGCCCAGCAGGGCGAACAACTCGCCCCTGCGGACGGCGAAGTCGACGCCGCGCACCGCCTCGAAGTCTCCGTACGCGCGCCGCAGTCCCGCGGCGCTGATCACGTTCTCGTCTGTACTGACCATGCCTTCAGACTTCCGCCGTCGCGGGCGCCGGTGCAGTGCACGCTGTCATCGGACGCGATGACAGATGTCATCGCGATGTCATGGCGGCGGACTGGCGGGAACACGTTTGCGGAGACGCAAAAGAGCCCCGGCCGAAGCCGGGGCTCTCACCGAGCGGACGACGAGATTCGAACTCGCGACCCTCACCTTGGCAAGGTGATGCTCTACCAACTGAGCCACGTCCGCATGCATCCGCACGGCTCTCACCGTCCGGCGCGTGCTCCACTCTACCCCATCACTAACAGGGCATCTGTGGCGGAGCGGGTGACAGGAATCGCACACTGCGCCTCCCTCTTGGAAAGAGGGCGCTCTACTACTGAGCTACACCCGCGTGGCCTTGGGGCGTCACCCCTTGGCGCGTGTCCCGACTCTATCGGATCCCGGGGGGCAGATGGCAAGCCGGTCCGCTGAACGGCCGGACCTGCGGCCGGTGGACGGCCGGTTGGCGGTCGGTGGACGGCCGGAAACCGACGTCAGTGCGCGGCTTCGAACGCCTCGTAGACCTTCTTCGGGATACGCCCCCTGGCCGGCACCTCCATGCCATGCGACCCGGCCCACGCGCGCACGGTGGCGGGGTTGGGCGCGATGTCGGTGCGGGTGAACGCCCGTCCGGTCGCGGCCCGCTTCCGCCCGGCCCGCAGGAAGGGGGCCAGCGTGCTGCGCAGTTTCTTGGCGTTCGAGGCATTGAGATCGATCTCGTACGACTTCCCGTCGAGTCCGAAGTTGACCGTCTCGGTCGCTTCTCCGCCGTCGATGTCGTCGAAGAGGCTGACCACTACGCGCTGCGCCACGAAACCGGTCCTTCCGTCGGTCGCGCCTGCCGCTATCCCGTCCGCCGCGTCACCTGCGCAGAAGACCTGGGGCCGCGGGAGCGCCGGCTCATTTGATCAGTGCTTTAACCTTTGTATCGCGACGGCTTTTGATGCGGAAGCCGGGTGTTTGAGCCCGCGTCTCACGTCGCAATGCGGACCCTACGTTTATCGGGGCCTTTACCCAAGTGGATATCACGGGCGATGCGGAAACGTAACCGGGCCGACGCATATCTACCCGGGTAGATTTGCCCGCACGGTACGCTGTCATCACCGCTTCTTCACAACCCTTACCGGGAGTAGCCAGTGGCCCGCGTCGTAGTCGACGTCATGCTCAAGCCGGAGATCCTCGACCCGCAGGGACAGGCGGTGCAGCGTGCGCTGCCGCGCCTCGGCTTCGCCGGGATCGCCGACGTCCGCCAGGGCAAGCGCTTCGAGCTGGAAGTGGAGGGCCCGGTCGACGAAGCCGCCCTCGCGCAGATCAACACGATGGCCGAGACCTTCCTTGCGAACACCGTGATCGAGGACTTCACGGTACGTGTCGAGGAAGTCGCGCACCGGGGAGCGACGAAGTGACCGCTCGTATCGGCGTCGTCACCTTTCCGGGATCTCTTGACGACCGCGACGCACTGCGCGCCGTTCGGCTGGCGGGCGCGGAGCCGGTCTCGCTCTGGCACCGTGACAAGAACCTGCAGCAGGTCGACGCCGTCGTGCTCCCCGGCGGTTTCAGTTACGGCGACTATCTGCGGGCGGGTGCCATTTCGCGCTTTGCACCCGTGATGGATACGGTCATCGAGCAAGCCCGGTCCGGTATGCCGGTCCTCGGCATCTGCAACGGCTTCCAGGTGCTCACGGAAACTCATCTTCTGCCCGGCGCGATGTTGCGCAACAACCACCTGCACTTCATCTGCCGGGACCAGAAGCTACGGGTGGAGAACGCCGGTACGGCCTGGACCGGCGACTACGCCGCGGGCCAGGACATCCACATCCCGCTCAAGAACATCGACGGCCGCTACACCGCCGACGAGCGCACGCTCGACGAGCTGGAGGCCACCGGCCGCGTCGTCTTCCGCTATCTCGACGGCAACCCCAACGGCTCGCTGCGCGACATCGCCGGCATCGCCAACGAGGCGGGCAACGTCGTCGGCCTCATGCCCCACCCCGAGCACGCCGTCGAAGCCCTCGTCGGCACCGGCCGCACCGACGGCCTGGGCTTCTTCACCTCGATCCTCAAGAGGCTGGTCCACGCATGAGCAGCATGACGCGCACCCCCCTCGATACCGGAACGGCGAGCGAGCGAGTTCGCGCCCTGAGCCCGCACCGTCTGGACCCCCGCGCGCGAAGGAGTGAGCGAGCGTGACCCTGGACACCGTTAAGAACGCCTCCGGCACCCCCGGCGCCGAGCAGCCCTGGGCCGAACTCGGCCTGAAGCGAAACGAGTACGAGCAGATCCGCGAGATCCTCGGCCGCCGCCCGACCGGCGCCGAGCTGGCCATGTACTCCGTGATGTGGTCCGAGCACTGCTCGTACAAGTCGAGCAAGGTGCACCTGAAGCAGTTCGGCGACAAGGCCCCGCCCTCCGACGCCCTCCTCGTCGGCATCGGCGAGCAGGCGGGCGTCGTGGACGTCGGCCAGGGCTACGCCGTGACGTTCAAGGTCGAGTCGCACAACCACCCCTCGTACGTGGAGCCTTACCAGGGCGCCGCCACCGGCATCGGCGGCATCGTCCGCGACATCATCGCCATGGGCGCCCGCCCCGTCGCCGTGATGGACCCGCTGCGCTTCGGCGCCGCCGACCACCCCGACACCAAGCGCGTGCTGCCCGGCGTCGTCGCCGGCATCGGCGGCTACGGCAACTGCCTCGGCCTGCCCAACATCGGCGGCGAGGTCGTCTTCGACCCCTGCTACCAGGGCAACCCGCTCGTCAACGCCCTCTGCGTCGGCGTCATGCGGCACGAGGACATCCACCTCGCCAAGGCCGCGGGCGTCGGCAACAAGGTCATCCTGTACGGGGCGCGGACCGGCGGCGACGGCATCGGCGGCGCCTCCATCCTGGCCTCCGAGACCTTCGACGACGCCGACGGCACAAAGGGGCCCAGCAAGCGCCCCAGCGTCCAGGTCGGCGACCCGTTCCAGGAGAAGCTGCTCATCGAGTGCACCCTGGAGGCGTTCGCCGACGACCTGGTCGTCGGCATCCAGGACCTCGGCGCCGCCGGGCTGTCCTGCGCCACGTCCGAGCTGGCCTCCAACGGCACCGGCGGCATGCGCGTCGAACTCGATGTCGTACCGCTGCGCGACGCGACGCTCTCGCCCGAGGAGATCCTCATGAGCGAGTCGCAGGAGCGGATGTGCGCGGTGGTCGAGCCCGCGAAGGTCGACCGCTTCCTGGCCAGCTGCGAGAAGTGGGACGTCACCGCCACCGTCATCGGCGAGGTCACCGACGGCGACCGGCTGGAGATCTTCTGGCACGGCGAGCAGATCGTCGACGTACCGCCGCGCACCGTCGCCCACGACGGCCCGGTCTACGAGCGCCCGATGGCCCGCCCGGGCTGGCTCGACGCCCTCCGGGCCGACGACGCCGCGAAGCTCCCGCGCCCCGCGGAGGGTGACGAGCTGCGCGCCCAGGTGCTGCGGCTCGTCGGCTCGCCGAACCAGGCGGACAAGTCGTGGATCACCTCGCAGTACGACCGCTTCGTCCTCGGCAACACCGTCCTCGCGCAGCCCGAGGACTCCGGCATGATCCGCATCGACGAGGAGACCGGCCTCGGCGTCGCGCTGGCCACCGACGGCAACGGCCGCTACGCCAAGCTCGACCCGTACGCGGGCGCGCAGCTGGCGCTGGCGGAGTCGTACCGCAACGTCGCCGCCACCGGCGCCCGCCCGCTCGCGGTCACCGACTGCCTGAACTTCCCCTCGCCGGAGGACCCGGCGGGCATGTGGCAGTTCGCCGAGGCGTGCCGCGGCCTGGCCGACGCCTGCCGCACCCTGGGCACCCCGGTCACCGGCGGCAACGTCTCCCTCTACAACCAGACCGGTGACCAGCCGATCCACCCGACGCCGGTGGTCGGCGTGCTCGGCGTGATCGACGACGTGGCGCGGCGCACGCCGATGGCGTTCGCGACGGAGGGCCAGCTGCTCTACCTCCTCGGCGAGACGAAGGAGGAGCTGGGCGGCTCGGCCTGGTCGCAGGTGGTCCACGACCACCTGGGCGGGCTGCCGCCGGCGGTCGACCTGGAGCGGGAGCGGCTGCTCGCGGAGATCCTGATCGCCGCGTCGCGCGACGGCATGATCGACGCGGCGCACGACCTGTCGGACGGCGGGCTGGTCCAGGCGGTGGTGGAGTCCTGTCTGAAGGGCGGCCACGGCGCCCGGCTGGTGGTGCCGGAGGCCCGCGGCGGAGCCGCTGATGTGTGCAGCGAGGCGGCGGTGTTCCTGTTCTCGGAGTCGCAGGGCCGGGCGGTGGTGGCGGTGCCGCGGAGCGAGGAGATGCGGTTCACGGACATGTGCGGGGCGCGGGGGCTGCCGGCGACGCGGATCGGCGTGGTCGACGGGGACGCCGTCGAGCTCCAGGGCCAGTTCAGCATTCCGCTGACAGAGCTGCGGGAGACGTACGAGCGGACGATCCCGGAACTGTTCTCCTAAGGAGATTCGCTACGGGGGGCGGGTCAGCGCGCAGGCTCGGACCCGCCCGACCCGCGCCCGAGGGAGTCCACGGCCCGGTAGATCTCGGCCTTCAGCCCCTCCGGGTCGGGTACGTGCCGGAGCGTCATCACGCCCTGCTCGGACGCGGACTGCACGTTGAGCGTCCCGTAGCGCATGACCCGTTCCCACAGGCTGGCGCGGAACGACACGTCGTTCACGCGCGCGAGGGGGATGCTGCGGCCGGACTTGGACAGGAAGCCGCTGCGCTTGTGCAGCCGCTTGGTGGTGAGGATGTACATCGTGCTGCGCCACTGCAGCAGCGGGATCAGCCAGAAGTAGCAGGCGAAGATCGCCGCCACCGCCAGCACCCCGAAGGTCGTGTACTTCCCCCAGTCCTCGTCCCGCGGCAGCCACCAGACGAGCGCGCCCGCGGCGACGGCGATGACGCAGAGCGCGAGGAACTCGTTGACCAGCGTGGTCCAGTGCTGGCGGGTCACGTACACCAGCGACTCGTCTTCGGCGAGGTAGCGGTCGGCGATAGGCATGGGCGCATGGTGGCACAGGTCCGCGTTGTCAGACATCGGTCGTACGCTCCTGTCATGCCGACCGCCAAGCGCAGTGGCGCCCGCAGGGCGCGTACGTACGACCCGGAGAAGACGTGGGCGGCGCTCACGGCGCAGGTGCGCGCGCTGAGCGCCGCGGCGCACGCGCTCGACGAGCGCCGGCTCGCGCTGCCGTCGGGGCTGCCGGGCTGGGACGTACGGCTGCTGCTGGCGCACGTCGTCGGCGAGATCGAGGCGGTGCCGCGGCTGCTCGGTGAGCGGCCCCCGGCGGCGGCGCGGGCTGCGGTCGACCTGCCGACGTGGGCGGTTTCCACGGCGGGCGCCGCCGACGACAAGGCCGCGGGTGTCGTACGGGACGCGGCGCGCATCGCGGCGGAGCACGGCGACGGCCCGGCGGCGGCGTCCGCGGCAGCGGCGTCCCCGGCGGCACCGTCCGCGGCGGCGCTGGCCGCGGCGCTGGACGCGGCGGCGGAGCGGCTGGCGGCGGCCGAACCCGAGGCCGTACGAGCCGACCGCCTGCTGCCGCACCGCTTCGGCCCGATGACGGCCCTGGACGTGACCGTCACCCGCCTTGTCGAACTGGTCGTGCACACCGACGACCTGACCCGCGCCACCGGCGTCGGCATCCCCCTGGACCGGGCCGCGGTGGCCGCCGTCGTCCGCGTCCTTGCGGACGCCCTGGCGGCGAAGGCCCCGGGCGCGGCGGTGGAGGTACGTATCCCGCCGTACGCGGCGATCCAGTGCATAGCGGGCCCCCGCCACACCCGCGGCACGCCGCCGAACGTGGTGGAGGCGGACCCGCTGACGTGGATCCGCCTGGCGACGGGCCGTACGACCTGGGAGGCGGCGCGGGAGGAGGGCACGGTCACGGCGAGCGGCGACCGGGCGGACCTGCGCGAGGTGCTCCCGGTGCTGGCCTGACGCGGCGCCCGGCGCGAGGGGTGCCCGGGGGCGGGCGTCCGCGGGGTGTTCGCCCGGTGACGCGCACGCGCCTGCCCCTGGAACCGTCATCGAGGATGCCGCTCAGGCCGGTGACGGGTGTCAGGAATCCAGGCTCCGGGTGAAGTCGCCGCGGGCCACTCGTGCCGCCAGGGGGTTGCTCACCAGCGAGCCGTAGCCGGTGGCGGCCCACAGGCTGCGCTCCGCGGGAACCTCGAAGTACGGCAGGTCGCGGCCGTCCACCCGCTCGGTCAGCACCTCCGGGGCCCGCCGGGTCTGGACGGCGGTGGTGCACGCGGCGCAGGCCGAGACGCGGAGGTGGTCGCGGCGGCCGAGCGGGCGCCACTTGAGGCGGCGGGCGCCGCGGCCGTGCAGAGGGTTGAAGAAGCACAGGGGCTGGGCGGTCCGCGAGCCCTGCAGTGCGTCGCGGCCTTCGAGGACCAGGGCCAGGACGCCCGCCAGATCGGCGCGGCCCCGGGCGGCGTCGAGCACGGTGCCCGCGGCGGCATACGCGTCCAGGGCGCGCCGGAGGCCGGCCGGGTCGGCGTCGTGCGGGTGGCCCTGCGCCGCTTCGCCGAGGGCGACGACCTCGGCCTCCGCGCGGCGGCGCAGGTCCGCCTCGTCGGCGGCCGTGGCCGCGGCGAACACCGCCCGGGGGAAGGCGAACGGAGCCGGGCCGCCGGTCACCCGGCGGCGGCGCACCAGGAGCAGCCCGGCGAGCACGGTCAGCACGACCGCGGCGGCGGCGATGAGGGCGACGGTGCCGACGCTGCCGCCGGTTCCGCCGCCGGCGCCCTCGGTGTCCTCGGCACCGGCCGGCGTCTCGGTGGCCGGGGTGGGGGTCGGCGTCGGGGTGCGCACGTCCTCGGTGGCCTGTTCGTAGACCTCGTCCCCGTTGCCCGCGGCGACGATCTCGACGGCCTTGGCCAGCCGGGCGCCGAGGCCGGCGTCGCGCATCTCGTCGAGGTGGAGGACGGCAGCCGCGGCGGGTCCCGCCTGGTGCTTGCCGTGCGGCCATTCCCAGCCCTCCAGCGCGTCGGCGAAGTCACTCGTGGTGAGGATGACGGCATCCCGGCCCAGCCGGTCGTGCACCGCGCCGGCGAGCTGCCGGGGGTCGCCGCCGAACGCGTCGCCCGTCGTGAGCGGCACCGCAACCACGTACAGCGGCAGCCCGGTGTCCTCGATCTGCGCGACCAGCTCCTGCTGCCGGTCGGGCGGGAGCGCGGTCTCGTACGCGTCGTCCACGTACACCGGCGACCGCCGCAGTGCGTCGGCGATCTCCTCGGCGGCGCTGGGCTGCGCCCCGGCGGACCCGGTGCCGAGCAGCACGGCGAGGGTCCCGGCGAGCAGGGTGGTCAGCATGGTGGCGAGCAGGCGTCTGGCGGAGTCAGTGCGGCACACCGGCGTACTCCCGGACCTGGTGGATGAGTTCGGTGACCCCGGTCGCGGCGGCGGCCAGCGGTCCGGGGACGGAGTCGTAGGGGACGGGCCCGTGCGGGGTGGGCAACTGCAGGCGCATGCCGTGCGGCGGAGCGGCGGCGTGCCGGCAGGCGGCGCAGAGCGGTACGGGGCCTGGTGCGTGACCTGGTTCGGGGCCCGGACCCGGTTCGGGGCCCGGACCCGGCACGGGGCCCGGCGCATGGCCCGGTACGGAGCCTGGCGCGTAGCCCGGCCCGGCGGCCGGCTCGGTGTCCTCGGGCCCGTGCAGCGGGTTGGTCGCGCAGCACCGGTAGTCGTCGGTGGCGCCGCCGAGCGCCGCGTGCCCGGCGCGGGCCAGCACCAGGGCGCAGACCAGGGCCTCCGGGGCGGCGTCCCGGTCGACGCGCCCGTCCTGCTGCCCGTCCACCGCGAGGAGCGCGGCGTCGAGGCAGTCGGCGGCCCGGATGACGCCGGGATCGCCGTGGGGCGCGCCGAGCCCGCCGGAGACCTCCGGCGCCTTCCCGGGGCCGGGGCCGTCCGCCGCGGCCGCGTACCGCTGGGCGAGCGACCGCAGGGCGTCGTCCGCGGCCCGGTGCAGCTCCGCCCGTTCCGGCGCACGGAATTCGGCCGCGCCCGGCGCGGCCACCGCTATGGCGCCCGGCGGCCATGCCGGCAGCTGAGCGGGCACCGGCACCCACATCGCGGCGCGGCGCCGCCGCCGCGTCCGCATCGGCGTGAACGCCGCGACCACAAGGCCGAACAGCACCAGCGCCAGGAAGGCGCCCACGCCCAGGCCGGGCCCGAAGTCCGCGCCGAACACCGACGGCAGCGGCTCCGGCTCGTACTCCTCCTCCGCCTCGTCCTCCGCCGGCAGCTGGTACGGGGGCTCTCCGGGCGTGCTGTTCCGTGGCGCCTCCTCCAGCAGGTTCATCAACGTGCCGAGCCGCTCGGGGAGCCGCACGTCGTCGACGTCGGAGTTCGTGTCGGCGCTCATCACCCGGCGGGGCAGCTCGTATTCGAGGTAGTCGCTGTCCAGCAGCGTGGCGTAGTTGGCGATGTCGATGTCGCCGACGTACGGATCGGCGACGACGTAGACGCCGTCCTGGTCGACCTGCTCGTGCAGCAGCCGCATCAGCTCCAGCGCATCGCCGCCGGACTCGTCCTCCCGCTGTATCGGCACGATCGCGATGTAGACCTTGTGGTCGAAGTCACCGATCCGGTCGAGCAGTTCGCGACGCTCCGCGGCGTCCAGCACCTGCTCGCTCTCCGGATCGGCGTAGAGCGGCTCGGCGGCGAGCGCCGCCCCGACCCGCTCCACCCGGAGCCGCAGATCCGCCTTGGTCGCCTTGTGCGCCGCGGACGGCTCGGGCGCGGGCCTCGCGTCGGCCGATGGTGAAGAGCCACCCCCGAACAGCTGGCCGGCGACGACTGCGATCACCGCGGCGACCAGCACGGCGGCGGGAATCTCCGGCCGTCTGCGCAGCCACGCCCACATCAGTGCCGCCCCCGTCCGGTCGCGTACGGGAGCCGCCGCAGCCGCCGGACGTAGCCGCCGACGAGGAGGATGAGCAGCGGCAGCCCGGCCAGCGAGATCCCGGTGACGAAGCTCTGGTTCTTCCGGTCCGTGATCGACACCTCGTCGTCGCTCTCCGGCTCCGGCTCCTCCCGGGGGGTGTGATGGAGCGGCTCGGGCGTGGCGGTCGGCGACTGCCCGTCGGGCCCACTGCCGTACTTCTCCCGTGCGGCCCGCGCCCGCTCGGCGACGTCGTCAGAGGTCAGCGCTTCGACGAAGAGCTCGAACGACTCGATCGGCCAGGCGTCGAAGGGCAACTCGTACGTCGTCACCGACTTGGCGTCTCGTATAGGAACGTCTACCCCGTACGACGTGGCGTCGATCCAGGACATACCGGCGTCCACCAGCACGTACAGCCCGTCCTCGCCGAGCCTGTCGTGCACGGCGGCGAGCAACTGATCGGTGAACGTGGGCGCGTTCGGCAGCACGAGCACGTACGTCGGCACGCCGGTACGGTCGGCCGCCTTCGCGAACTCCCCCGCCGCCGAGCGCGGCACCTCAAGGGGCACCTGATCGGAGATGTAGACGGGGTCCTCGCGCAGCCGCTCGGCGAGATAACCGGCCTGTGTCCTCCCGTCCTCCGCGGCGGCCTGCTCGACACCGAGCCCCGGCCCGAGTCCGAGTCCGAGTCCGAGCCCCAGCACCAGCCCGGCCACGACCGCGGCCAACCCACGCTCTCGACCCCGCACGCCCCGGCCCTCCCTCCCACTCCGGTTTCCGACTTTAGTTCGCGACTCTGACACTCGCGACGGCACGGGCGCGGTTCCGGCCGGTGTTCCCGCCCCCTTCCTGTCCATCCGGTGCTGAAGACTGGCGGCCATGGAGTTTTTCTGTCACCACCGTGACCGGCCGGGATCTCTGGCGCTGCGCAACGAGCTGCTGGAGGAGCACTGGTCCTACATGGACCGGTACGCGGCGGAGATGATCGCCCGCGGCCCGACCATGGCCGACGACGGCGTCGCGCCCACCGGCAGCGTGCACATCCTCGACCTCCCGGACGCCGCCACCGCCCGCGCGTTCGCCTTCGACGAGCCCGGCTACCAGGCGGGCGCGTACCGCGACGTGCTGCTGCGCCGCTGGCGCAACGTGCTGGGCCGCACGATGTGGGACTTCCCCGGCGGCCGCACCGGCGGCAGCCGCTACCTCGTCCTGGGCCTCGGCGCCGGCCCGGCCGTCGATCTGGCCCCGCCGCCGGAGCGGGACGAGCTGATCGCGTACGGCCCCCTGCTGTCGGACGACGGGGCTCGTTGGCTGGGCACGGCGGCGCTGGTACGGGCCGCGGACCCGGAGGCGGCGCGGGCCGTCCTGACGGCGGACGGGTACGCGGACATCGAGGTGCACAACTGGCAGTTCGGCGGCCGGCCGGACTGAACGACGACGGGTGCCGCGTCAGTTCAGCATCGCCCGCAGCCAGGACTTCTCCGCGCGGCTGGTGGCGCGGGCGATGGTGAGCATGCCGCGCCGGTACGGGTCGTCGACGTCCTCCGCGCCCAGGGGTCGGTCACGGTCGTGGAAGAAGCTCGCGGGTTGGTCCAGGAACGCCAGCCGGCGGCGCAGCACCGCGTGCCGGTCGGCGGTGTCGGGCAGCTGGGAGAGAAAGGCGAGCACCGTGAAGAACCGGGTGCTGTCGCTGACGTCCAGCCCGTCGGCCTCCCGCAGCCGGCGTAGCAGCTCGGCGCGGCCGGCGTCGGTCAGGCTCAGGGTGTGCCGCTGGGCCGCCGAGGCGCCCGGTTCGGTCTGCCGGCCGAGCAGCCCGGCCCGGACCAGTCGGTTGATCGCGGGGTAGAGGCTGCCGTCGCTGACCGGCCGGGCGTGGCCGGAGAGGTGCGCTATCCGGTGGCGCAGTTCGTAGCCGTGCAGCGGGCCCTCGGCCAGGAATCCCAGGATCGCGAGTTCGAGCATGGTGCTAGTCTCGCACATCGAAACGAGGTATCTCGAATCGATGGAGGGCGCAGGGATGGCGTACACGGAGGAATGGGTGACCGAGCGGGCACGGGCGGCTTACGACCGCGGCCGGGCCTCGTTCGACGTACGGCCCGAGCGCGCGGCGCTGCTGGTCATCGACATGCAGGACGAATTCGTCCGGCCCGGCTGGAGCCCGTACTGGGTGCCCGCGGCCACCCGGATGGCGCCCCGGCTGCGGCAACTGGTCGAAGACTGCCGCACCGCCGCCGTCCCTGTGCTGTGGACCATCTTCGACGACACCCACCTCGGCCTGGACCGGCCGCACGCCCTGCCGTTTCTCCCGCACGCCGACACCGGGTGGCGCCGGCCGGGCCCCGCCGACGTGTGGGCCCCGATGGGCCGCCGCGCCGACGAGGCCGTGATACGTAAGCCCTCCTACGGCGCGTTCTACGACACCCCGCTCGACACCATGCTGCGCAACCTCGGCCGCGACACGGTCATCGTCACGGGCACGCTCACCAACTACTGCTGCGGCACCACGGCCCGGCAGGCATACGAACGCGGCTACAAGGTCGTCGTCGGATCCGACGTCACCGCCACCGACGACGAGTCCCGGCAGGAGCCCGAACTCGCCGTCCTGCGCAAGGGCTTCGCGCTCGTGCTGACCGCCGAGGAGATCACCGCCCGCCTCACGCGGTGATCACGACCGGCGCTGACGCGGGCCCCGTCCGTGCGGGCCCCCTCCCTGCACGCCCCGTCCGTGGACCAGCGGCAGGAAGACCTCGTCGACGATCTCGGTGAGCACGGTGTCGGGCACGGCCGGGACCCCGAGCAGCGCGTACTCGTTGCGCAGCAGCGCCACGGGCGCCGACGCGACCCGGGGGTGCAGCGCCTCGGGCGCGGCTTCGCCGCGGGCCACCGCCCGGCCGAGCAGGGTCAGCCAGGCCGCCTCCTGCGCGCCCTCCGCCGCCGGGTCGCGCAACTCGGCCAGCAGCTCCGGAGCGCCGCCGGCCGCCGCGATCAGGCCGCGCAGGATCTCCCCGTACGGTGAGGACCAGGTGCTGTTCGCGCGCCGCAGCATCTCCAGGGCGTCGCCGCGCAGCGAGCCGGTGTCCGGCGGTACGGTCTCCGCCGCGGCGAGCCGGCGGTACGCCGCCACGCCGAGCGCGACGCGGTTCGGCCAGCGCCGGTACAGGGCGTTCTTGTTCGTCCCGGCCCGCCGGGCCACCTCGTCCATCGTCAGGGCCGGGACGCCGGACTCCGTCAGCACGTCGGTGGCCGCACGCAGGATGGCCTCCTCCAGCACGGCCCCGCGCCGCCGCGTCGCCGCGGTCTGCCGCGGCTTCTTCCCGTCTGGTGCCACCGGCTCCGTCCCCTTCGTCTCCGACGGTACGCATCGTACTTTCCGGCCGCCCACGCGGCGTGTAAGGTACGGTACGTACCCAATACGGTCCGGGCCGTACCGTAAAATGTGAGGAGAGCACCCTGCCGTGCGCACCTTC
The DNA here is from genome assembly GCF_059570575.1 of Streptomyces sp. CNX435. NCBI lineage: Bacteria > Bacillati > Actinomycetota > Actinomycetes > Kitasatosporales > Streptomycetaceae > Streptomyces > Streptomyces sp. CNX435. The sequence goes on along the minus strand of NZ_JCANTA010000010.1, from coordinate 176,497 downwards.
GGCATCACCTACGACACCGGCTTCACCACCGCCGGAACCACCACGCGCGAACCCTTCGATCCCGCGGTCGTCCGCCGCGAGATGCAGATCATCCGCGACGAGCTGGGCTGCGACGCCGTACGCGTCACCGGCGGCGACCGGGACCGGCTCGAAACCGCCGCGCGACACGCGGCCGACGCCCGACTGGAGGTGTGGTACTCGCCGTTCACCAACGGCCTCACCACCGGCGAACTCCTCGACTTCCTCACCGACGGCGCGGAACGCGCCGAACGGCTGCGCCGCGCAGGCGCCGAGGTCGTCTTCCTCACCGGCTCGGAGATCTCCCTCTTCACCACCGGCCTGCTCCCCGGCGACTCGTACGAGGAACGCGCCGCCCTCCTCGCCGACCCGCAGCGGCTACGGGCCGCCCTGCCCGGGCTCCCCGCCCGGGTCAACGCCTTCCTCGACGAGGCGGTCGCCGCGGTACGCACCCGGTTCGGCGGCCGGATCGGGTACGCCTCACTGCCGTTCGAGGGCGTCGACTGGACGCCGTTCGGCATCGTCGCCACCGACGCCTGCTACCCCGACGCCCAGCGCGCCGACCGCCTCGCCGCGGGCCTGCGCGCCTTGACCGCCCACGGCAAACCGGCCGCCGTCACGGAGTTCGGCTGCACCACCTACCGCGGGGCCGCCGACGCCGGCGGCCGGGGAGACGCCGTCGTCGCGTGGGACGACCGCGCCCGTCCGGTGCGGTTCACCGAGCCCGTCGTACGCGACGAACAGGAACAAGCCGACCACCTGCGGCACCTCATCGACGTCTTCGACTCGTCCGCCACCGACGCGGCCTTCGTCAACACCTTCGCCCGCTACGACCTCCCGCATGCGGCCGACGACGACGACCGCGACTTCGACAAGGCGTCCTACGGCGTGGTCAAGGTCCTCGCCGACGGCCGCACCGGCACCACGTACCCGGGCCTGCCGTGGGAACCCAAAGCCGCCTTCCACACCCTCGCGCAGTACGGCCGCACCCGGCGGGGCAGCCTCACCGCGTCCCCGTCCTGGGGGGAGCCGCCGAGTCTCCGGCGGTCCTGAACTCCGCCCAGACCGCCTTGCCCGGGCCGGTACGGTCGCTGACGCCCCAGTCGTCGGCGAGGGCCGCGACCACGAAGCAGGCCGTGGCCGTGGGCATCGTCGTGGGTGGGTGCACACACGCGCGGAGCGCCGTCGCCGGCGTCGTGCACCTCGACTCGTACGGCACCGTCGCGGGTGGTGACCCGTACGAGGAAGTCACGCCCGCGAGGCCCGTACCGGACGGCGTTGGTGGCGAGTTCGGAGACGCAGACGCGGATGTCGTCGGCGACCCCGGCCCCGGCCTCGGGGCCGAGCAGGCCCGCGACGAAGTCCCGCGCACGGGCCACCGCCCGCGCCCTGCGGGCGAACTGCCGCTTGCCCGCGAGCCCGTCGATACTGCCTACGCCGGGCGGTTCCGCGGAGGCCTGACCCGGATAGGCGATTCGGCCGCGATGATCCAGGCTTGCGCCGCGGGTTCTGCGGGGTAGGCGTGCTGCAGCGCTGCCTGCCCCCTGGGCGAGTGGCGCCGATGGGTGCATGATGAGACCTCCTGTGCGTAGCGCTATCGTCACAATCAGTTAAATGCGCACGTCGGTCGCGAACTTGCACAGCGCTTGCACACGCGAGCCGAGTGCCGCCGAACACGGAAGACTGGATTCATGAGCACCACGGACTTGCCTCCGGGCGCGAACCTCAAGGCGTTGCGGACCGCGCACGGGCTGTCGCAGGCGACGCTCGCGCGGCGGGCCTCCGTATCCGTTTCGCTGCTCAGCAAGATCGAGGTCGGGGACCGCACGCTCACGCCCGCCGTTGCCGCCGCGGTGGGCAAGGCACTGGGCGTGACCATGGACGCCGTGCTGGGCCGGGCGGGGGTCGGCGGGCAGGAGGCGGGGGCGCAGCTTGCCGCGTTGCGGGCCGCCGTACGGGACTACGACCTGCCGGACGCCCGGGCCGTGGCCGGGGACCGGATCGACGCGGGGCTTGCGGCGGCCGGGGCGTACCGCGATGCGGTTGACGTGCGGGCGCTGCTGACGCTGCTGCCTGGGCTGGTGCGGCAGACGACCACGTACGCGCATGCGGAGAACACCGCCGCCGCGTGGATGGCGCTGGCCGAGGCGTACAGCAGCGTGTACTGGCTGGCCGCCCGGCACCGGTGGATGGACCTGGCGGAGCTGGCGGTCGCACGTGAGCGGTGGGCCGTCGAGCAGCAGCCCAACCCGCTGGGTGCGGCCATCGCGGCGCGGGACCGGGCCGGGACGTACCTCAACTTCGGCGACATCGAGCGCGGGCTGACCGTGGTGGACCGGGCGATCGCCGACGCGCAGTCGGACCTCGGCGGGGCGGACCGGGACATCGCTATGTGCGTCCTGTCGCTGCGCGGAATGACGCTGGCCGGTCGGCTCGACGACAAGCGCGAGGGGCGGCGCGAGGCCGAGCGTCATGTACGTGCGGCAAGGCTCGCGGCGTCCGGCATCGGCCGGGACATGGACGTACACGGGCTGACGGTCGGCCCGCAGAACGTCTTCACCCACGAGCTTGCGACCCGGGTGGACCTCGGCAGGCCGCGGGCGGCGCTCGCGCTTGCCGACAACCTCGCCGCGGCGCTGGACGGCCTGCCGCCCACGAGGATCGCGCCCACGTACATCAACGCGGCCCGCGCACAGCTCGACACCGGCGACCGGGATGCCGCGCTGGAGAGCCTGTCGACGGCGTGGGACGTGGCACCGCAGATGGCGCGGATCCACCCGATGGGCCGCGAGGTGTTCCGCGTGCTGTCGTCGCTGCACCGGCGCGGCAACGCCCAGTTGCTCCGGCTCTCGAAGCTCTCCGGCATGTCGCTCTAGGCATCTGCCCAGCCCACCGGGCGACAGAGCGGTCGACGTCTTGCGGTGAGTCCGGAACCATGGCCCGCATGCCTACGTGGACGATCCGAGCCGAGCCGGTCACGGGCCCGGCCGTCGACACTGTGATGCGGCAGTACTTCACGGAGATCGGGCGACGGGTGCTGGGACGCCCGGCGACCGAGGCCGAGCTGCGAACAGTCCTGGAGAAGGACCCGCACGGAGACCTCGGTCCACCCCATGGTGAGTTCCTCGTCGCACGCGGCGACGGAGGCGACTTTCTGGGCTGCGCGGGCGTCAGGCTGCTGGGCGGAAGTCCGGAGACCGCGGAGCTGAAGCGGATGTACGTGCATCCCGCCGGGCGGGGAGCGGGGCTGGGCCGGGGCCTGCTGTTCGCCGTCGAGGAGGCGGCCAGGAGGTTGGGCGCCGCCCGGATCGTGTGTGAGACCAACGCCCAGCTCACCGAGGCGCGCGCCTTGTACACGCGGTACGGATACGAGGAGACGACGCCGTACGAGGGGCACGGCAAGGCGGATCACTGGTACGCCAAGGCCCTCGGGTAGCGCACGCAGGCACCCTTCAAGGCCGTGTGTCCTCGGTGCTCCCGGGGAAGGCCAGGCCGCGAAGGGCGAGTTGCTCCATCTCGAAGCGGCCCTCGACCGTGGCCTCCACGTCAAACGTGTGCGCAACCGCCGGCGGATAGCCGATCAGCTCGACCGCGCGACTCGGCAGCGGCTGCTCCGACGCCTCCTTCGACTCCCACAGGAGAACCGCCCCCCACCTGTCGGTGTCGGGGTCGGAGAGCCACATCTTGAAGCGCAGACCCGGTACGTCCGCGAAGGCGGAGACGGACTCGTCGCGCAGGTAGCGGCGCAAGGATTCGATGGTCTGGCCGGAGTCGGCCAGGTCCCACCAGACGACCACGGCGTACATAGCGAGCGCCCCTTCCTCCGAGAGAATGGTCCGGCCGCAGGCTCAGGCCCGGCGCAGTCCGCTCTCGATCCGGTACTGCCCGACGAACTCCCCGAACCGCTCGGCGTCGCCTTCCCACAGCGACACGGGCCGCCGCCCGGCCACCGCGCGCGACGGCGGCTCCCGTCGGCGGCACACACCCACCTCGTGCAGGCCCGTACGGCTGACCGTAGTGGCCGACGTACGCCGCCGCACCGGGTTATCCCGCCCGGCCCTCGCCGCGGCCGGCGGACCCGGGCCCCGCCCCGCCGCCCGGGCCGGAGGCCGGGACGTGATCCGGGCGGCCGTCCTGAACCCGGGACGTCACCGGCCTGCAGCCGCTGTGATCACGGACAGCGCACGGGCTGTCGCAGGCGACGCTCGCGCGGCGCGCTTCCGTGTCCGTCTCGCTGCTGAGCAAGATCAAGTCGGTGACCGCACCCGTTGCGGCACCCGGGCGCTGGCGCCTCCCCGCTCAGCTGAGACCGCGCTTCTCGCGTTCGGCTTCGATCAGCTCCTCCATGAGTTCCTCCGGGTCCACCGTGTACTCGGTGTCATCGAGAGCGTCGTAGTCCCGGGTGCTCAACGGCAGGCCAAGCTCGGCGAGTTCGGCGGCCAGTTGGGTGAACGCGACTCGCTCGTCGGGCTCGTCCTGGTAGCGAGCCGCCTCGGACGCGGCCCCCTCGGTCAGGGTGACGCCCACCAGGCCCCAGAAGCTGAACTCGGTGTCCAGCTCGATGAGATGCCAGGGGCGGTCCGCGGGTTCGTCGGGATGCAGCCAGTAGCCCATCCACCCCTTTCCGCCCTTCGCCACGAGCTTGACGTACTTGGCCATCTCCGCGGCTCCGGCGTTGATGGCCTGCATGTCCGAGTCCGCGAGTTCCTTTTCGCTCTGATAGCTGGTGTCCAGGAGCGGGTGGACCTCTCCCGGCTCGAAGAAGTCGAGGTCGAGAAGGTGGGTGAAGTCGGTGCGGCCCTCCCACTGCGCCACCAGCAGCATGCGCAGATCGTCGGGTATGGGACGGCCGTCCAACCGCTCGCGGGAGAACTCGGCGAGCCGTTCGTCGTACATGCGCCCTCTCCAGAGGTCGAAGCAAGATCCTCGCGTCAACGTAACAGCGGTGTCTGACAAGAAGGCTGGGCACGATTGCGCCTGCCGACCACCCACTGTCGCGGCTGGGCGGGTGGTGGGCGTCTGCGGGGCACGGCCAGCCGCGGGCCCGCTGCGCTGGCGCATGTCTGGGATGTCTGTGCTATCCCCAGAGCACTGAGATGGGTGCAGCGGAACAGCACCGGTTCAGCGAGCCCGCGGAGCGCGGCGTCGGGATCGGTGCGGAAGACCTCGGCGACCCCTGGCTGGTCGAGGTGGATCACGGAGGCCGCGTACTGCCGTGCCGTGGTGGTTTTGCCCGATGCGCGAGGTCCGATCAGGGATACCGCGGGTACCTCGGCGATGAGTTCGGCGACGAGCGCATCGACCAGGCGAGGCCGGTAGATGGATTCCATGACCTCACGATCCCGCTCTCACGCAAAGCAGGCTCCCGCTTTAGCGCATGCCAGGATCCTGTTCACGCGCAGTTGGGACTCCTGGTATTGCGCGTCGATTCGAGGAGCCCGAGTCCATGCGCGGCGAGTCCTCCCAGGCGACGATCGACTGTCCGGCGACGTAGTAGGCGGCAGATCGTAGCCGGATGCCCACAGGCCGTGCGGGCGGCAGCGGTGACCAGCTTGTCGTCGAGGATGATCACGGCACGATCCGTCTGGTTGCCGGCGGCGACGCGAACGGGATCAGGCGGTCGTCCTCGGCGGCGTGCTCGACGATGCCGTGCGGGCGCCGGCCGGGCCCGTGATGGTCAGTACGCGGCCTTCCCACGGGCAGCACAGTGGGCACTCGCGCGGCGCGTCGGATACGGCGACCAGCTCGACACCGGCCGGATGCGGCCCGGCTCGTGACGCTCGATGTACCGCCACACCTTCGCCTCGGTCGAGCCGTCCAGCTCTCGCCAGAAGTTGACGGCGCGCAGCATGCCGAACCGGAATTCGGGCACGGCGTTGTCGGGCTGGCAGGCGGTCAACAGGGGCCGCTCGGCAAGGGGAACTTCACCCTGTCGACCGGTGCCGGGTTTGTCGGCTCCGTGAGTCACAGGAACTCGCTCCGGTAGGTCGAGGCCAACTCGGCCGCACGGCGGCGGCGTTCCGCGAGCTCGTCCTCCGACAGTTGTGGCGGCGGCGCGTCCATGCCCGCGACGACATCGCCGATGCGCGTGAAGTACTCGTCCTGGCCGGCGGGGGTGCACATGCACAGCATGCGGGCCGGCGCACCCGAAGCGTTGCGGAAGTTGTGCGGGGCGTTGGCCGGGATGTTGACCGTGGACCCGGCCCCTACGGTGTGCTTCTCGCCGCGGAAGGTGAACTCGATCTCGCCCTCGAGGATGGTGAACATCTCCTCGAAGTCGTGCCGGTGCGGCGGCGGGCCGCCGCCGTCGGGGACGCGCATGTCGATCAGGCAGTACCGGCCGTCGGTCTGCTCGCCGGTGACCAGCATGGCGTACGTGTTGCCCACCAGAGAGATGTACGTCGTGCCGGGATCGTCGGGGTTCGCCACGGTCAGCGAGCGGGACGGGTCGTCGTCGGGGATCATCGGAATCGTCTCCTTCAAAGGTCAGTCAGGTGAGGATCAGGTGCGGGCGGGTCTCATGCAGTCCGGCAGTCTCCCGGCCGTCGCGCGCTCGGTGCCGGCTCAGATCGACTTGAGGACGCGGATGCGGTCGGCGATGGCGCGGCGGGCGACGTCGGAGGTGAAGGCGATGGAGTCGAACTCGTGCGGGGCGCCGGGGTGCAGGTGGAATTCGACCGGCACGCCGGCGCGGCTGAGTTTGGTGGCGTAGGCGGTGTCTTCGTCGCGGAAGACGTCGAGCTGGCCGACCTCGATGTAGGCCGGCGGCAGGCCGGTCGCGTCCTCGAGCCGGGCCGGGGCCGCCGTGGCCGGGACGTCGGGCCCGCCGGCGGCCTCGCCGAGCAGGGCCGGCCATGCGGTGAGGCTGTCGTCGTAGGACCACAGCAGGTAGGGCGCGATGTGTGGATCGCGGGTGGTGGTGCGGTCGTCGAGCATCGGCATGAGAAGGATCTGCCGGGCGATCTTCGGGCCGCCGCGCTCGCGGGCGAGGATCGACACGGCTGCGGCGATTCCGCCGCCGGCGCTGTCACCCATCACGCCGATCCGGTCGGTGTCGACGCCGAGTTCGGCGGCGTGTTCGTGCAGCCAGCGCAGTGCGGTGTAGGCGTCCTTGAGCGGTGTCGGGAAGGGGTGCTCGGGGGCGCGGCGGTATTCGACTGACAGCATCGGCACGCCGCTGGCGGAGACGTAGCGGGTGAGCGGCCCGTCGAACAGGTCGATGTGGCCGAGGATGTATCCGCCGCCGTGGAAGAACAGCACGGCCGGGCCGGGCGCCTCGCCGTCCTTGGTGTACCAGCGCATGGTGATCCGCGCGCCATCGCCGGCGGTCGTGTAGTGCTCGCTGGTCTTCACGTCGGCCGGGATCGGTTGGGCCGTTCCCGCGGCGCCGATGATCGGCTCCCACATGGCGCGCCGCGCCGCGATGTCCCCCACTACCGGTGGTGTGGCGTCCGCCATCGCGCCAGCCATCGGGGCCAGCGCCTCGGCGATTTCGGGATCCAAACTGAGTGCCATGGCCTTTTCCTTTCGGTGCAGGATCGGCGTCAGGCGACGGGCGGGACGACGATGACCTTGCCGTGCACCGCGCCTTCGGCGGCCCGGGCGTGGAGCGCCGGCAGCTCGGACAGCGGCACTCGCTCGGCGACGTCGACGCGCAGCTCGCCGCGGTCGATCAGCGCTACCAGCCGCGACAGCTGGTCGGCGTCGCTGCGGACGAACAGGTCGATGCCGCGCACACCGCGCTCCTGGTCGGAGGGCGCGGGCATCCATACCGTCGTGTTCACCACGACCCCGCCTGGACGGACCAGCGTGACGAGCGTGGCCAGCTCGGCCGGGTCGACCGGCGCGAGGTTGAGCACGACGTCGACCGGCTCGGTCACCGCCGCGCTCACGCCGGTGGTGGTGTGGTCGATGACCTCATCGGCGCCGGCCGACGTGACCGCCTCGCTGCTGCGCGGGCTGGCTGTGGCGATCACGTGGGCATCGGCTCCCTTGGCCAGCTGCACGGCGTAGCCGCCGACCGCTCCGCCGGCGCCGTTGATCAGCACGCGTTGCCCGGCTGTCAGCTTGCCGTGGTCGAACAGCGCCTGCCACGCGGTGAGACCCACGATTGGCAGTGCGGCGGCGTCGGGCAGCGGGACGCTCTTGGGTGCCGGCGTCAGGACCTCGGCGGGCGCGAGGACGTACTCCGCGGCGGCGCCGTTCCCGTCCATCGGCAGGAAGCCGATGACGTCGTCGCCGACCGCGATGCCGGCCACGCCCTCGCCCAGCGCGTCGATGGTGCCGGCGACGTCGATGCCGGGAGTGTGCGGCAGCACCACCGGGATGGGGCCCTGCATGAAGCCGCCGCGGATGTTGCCGTCGACGGAGTTGAACGACGTCGCGGCGACGTGGATACGGACCTCACCGGCCCCCGGGGCGGGCTGCTCCACGTCCTCGTAGCGCAGGACGTCGGGGTCGCCGTACTCGTGGAAACGTACTGCCTTCATTTCGGTTCTCACCTTCACTGCGAGTCGATGTTGCTTCGAATTCGAAGCAACTGCTGATGACGATACCTCTGCTTCGAATTCGAAGCAAGTGTTGCCGGTCACTGCCGGTGCGAGCGCATCGCCACGGCGAGTTCGGCGCCGGCTTGGTCGATGCAGGCGCGCAGTCGTGCCGCGTCGCTGTGAGCCGTGGCCGGCCAGTCGGCGGGGTCGGCGACGACGACCGTGGGCACGGGGTCGGCGTGCACGCTGGCCAGGCGCCTGCGTAGCACCTGCGCGAGGTCCGGCGGCCGCCAGCGGGAGCCGCTGTTGAGCGCCAGCAGCACCGGCATGCCGGAGAGGACACCGTCCCCGAGGACGGCGAAGAACAAGTCGAGCACCTCGCTCGGGGAGGCGGCGAGCACCGGGGTCGCCCGGTCCTCGAGATCTGTGGGCGGCGGCGCCGTCCTTCTGCTCGCAACCCTGCGCCGCACCACTGCCCGATCTCCATGTTCTGCGGTGCTCAGCCGGGCCCAACACTGCCCACACCGTGCGCGCACGAGGTCACGACATCAGACCCGTGAGACCCCCGCGTCCGGCTCAATACACCCGGCCGGGATGGCATCGAAACACGCGGAGAAGTTCGGTTCCAGCGCCGCCTGCGGTAGCTGGAAGTCGGCACCCCACACTCTTCGAATTCGAAGCAGTAGACTTCGGTCATGCCTGATTCACCGCCGTCGCTCGACGCTGTGCAGCTCGGCACTTACTTCGACCTCATCGAGGTGACCAGCCTGCTCCGGCATGCCGTCGAGCAGCAGCTGCGCGAGGTCGGCGATCTCAGTTATGTGCAGTTCCAGCTGCTGGCCCGCCTCGGGGACTCGCCGACGGGCAGTCATCGCATGACCGACCTGGCCGACGGCGTCGTCTACAGCCGCAGCGGCCTGACATACCAGGTGGATCTGCTCGAGAAGAAGGGCCTGGTCATCCGCGCTCCCTCGCTGGACGACGAGCGGAGCATCACCGTCACCATCACCGATGCCGGGCGTACGCTGCTTGTGAAGGTGCTGCCGGGTCACGTCGAGGTAGTCAGCGGCCTCCTGTTCGAGCCGCTTTCGCGCGACGACGTCAAGGCTCTCGGCGGCCTGCTGGCGCCGGTGCGCGACCACATGCGCTCGACGCCGTCTCGCTCGGCCGCACCTCGCCGCCGCAAAGGCGGCGCATAAGGATCCGACCCAGGCCACGCAGATGGGACCACGACACGTCCCGCTCGACGTGGGGCCGGTGGAAGAAGCGACGAGCCACGCCGAGGACAGGGACTGTGGCGTAGCACCCGGACGACGTCGAGTCGGTGCTGCATGCATGCGAGCAGCACTCTCAGTCCCGGGTGCTGCTCCGCGCTCGGTGCTACTCACGTCGAAAGCGCTTCATCAATCGGATCTTCGACAGCAATATGGGCCTGACGAGAGGAGCCCGGATTGGGTACGAGGGGCCTGGCGGGCCGGCTGGCCGCGGCACGAGCCGGTGCGCTGGTGGGCAGGGAGCCGGAGCGGGCGGTGCTCGACCGGATGCTCTCGGGCGCGGCGCAAGCGCCGTTTGTGGCGTACCTGCACGGCCCCGGTGGCATCGGCAAGTCCTCGCTGGTGCGCTACGCCGCCCGGCAGGCGGAACTCGTCGGCCGCCGCGTGGTGCACGTGGACGCACGGTTCCTCGACGCCGATCCGCGCCGACTCGAGGAGGCCGCCGCCCCGGCGTGCACCGAACCCGGCACGGTGCTGCTCATCGACACCTTCGAGCAGTGCCAGCCCCTCGAGACGTGGCTGCGCGAAACCTTCCTGCTCCGGCTCGCCGACCATGCGATCGTGGTGGTGGCCAGCAGGACCGCCCCCGACGCCGAATGGTCGCTGGACCCTGGATGGGCGCAACTGTTCACCGCACTGGCCGTGCAGCCGCTCGACGCCGCCCAGTCCGGCGCCCTGCTCGCCGCCCGGGGTGTCCCCGCCGAGCAGCGCGGCGCCTTCGTCGCCTTCGCCGGAGGCAGCCCGCTCGCCCTCTCGCTGGCCGCCTCTGTGCCCGCCGCGGCACCCGGCGCACCGTGGTACCCCACCGGCGACATCCTGACGACCCTGGTCGAGCGGCTGGTCGGCGACCTGCCCGGCGCCGTCCACCGACGCGCCCTCGAAGTCGTCGCGCAGGCCTACGTCACCCGCGAGCCCCTGCTCCGCAAAGTGCTGGGTGACCAGGACACCAACGCGGTGTTCTCCTGGCTGCGCCAGTTGCCCTACATCGAGGCCACGCCTGAAGGGCTGCACCCGCACGACGCGGTGCGGGCGACCCTCGAGGCCGACCTGCGCTGGCGGGACCCCGAGCGCTACGACGACGTCCGCGCCCGCATCTCGCTCGCCGGCCTGCACGCCGTGCGCTCCGCCACCGCCGACGACGCGCTCTTGCGCGTCGCGGAATGGATGTTCCTCTTCCGCGACCAGGGCGGCCCGGACAATCTGTACAACTACCGGACGCACCCCCACATCGAGGACGCTCCGCTCCGGTCCGAAGACGTGCCCGGCGTGCTGCGCATGGCCGAGGAGGCCGAGGGCCCGGCATCGGCAGCCGCGGTTGCACACTGGCTGCGCCGCCAGCCGGAGGCCTTCCGCGTCCACCGCTACGCGGGCTCATCCGCACCCGTTTCGTTCATGGCCATCCTGCGGCTGGACGCACCGCTGCCTGAGGACCGCGCCGAAGACCCGGTGATCGCAGCGGTCTGGGACCTCGTGGAGGCGGACGCTCCCCTGGGACCGGGCGAGCACCTGGGCATCCGCCGCTTCGCGGTGCTACCCGGCGGGCACCAGCGGCCCTCACCCCTGATGGAACTCATCAGCCGGCGCACCATCGCCGAGGAGATGACGAGCCACGGACGCGCGGTGACCTTCACCGTCTTCGAAGACGCCGACCGGTGGGGACGCTACCTCGCCAAGGCCGGGATGCCGGAGGTCGCGGCCGTGGACGTCGGCGGCCTGCGACAGCACGTCTTCGGCCGAGACTGGCGACGGCAAACAGTGGAACAGTGGGTGCAACACCGGGCTCGCACCGCGGTCACGCCCGTAGCGACATGGCCTGCAACCGCCTCCACGAGCGGCCCAGGCGACCAGCTGCCGCGCGCCGCGTTCGAGGAAGGCGTGCTCGAGGCGCTGCGCACCTGGCAGACCCCACGCGAATTCGCGACCAGCGTCCTGCTGCACTCCCAGCTCGTGCCGTCGGGCTCACCCGACCCGGTCGCGGACCTGCGCGGCGCCATCACCACCGCCCTCGACGCGATACAGCTCGACCCCGCGGGCGTCAAAGCCCACGAGGCTCTCACCGCCACCTACATCACGGCCTTGCGCACCCACAAGGCCGCCGCCCGGCGACTGGGGGTGCCCTACGGCACCTACCGGCGCCACCTTGCCCTGGCCAAGGAACGCCTCATCGAACAACTGCTGCGTCAACCGGCCACGACATCCACACCGACCCCGCCACACCCCGGGCCGGAGGCCGGGACGTGATCCGGGCCACGTTCTCGCCGTTCGGGGTGCCGGGCCATCCTGCCTTAGACTCGAATACGTGCCACGTGGTGACGGACGACTCAGCCACGACCTGCTTCCCGGCGAGAAGGGCCCCCAGGACGCCTGCGGCGTCTTCGGCGTCTGGGCCCCGGGCGAGGAGGTCGCCAAGCTCACCTACTTCGGACTGTACGCACTGCAGCACCGGGGACAGGAGTCCGCGGGCATCGCGGTGAGCAACGGTTCGCAGATCCTCGTCTTCAAGGACATGGGTCTGGTCTCGCAGGTCTTCGACGAAACCTCCCTCGGCTCCCTCCAGGGCCACATAGCCGTGGGCCACGCCCGCTACTCGACCACCGGTGCCTCCGTGTGGGAGAACGCGCAGCCCACCTTCCGGGCCACCCCGCACGGGTCGCTCGCGCTCGGTCACAACGGCAACCTGGTCAACACCGCCGAGCTGTCCGAGATGGTCGCCGCGCTGCCCCAGGAGAGCGGGTCGCGCGGCGGGCGGGCGGTGGCGACCAATGACACCGACCTCGTGACCGCGCTGCTCGCCGGGCAGGTCGACGGCGACGGCAAGCCGCTGACCGTGGAGGACGCCGCGCCGCTGGTGCTGCCGCGGGTCAAGGGCGCGTTCAGCCTGGTCTTCATGGACGAGCAGACGCTCTACGCCGCCCGCGACCCGCAGGGCGTCCGGCCGCTGGTGCTCGGGCGGCTGGAGCGGGGCTGGGTGGTGGCGTCGGAGACCGCCGGGCTGGACATCGTCGGGGCGAGCTTCATCCGCGAGGTGGAGCCCGGCGAGCTGATCGCGATCGACGAGAACGGGCTGCGCTCCAGTCGTTTTGCCGAAGCAAAGCCCAAGGGGTGTGTCTTCGAGTACGTGTACCTGGCCCGCCCCGACACCGAGATCGCCGGCCGGAACGTGTACCTCTCCCGCGTCGAGATGGGCCGCCGGCTCGCCGCCGAGGCCCCCGCCGACGCCGACCTCGTCATACCCACGCCCGAGTCCGGCACCCCCGCCGCCATCGGGTACGCGGAGGCCAGCGGCATCCCGTACGGGGCCGGGCTGGTCAAGAACAGCTACGTCGGCCGGACCTTCATCCAGCCGTCCCAGACCATCCGGCAGCTCGGTATCCGGTTGAAGCTGAACCCTCTTAAAGAGGTCATCGCCGGCAAGCGCCTCGTCGTCGTGGACGACTCCATCGTCCGCGGCAACACGCAGCGCGCGCTGGTACGGATGCTCCGCGAGGCCGGCGCCGCCGAGGTACACGTGCGCATCTCGGCGCCGCCGATCAAGTGGCCGTGCTTCTTCGGCATCGACTTCCCCACCCGCGCCGAGCTGATCGCCAACGGCCTGTCGGTGGAGGAGATCGGGCAGTCGCTGGGTGCGGACTCGCTCGCGTACATCTCCATCGACGGGATGATCGAGGCCACCGGCATCGCCAAGAACAACCTCTGCCGCGCCTGCTTCGACGGCGAGTACCCGATGGAGCTGCCCGATCCCGAGCTGCTGGGCAAGCACCTGCTGGAGAACGAGGTCGCCGGCGGGCGCGACGCCGCCGACCCCCTGCGCCGCCCGTAGGGCCCGCCTCGGCGCCGGCTGCCGGACGCGTACGAAGTGCTGAACTACCCGGAGGACCCCAACGCCATGTCTGGTGCCAGCCAGCCCCCCGCCCCGACCCCCGCCACCGCCTCCTATGCGGCCGCGGGCGTCGACATCGAGGCCGGTGACCGCGCCGTCGAGCTGATGAAGGAGTGGGTGAAGAAGGCCCGGCGGCCGGAGTCGGTCGGCGCGCTCGGCGGCTTCGCCGGCCTCTTCGACGCCTCCGTCCTCAAGCGCTACGAGCGCCCCCTGCTCGCCTCCGCGACCGACGGCGTGGGGACGAAGGTCGCGGTCGCGCAGCGCCTGGACGTGCACGACACGATCGGGCACGACCTGGTCGCCATGGTCGTCGACGACCTGGTGGTCACGGGCGCCGAGCCGCTGTTCATGACGGACTACATCTGCGTCGGCAAGGTGGTCCCGGAGCGGGTGGCGGCGATCGTCAAGGGTATCGCCGAGGGCTGCGTGCTGGCCGGCTGTGCGCTGGTCGGCGGCGAGACGGCGGAGCACCCGGGGCTGCTCGGCCCGGACGAGTACGACGTGGCCGGCGCCGGCACCGGCGTGGTCGAGGCGGACCGGGTGCTGGGCGCCGAGCGCGTCCGTACGGGTGACGCGGTCGTCGCGATGGCGTCCTCCGGCCTTCACTCCAACGGGTATTCGCTGGTGCGGCACGTCCTACTGGACCGCGCCGGCTGGGCGCTGGACCGGGCGGTGCCGGAGTTCGGCCGCACGCTCGGCGAGGAGCTGCTGGAGCCGACGAAGATCTACTCGCTGGACTGCCTCGCGCTGCTGCGCGCGACCGAGGTACACGCCTTCTCGCACGTCACGGGCGGCGGCCTCGCCAGCAACCTGGCCCGCGTCGTGCCGGACGGGCTACGGGCCGTGGTCGACCGCGCGACGTGGGCGCCGGGCGCGGTCTTCGACGTGGTCGGGGAGGTGGGCCGGGTCGAGCGGGCGGAGCTGGAGCGGACGCTGAACATGGGCGTCGGCATGGTCGCCGTCGTGCCGCAGGAGTCGGTCGACGTCGCGCTCGCGCTGCTCGCGGACCGCGGGGTCGACGCCTGGGTCGCCGGCGAGGTGCGGGACGGGCAGGAGGAGGACACCGGTGGCGTGGAGCTGACGGGGGACTATGCCTCCTGAGGCCGTCGCCCGCGGCGTCCCGCGGCGTCCCGGGGTGGGCCTGCGGAGCCGTACGCCGCCGGTTTCCAGACAGCAAAAAGGGCCCGTCCGGGGATCGCCCCGAGCGAGCTCCGATTTGCTGCCTGCGGTTCAGGCCCCGCGACGCTGCTCCGACGAGCCGGCCGAGTCGTCGCCGTCCTCGTCGTCCTCGTCCTCGTACAGCTCCGCGTAGCGCGAGTACAGGTCGTCGTCCGGCGACTCTTCCTCGACTTGCTGCTGCTGCTGTCCGTTCGACGGCGGCTTCGCCGTCGATGCGCCCAGCTCTTCGGCAAGGCGTGAGAGGTCAGTCCCACCGCTGTTGTACTTCAGCTGGCGGGCGACCTTCGTCTGCTTGGCCTTGGCCCGGCCGCGCCCCATGGGTCGACCCCCTCAAACGACGGGGCTCGATGGCCCCAGAGTCTGACACGCGTTCATGATCGGAAGCGGACCCTCCGTGAGAGGGACCGTCCATCGGGGTTCAACGGTACCTGTTTCTGCACCCTGACGGTACGTCGCTGGCAGTACGGGCCCCGCCGCCGATCCCGGTGAAGCCTGCGTCCCCGCTGGTCAAGCCCCGATTGTATCGTCTGACGAGGAGCGACCCGCCGCACGGTGGTGGCATGCGTTACCCGGCGCCGCTCCTTTGCCTTGGTGAAGGTTCGTACAAGGTTCGTACGCGGCCCCCGGCCCGCCCCGGGGGCGCGCGCGGCGCTCAGCCGCGGCGCCTGGCGTCCGCCATGCGCTGCTCCGCGATCCGGTCCGCCGCCACCGCCGGCGGCACGCCGTCGGATGCCGCCCGGCCGAATATCTCCAGCGTCGTGTCGAAGATCCGCGCGGCCTTCGCCCGCGCCCGGTCCATGTCGAAGCCGTGCAGCTCGTCGGCGACCTGGATGACGCCGCCGGCGTTCACCACGTAGTCCGGGGCGTAGAGGATGCCGCGGTCGGCCAGGTCCTTCTCCACGCCGGGGTGCGCGAGCTGGTTGTTCGCCCCGCCGCAGACCGCCTTCGCGGCGAGGACCGGCACCGTGTCGTCGCTCAGCGCACCGCCCAGCGCGCACGGCGCGTACACGTCCAGCGGCTCGCGGATCAGCGCGTCCGTGTCCGCCACGACCGCCACCCCGGGGTGCGCCGCCCGCACCCGGTCCACCGGCGCCGCCCGCACGTCCGTGATCACGACCTCCGCGCCGTCCTCGACCAGGTGGTCCACGAGGAGGTGCCCCACCTTGCCGACCCCGGCGATGCCGACCCGCCGGCCGCGCAGCGACGGCGTGCCCCACAGGTGCTCGGCCACCGCGCGCATGCCCTGGAAGACGCCGAACGCCGTCAGTACGGAGGAGTCGCCGCAGCCGCCGTGCGACGGCGAGCGGCCGGTGGTCCACCGGCTCGTACGGGAGACCACGTCCATGTCGTGGACGTACGTGCCGACATCGCACGCCGTGACGTAGCGTCCGCCGAGCGAGTCGACGAAGCGGCCGTAGGCCAGCAGCAGGTCCTCGGTCTTCGCGGTCTCGGGGTCGCCGATGATGACGGCCTTGCCGCCGCCGTGGTCGAGGCCGGCCATGGCGTTCTTGTACGACATGCCGCGGGAGAGGTTCAGCGCGTCCAGCACCGCGGCCTGCTCGGGGTCGTCCGCCGAGGCGTAGGCGTGGAAGCGGGTGCCGCCGAGGGCCGGGCCAAGGGCGGTGGAGTGGATGGCGATGACCGCCTTGAGGCCGGTCTCGCGGTCCTGGCACAGGACCACCTGTTCATGGCCGCCCTGGTCGGAGCGGAAGAGCGTGGAGAGAACGTCGGTCACGGTGGTGACTCCGGTTGGGTCGCGGGCTGCTGCCCTCCAGGGGTGGGGAGGGCAGGTGGTGGCATAAGCGTAGAACGGTGCCCGCCTCCCGGGACCCCCGGCGGGGTCTTGGGTCCCGGGAGCGTCCCCCGGGAGGACTCAGCACCATAGTCTGCAGGAGACTCGGATACGTACGTGGGAGAGGGGAGTGGGCGTGGCCGTGGTGTCGTCACTGGTGATCCCGTATGCGACGTACCTGCGCGTGTACGAACCGCTGGCCGCCTTCCCCGAGCCCGAACGCACCCACTGGTACCGCTACGCCGCCCGCGAGGCCACCCCCACCAGCCAGGACGAGCTGCTCCGCGCCCTGGCCGGGCTGGCCGGCACCCCGCCGACGGCCGCCCCGGCGCACGAGAGCGGCGACGCGTTCGTCGCCGACGTCGACGGCGTGACGTGCGTCTGCCCCTGGCGCACCCGGCTGCGCAGCTGGCTGGCGCTGGAGGAACTGGTCGACGAGCTGCCCCGGCCGGTGCTGGAGGCGGCGCTGCCCGAGGTCGTACGCGAGCAGGCGCTCGCCGACCTCGCGCGCTGGCGGGTGGACAACCCGGACGCCCGGCCGTGGATCAGGTCCGCGGTGTGGACGGTGCCGATGCGCTGGTTCGTGCTCTTCTCCGACGAGGAGCGGGAGTACGAGACGGGCGCGCGCACGCTGCTGCGCTACCGCACGCCGATGGTGCAGGCCCGGCGGCGGGTGGCGCGCGGTCTGAAGGCGCTGCGCGACGCGGTGGGGCAGGCGCCGCTGGTGGAGGGGCTGGTGGACGTCGGCAAGTGGCTGGAGGAGTTCCATCCGCGGTCGCTGGTGGAGCTGGACTACGGCGGGCTCGTGCACGTACTGCCGAAGGAGCACCTGGCGGAGGACCGGTCGGCGGCGGAGGTCGCGGAGGGCCTTGCGGCGCTGGCGGCGGGGGACGAGGAGCGGGCCGGGCGGGCGTACCAGCGGCTGACGGACCGTTGGGGCGCGGTGCGCGAGCGGCAGTTCGCCAGCTAGGCGCGTACGGCCGGGCGGTGGGGCCGGGCGGTGGGGCCGCCGCTTAGCAAGCGCTCACTAGTGCGACGAACAAATCC
The DNA here is from genome assembly GCF_059570575.1 of Streptomyces sp. CNX435. NCBI lineage: Bacteria > Bacillati > Actinomycetota > Actinomycetes > Kitasatosporales > Streptomycetaceae > Streptomyces > Streptomyces sp. CNX435. Next base: position 158,818 of record NZ_JCANTA010000010.1, on the reverse strand, counting down.
GGACTAGTGTCCCGCCAGGCCCCGGCGCGGAAGGGGCCGTTCGGCCCCTGCACCCCGGGACCTTGGTCCCGGACGAAGGTCCCGAACCAGGCTATTTGGTCAAGCGTGATGGAAAGCACGTACCCGGGTCTTGCCGTCACCGCGTAGCCTGGGTGACGATATAGGGCAAGGAGTCCAGATGGGGTATGTTCCGTCCAACTTAGGGTGGAATGCCGAGCATTGATCCTCTCGTGGGAGACCTTGTGGCCCCTGGTGGTGCTGTGACTGATCGTCACGATGGCGTGACTGTCCGCTATGGCCCGCTTCCAGCGGGATCCGTCGAGGTTGAACACCTCAGAGGGCAATTCCATCGGTTTGGCCGACGCCGCTGGACAGATGGTGTAGTTGTAGTGCCGAGGACAAGCCGTTCGTCCTATTACCGACTCGACCCCCGTCGGCCATATCGGTCAACGAGGGTCAAGGTGCAGAATTTAGAGGAAAGAACCGAGAAGGTTCGGTTCTCCCGAGGAGGCCGCTCATGACCGCTCGCACCCCTGACGCCGAGCCGCTGCTGACCCCCGCCGAGGTAGCCACGATGTTCCGCGTTGACCCGAAGACGGTCACGCGCTGGGCGAAGGCCGGCAAGCTCACGTCGATCCGCACGCTCGGCGGGCATCGCCGCTATCGCGAGGCGGAGGTCCGTGCACTGCTGGCGGGCATTCCGCAGCAGCGCAGCGAGGCTTGACCCACCGCGTCGCCAGGGCTCGCGCCGGGACCCCTAGCCCGGCTCGCCGCCCTCGACACACAGGCGACGCAGCGTCGTCGATCGCGCTGGACTCCGCCGGGTCCAGCGCGGTTTGCCGCACGGCCCCCAGTGGCCGCCCCTCCCGGGGTGGTTGCCGGGGGTCGTTCGCGTTCGCGACGGTCGGCGGGTGCGTGACGGCGCGCGGCGCCGATGCCCGTCCGGGCGCGGGTGCAATGGCATATACAAAATTGACCCAACCTAAGGGGGGCGTAAACCGCCCTCTTTCGAAACCGAATCAGTGATCCCCGTCACAGCGTTGTCGGCTTGCGGGCCCTATGTCCGCTGCGATAGTGACCCCCCGTCAACTCCTGGCCTAAGCCCGGCCTAACGCGGCAGCGTCGACTCGCCCGTCGCCGCGGTGTCGTCGGTCGGCTCCGCGTCGTCCGCGTCCGCGTCGTTCGCGTCGTTCGCGTCCGCGATCTCGGGCGGCGCCGACTCCATCGCCAGCCGCAGCAGCCGGCTGCAGACGGCGCAGTGGGGGGTGAGGTGGCCGTACGACGACGCGGCGGACAGGTGGGCGCGCAGAAGGGCCTTCGTCTCGTGTCGCACGGGCGTCGTCATAGCCCTTGATTAACGGGTGGCCGGACGCCCGTCAAGGAAACGAGCAGCCGGTCTAGACCGCGTACCAGGGGTAACGCTGCATGGGAGATGCAGAGAGCCTCTGCCGGGACGGCAGAGGCTCATGAGGTGAGAGGCGGTCCTGACCGGCCTACGGAAACTGTGCGGTCCTGACGGGATTTGAACCCGCGGCCTCCACCTTGACAGGGTGGCGAGCACTCCAAACTGCTCCACAGGACCTTCGTGCGCGAACGCGCGTGCTCGACTCTACAGCAGCTCAGGGCCCCCGGTCGAACCGGTTGCGGCGGCTCACCGCGCGGGCGGCACCAGGGCGTCGACCGCCTTCACGATCCGCTTGTCGGAGATCGGATACGCCGTCCCCAGCGCGTGCGCGAAGTAGCTGACCCGCAGCTCCTCGATCATCCACCGCACGTCCCGCACCGCCTTCGGCACCGGCCGCCCCCGTGGCTGCTGCTCCAGCAGCCACGCGTACTCGTCCTGCATCTCCTTGACCTTCGCCATCCGCGCCCGGTCCCGCTCCGCGTTCGTGGGGAGCTGCTGCAGCCGGCGGTCCGCCGCGACGAGGTACCGCAGCAGGTCCGGCAGCCGGCCCGCGCCGTGCTCGGTGACGAAGCCCGGCTTCACCAGCCACGCCAGCTGCTCGCGTACGTCCGCCGCGGACTCCACCAGCACCGGGCTCTTGACGGCCCGCAGCCGTCCCTCGCAGGAGTGCCAGGCCGCCAGCACCTCCTGCACCTGCCGGATGGTCCGCATCGTCGCGTCCACGATGTCGGCCCGTACGGCGTCGAAGAGCTTGCGGAAGCCCTCCTCGTCCCACGCGGGGCCGCCGCGGGCGGCGATCAGCCGGTCCGCGGAGGCGGTGACGCAGTCCTCGAAGAGGGCCTGCACGCTGCCGTGCGGGGTGCGGGAGAGGGCCAGCTTGGCCTGGTTGGAGAGCGTGCTGTTGGCGAACTTCGCGGGATTGGACGGCAGTTGGAGCAGGATCAGGCGGCGGGTGCCCGCCCACATGGCGGCGGACTGCTCCGCCTCCGTGTCGTACAGCCGCACGGCGACGGTCTCGCCCTCGTCGACCAGCGCCGGATACGCCTTGACGGTGTGGCCGCCGCGGCGGGTCTCGAAGGTGCGGGGGAGGGCGCCGACGGTCCAGGAGGTGAGGCCGGTGCGCCTGTCGAGCGCGGGTCCGCCGTCGTCCGCGCTCTCCGCGGGGGCGCTACGGGCCCCCTTCCCGCCGCTCCTGCCGCCCGCCGCCGCCTCGTCGAACGCCCGCGTGATCGCCGCCTGCGTCTTGGGCTTCAGCCTCAGCCGCAGCTCCTCCAGGTCCTTCGACTCCGCCAGCTGCCGCCGCCGTTCGTCGGTCACCCGGAACGTGACCTTCAGATGCTCCGGCACCTTGGTCCAGTCGAAGTCATCCGCCGCGACCGGCACCCCCACCATCCGCTGCAGCTCCCGCGCCAGCGCCGTCGTCAGCGGCTCCTGCACCGGCACGGAGCGTTCCAGGAACGCCTTGGCGTAGTTCGGCGCGGGCACGTAGTTGCGCCGGATCGGCTTCGGCAGCGAGCGGATCAGCTCGGTGACCACGTCCTCGCGCAGCCCCGGGATCTGCCAGTCGAAGCCGTCCGGGACCACCTGGTTGAGGATCTGCAGCGGTACGTGCACGGTGACGCCGTCCGCGTCCGTGCCCGGCTCGAACTGGTACGTGACCCGCAGCTTCAACTTCCCCTGCCGCCAGGAGTCGGGGTAGTCGTCCTTGGTGACGCCCTCCGCCCGCTCGTTGATCAGCATCGACTTCTCGAAGTTGAGCAGCTCCGGCTCCGCGCCCTCTTCGCGTCGCAGCTTCTTCCACCAGGAGTCGAAGTGCGCCCCGGACACGACGTCCGCGGGGAGGCGCTGGTCGTAGAAGTCGAAGAGCGTCTCGTCGTCCACGAGGATGTCGCGGCGGCGGGCCCGGTGCTCCAGCTCCTCGACCTCGGTGAGGAGGCGACGGTTGGCGGCGAAGAACTTGTGGTGCGTACGCCAGTCGCCCTCGACCAGCGCGTGCCGGATGAACAGGTCGCGGCACGTCTCGGCGTCGATGCGGCCGTAGTTGACCTTGCGCCGGGCCACCAGCGGGACGCCGTAGAGGGTGACGCGCTCGTACGCCATGACCGCGGCCTGGTCCTTCTCCCAGTGCGGCTCGCTGTACGTGCGCTTGACCAGGTGCTCCGCCAGCGGCTCGACCCACTCGGGCTCGACCTTCGCGTTCACCCGCGCCCACAGGCGGGAGGTCTCGACCAGCTCGGCCGACGTGATCCAGCGCGGCGGCTTCTTGAAGAGCGCGGAGCCGGGGAAGACGGCGAACTTCGCGCTGCGCGCGCCCAGATACTCGTTCTTCGCGTCCGTGTCCTTCAGCCCGATGTGGCTCAGCAGCCCCGCCAGCAGCGAACGGTGGACCAGCTCGGGCGCCGCGTCCCGGTCCGCCGAGTGGATGTCCATGCCCCGGGCGATCGTGCGCAGCTGCGAGTAGATGTCCTGCCACTCGCGTATGCGCAGGTAGTTGAGGAACTCGCGCTTGCACATCCGGCGGAACGCGGACGAGGACAGCGCCTTCTGCTGCTCGCGCACGTACGTCCACAGGTTGAGGAACGTCACGAAATCGCTGGACTCGTCGCGGAAGCGGGCGTGGTGCTGGTCGGCCTGCTGCTGCTTGTCGGCGGGGCGCTCGCGCGGGTCCTGGATGGACAGGGCGGAGGCGATGACCATGACCTCGCGTACGCAGCCATTGCGCTCGGCCTCCAGCACCATGCGCGCCAGCCGCGGGTCGACGGGCAGCTGGGCGAGCTTGCGGCCGGTCTCGGTGAGGCGCTGCCCCTTGCTCCCTCCGGGGGCTTTCCGGTCCGTATCGAGCGCGTGCAGCTCTTCCAGGAGCTGGACGCCGGCCTTGATGTTGCGGCTGTCCGGCGGGTCGATGAAGGGGAACTTCTCGATGTCGCCGAGGCCGGCGGCGGTCATCTGGAGGATGACGGACGCCAGGTTCGTACGGAGGATCTCGGCGTCGGTGAACTCGGGGCGGGCGAGGAAGTCCTCCTCCGAGTACAGCCGGACGCAGATGCCGTCGGCGAGCCGGCCGCAGCGGCCCTTGCGCTGGTTGGCGCTGGCCTGCGAGATCGGCTCGATGGGCAGGCGCTGGACCTTGGTGCGGTGGCTGTAGCGGGAGATGCGGGCGAAGCCGGTGTCGATGACGTACCGGATGCCGGGGACGGTCAGCGAGGTCTCCGCGACGTTCGTCGCCAGCACGACGCGCCTGCTGCCGTGTCTCTGGAAGACGCGGTGCTGCTCGGTGTGCGAGAGGCGGGCGTAGAGGGGGAGGACCTCGGTGTTGCGGAGCTTCTGCTTGGCGAGCGCGTCCGCGGTGTCGCGGATCTCGCGCTCGCCGGAGAGGAAGACGAGGATGTCGCCGGAGCCGTCGCCCTCGGCCTGCAACTCGTCGACGGCGTCGCAGATGGCGGTGATCTGGTCCCGGTCGGCGTCTTCCGCGCCCTCGTCGAGGAGCGGGCGGTAGCGCACCTCGACGGGATACGTACGCCCGCTGACCTCGACGATCGGCGCGTCGCCGAAATGCCGGGAGAAGCGCTCCGGGTCGATGGTCGCGGAGGTGATGACGACCTTGAGGTCGGGGCGGCGGGGGAGGAGCCGGGCGAGGTAGCCGAGGAGGAAGTCGATGTTCAGGCTGCGCTCGTGCGCCTCGTCGATGATGATCGTGTCGTACTGGCGCAGCTCCCGGTCCGTCTGGATCTCGGCGAGCAGGATGCCGTCGGTCATGAGCTTGACGAGGGTGTCGCCGCCCACCTGGTCGGTGAACCGCACCTTCCACCCCACCGCCTCGCCGAGCGGGGTGCGCAGCTCCTCGGCGACGCGCTCGGCCACCGTGCGGGCGGCGATGCGGCGGGGCTGCGTGTGGCCGATGAGGCCCCGTACGCCGCGGCCCAGCTCCAGGCAGATCTTCGGGATCTGGGTCGTCTTGCCGGACCCGGTCTCGCCCGCGACGATCACGACCTGGTGGTCGCGTATGGCCGCGAGGATGTCGTCCTTCCGCTGGCTGACCGGCAGCTCTTGCGGATACGACACGGGGGGCACCGCGGCGCGGCGGCGCGCGGCGGTCAGCTCCGCGGCGTCGACGGCGGTGGCGATCTCGGCGAGCACGGCGGCCCGCGCCTCCGGCTTGCGGACGCGGCGGGCGCCGTCGAGGCGGCGGCCGAGCCGCTGCTCGTCGCGGAGCGTGAGGGCGGAGAGGCGGGCGCCGAGGTCGGCGAAGCTGGGGGCGGCGGAAGTGGACATACGGAGTCAAGGATCTCACCCGGGCGGGGGCGGCGGCGAACGATTTCGGCGGAGGGACCGAGCGAGACGTAAGCCGTATATCACGCTAAGCAGGTCGTCCGTGACGGAGGAGGAGGGGCGGCGCCGGCTACGTCATCCCCCCCACGTCCTCTGCTACGGCACCACGGCCACCAACCACGCCTCCCGCGCGGTGGCCCGCGCCCTGCACCTTGTCACGCTGGGCTGGCTGTGGACGCTGGGCCGCGGGTGACTGGGACGACGGGCGGTGCGTGTGGCCATCCTCGGTCGGGTGAAGACCCGGTTCGTCAGTCCCGTGCGATCTGGCGCAGTGTCAGGTTCGTGCGCCAGTACGCCACAACCAGGAGAACGCGGTCTTCCAGCGACAGACTCCATGGCCGACCGGGCCGTGCTTCGTCCGCAACCTCGCGGCGTACCACGGTCATTAGCTTGTCGAAGCAGCGAGGGCTAAGCCCTGTGAACGGGACTATCCATGACGGCTCCGACGCCGTGATCACACCAGCCACTTCCTGATCATTCCACTGTCGACGATTCTCCCTGTTCGAACGCGAGGTTGCAGCGGTCCACCTGCTCGGCCGCCTGCTCCACGAACCAGCGCATGATCTCACGGGGATACGTGTTGGTCGGAGCTGTGGACGTGGACAGGCGTCTCCAGGTCCGGATCCTGTCGGGGGGTCACTCGCACCAGGAAGGCGGCTTGGGGCAGGTGCGTCTCGGCGCTGCGAATTAAATCCCACGCGGCCGGTGCCGGGACGGCACCGCTCAGCTCCATCGATCAAGCGTCACGTGGCAAGGCGTAGTGGGCTGGATGAGGTGGTGACGGTCTGCGTGAACCCCGCGGTTCCAGCATCTCTGCAGACTGTGCGGCTGCCATTCCTTGAATTCGTGAGCATCCCGCCCAGCGTCTGGGCACCACAGAGCCGGCGTGTACGGGCCAGCCAAGTGTCCAGTGGCGTAGCAGGTACCGCTACCCGCGCTACTCGATCAGGGGATGACGCCGGAGACACACTGATCGAAGTACATCCGAAAGCATGAACGGGGGAGCCGCATCCGTTTCTAATCCCGCCAGAGTCGTTGGGCCTGTGAGTGGCGTCCGCACCGGCTTCTCCTCGTGCGTCTTCGCCGCGCACGACTGGCCGAACCACAGGAGGGAGTACCCGCGTGCATCTGACGCCACATGAGCAGGAGCGGCTGATGATCCGTGTTGCGGCGGATCTGGCCGAACGGCGCCTCAGGCGGAATCCTGATCTCGCGCTGAACTACCCGGAGGTCATGGCGCTGTTCGCGGCCTATGTGCTGGAGGAGGCGCGCCACGACACAAAGACGGTCGCTGAGCTGATGGACACCAAGCTGAGCGATGTGGCGAAGTCGCTCAAGATTCCCAAGCGCACCGGCAGCGGCAACGTGACGGACTTCAAGGTCATGGACGGCGTCCGGGAGATGATGACTGACGTGCAGGTCGAGGCGACGTTCAAGGACGGGACGAAGCTGGTGACCATCCCGGACCCGCTCGGCAAGCCGGTCCGTGGCGCTCCGGTCTACCCGGGAAAGTACGATCTCCTCGCGTACGACGATAAGCACGCGGTGACGTACAACGCGGACGATCACGACCGCTCCCTGGCGGAGGGGCCGCTGTGGGCGAAGAACACCGCGAAGCGGCCCATCCAGGTCGGGTCCCATTTCCACCTGGGTGACGTCAACGAGTGCCTCCAGTTCTTCACGGACAAGGGTTGTAAAACCCCGGCCGACGTGACGGGGAAGCGGCTGCACATTGCGGCCGGTACGTCGGAGCGGATCGAGCCCGGCAAAAAGTGCAAGGTGTGGGTGGTGCCCATCAAGGGGGCTCAAGTGGTGAAGGGCCTTCAGCGCGGTAAGAACTCGGGGAATTGGTCGGTGGCCCGATGAGCGGTAGCGCAAAGAAGACCGGTGGTATTGCGAAGTCGAAGCCGCGTGATCTCAGCTTCACCAAGCGCCCTCCGGAGCCGCTGTGGCGGCAGGACTACGCCACGCTGTACGGCCCGACGAAGGATGACCGGGTCAGGCTTGCCGACACCAACCTCGTCGTCAGGATCGAGCACGACTGGTGCGGCGGGCCGGGCCGTAGCGGCGACGAGATGCTTTTCGGCGGCGGCAAGGTCATCCGTGAGTCGATGGGCCAGTCGCATTTCGCGAGGGGCAACACCACGCACAATCCGGTGGACACGGTGATCACCGGTGCGCTGATCATTGACTACTGGGGTGTGGTGAAGGCCGACGTCGGCCTTCGGGACGGCAAGATCCAGGCGATCGGCCAGGCGTACAACCCGGAGACGATGTCGCCGAAGCGCTACACGACCAAGGAGAACCCGGACGGGCGTGCCTCGCATTTCGTGGTGGGGCCGGAAACCGAGGTGATCTCCGGCAACGGGCGGATCCTGACCGCGGGCGGCATCGACACCCATGTGCACTTCGTCGGCCCGGGGCAGATCCACGAAGCGCTCGCGTCGGGAGTGACGACGCTCATCGGTGGCGGAACCGGCCCCGCGGAAGGCAGCCGGGCGACGACCGTGACCCCGGGCAAGTGGCACCTTCAGCGGACGTTCGAGGCTCTGGACGCCTACCCGGTCAACATCGGTCTGTTCGGCAAGGGCGGCACGGTCTCCAGGAAGGCGTTGGTGGACCAGATCAAGGCCGGCGCTATCGGCCTGAAGGTCCACGAGGACTGGGGGGCCACACCCGCGACCATCGACGCGGCGCTGAAGGTCTGCGACGACTACTACGCCCAGGTCGCCCTGCACGCCGACTCGATGAACGAGTCCGGGTTCGTCGAGCACACCTTCGACGCAACGAGGAAGCAGGGGACGGACGAGTACCGAGGCATCCACGTCTTCCACGTCGAAGGTGCCGGCGGCGGCCACGCGCCGGACATCATGAAGATGGCCGGCAAGGGCTACGAGAGCGTCCTGCCCGCGTCGACCAACCCGACCCGGCCCCTGACGGTCAACACCGTCGCCGAGCACATGTACATGATGGTCATCTGCCACCACCTCAACCTCGACGTCCCCACGGACGAGTCATACGCCGACTCGCGTATCCGGCCCTCCACCATGGCCGCCGAGGACTGGCTGCACGACACCGGCGCCATCTCGATGATGTCCTCCGACTCGCAGGCCATGGGCCGCATCGGCGAGATGATCACGCGGACCTGGCAGACCGCACACGTCATGAAGAAGCGCCGCGACCACCTGCCGGAGGACACCGACGAGCACGACAACTACCGCGTCAGGCGCTACATCGCGAAGTACACGATCAACCCGGCCATCGCCCACGGCATCGACGACCACGTCGGCTCCGTCGAGACCGGCACCAAGATTGCGGATCTGGTGCTGTGGGAGCCGAAGTTCTTCGGCGTCAAGCCGCACATGGTCATCAAGGGCGGACAGATCGCCTACGCACAGGTCGGTGACGCCAACGCCTCCATCCCGACACCGCAGCCGTACCTGCCCCGCCCGGTGTGGGGGGCATGCGGCCGGGCCCCGGGGGGCAACTCCTTCAACTTCGTGGTGCCCAACGCCGACGACATCAAGACGAAGTACAAGCTGACCAAGGGAGTGAAGAAGACGAAATCCACCCGCAAGGTGACCAAGCTGAGCATGCAGCTCAACAATGCGTCGCCGGAGCTGGAGATCGGCCCCGACACCTTCGAGGTCACCATCGGCGAGACCAAGGGCCGGGGCACGCCTGCGGTGGCGAATGCCCCGGGACACGAGCGGGGCACGACCACGGACAGCGTCACGAAGGTGGCGGACGCCCCGAACAAGGGGCGGATGTTCGAAAAGAACAAGCCGCCGAACCCGAAGCTCTACGAAACGGAACTGCCCATGGCACAGCGGTACTTCTTGTTCTGAGCACGGCGAGTGGTCCGACGGCGTCCCGCCGCCGGACCACGTCGCGGAAGGTCCCTCCTCCTGAACCTCCGTACCCGCGAAAGGCAGGCCACCGCGCCCATGAGCCATGCCGCCTCCCTGCTCGTCCTGGCCGACGGTCGTTTCCCCGCCGGCGGGCACGCCCACTCCGGCGGTGTGGAGGCCGCGGTCGCCTCGCACGGCGTCCACGACGCCGCAAGCCTGGCGGCGTTCTGCCGGGGCCGCCTGCACACCGCCGGACTGACCGCGGCCGGACTCGCCGCCGCGGCCGCCACCGGGTACGACCCGGTGGCGCTGGACGAGGCCGCCGACGCGCGCACCCCCGCACCGGCACTGCGGCAGGTCGCCCGCAAGCTCGGCCGGCAGATGCTGCGCGCGGCCCGCGCCGCCTGGCCCTGCCCCGAACTCGACCAGATCGCCCGCCTCCTGCCGAAGGGCGCGCACCAGCCCGTGGTCCTCGGCGTCGCCGCCCGCGCCGCCGGCCTGACGCCGTTGGACGCCGCCCAGTGCGCCGCGTACGAGAGCATCGGCGGCCCCGCGACGGCGGCGGTGCGGCTGCTGAGCCTCGACCCGTTCGACGCGACCGCCCTCCTGGCCCGCCTCGCCGGCGAACTCGACGACGTCGCCGCCACCGCCGCCGAAGCGGCAGCCCAACTCGCCACCGACGGTGCCGGCGTCCTGCCCGCCGCGTCCTCACCGCTTCTCGACATCACCGGCGAACAGCACGCCGCCTGGCCCATGCGGCTCTTCGCCTCCTGACCCCCACACCGCTCGGAGTACGCCATGCACGTCGACCACGACACGATGCTGCCGCACCCCCACACCCCCGGCGCCGCGGCGCTGCGCCCCGACGGCAGCCGCCGCGCCCTGCGTATCGGCCTCGGCGGGCCCGTCGGATCCGGCAAGACCGCCGCCGTCGCCGCACTGTGCCGCGCCCTGCGCGACCGGCTGTCCATCGCCGTCGTCACCAACGACATCTACACCCGCGAGGACGCCGAGTTCCTGCTCCGCGAAGCCGTACTGCCGCCGGAGCGCATCACCGCCGTCGAGACCGGCGCCTGCCCGCACACAGCGATCCGCGACGACATCTCCGCCAACCTCGAAGCCGTCGAGCAACTGGAGGAGACCCTGCCCCCGCTGGACCTGATCCTCATCGAGTCCGGCGGCGACAACCTCACCGCCACCTTCTCCAAGGGCCTCGTCGACAACCAGGTGTTCGTCATCGACGTCTCCAGCGGGGACGACATCCCCCGCAAGGGCGGCCCCGGCGTCACCACCGCCGACCTCCTCGTCATCAACAAGACCGACCTCGCCCCGTACGTCGGCGCCGACCTGGACACCATGACCGCCGACGCGCACAAGCAGCGCGGCCACCTCCCCGTCGCGTTCACCAGCCTCGCCTCGGACGACGGTGTCCGGCCCGTCGCCGACTGGGTCAACGGCTGTCTGTCCACCTGGCGCGCCGAGGCCCCCGTATGACAGCCGCCGCACCGCACCCGGGCACTCCACCCACCACCACACCCCCCGCACGGGCCGCCGCGCGAAGCGAGACGGACAACCGTTGCGCGGGCGAGGGGTCCGCGGCCGGGAGGGTGCACCCGACGGACCCCGAACTCTCCGGAGTCCGGGCCACCGCCGTCATCAGGGCCGCGCGCGACGGCGCCACCACGACCGTCCCCCTCATGCGCAACAGCGGCCCCTTCCACCTGCACCAGACCCAACCCCAGGAGGGGTGGGCCCGGGTCAGCGTGATCAGTTCCATGTGCGCACCGCTCGGCGGGGACCGACTCGCCCTCGACGTCACCGCCGAGGAACACGCCAAGCTGGAGGTGACCACGGCAGCCGCCACCATCGCGCTGCCCGGCGCCACCACCGCTCCCGCCACCTACGACGTCCGCCTCACCGTCGCCGACCACGCCATGCTGACCTGGCTGCCCAAGCCCCTGATCAGCGCCGCGGGCAGCACCCTCCACCAGGCCTGCACCGTCGACCTCGCACCCACCGCCGCCGTCCTGCTGCGCGAGGAGCAACTCCTCGGCCGCACGCCCGAGCCCCCGGGCCACCTCACCACCCACCTCATCGTGCACCGCGGCGGACGCCCCGTCGTCGACCAGCACACCGCCTACGGCGGCACCGCACCGGCCTGGGACGGCCCGGCCGTGCTGGGCGGACACCGCGCCGCCGGCCAACTCCTCGTCGTGGACCCCCACCTCACCACCGACCACCCCACGATCCTCATCGGCGAGGACCCCGAGCAGGGCCACGCCGTGCTCACCCCGCTCGCCCGGCACCCCGCTCTCCTCGCCACTGCCACCGCCACCGCCCTCCACCAGGTGACTGAACTCCTCGACACCGCACTCGAACATATCCGGAACATGTAGCACCGCGGGATCCACATCATTGCCACGCCCCGCACTTGAAGGGAAGCACGAATGCCCGGCCAGCCGCACGCCCCGCCACCCGCGCTTTCACCGGAGCCGTTGCGGCGGCGGCTTCCGCCTCGGCCCGATCCTGCTCGGCCAGCCGCTACAGGACCCGTTCAGCGATCGCCAGCTCCTCCCGCCCCGCCTGGACCTCCTGGAGCCGCTTGCCCAGTTCCTCGGCGAGCGCGTCCAGTTCACTCCGGCGAGCCGTGATCCGCTCCAGCTCCGACATCCCCGCACCCTCCCCGCGATCCGGCGGCCTCCCCGCACAGCGACGGATCGTAAGCAGCCCCTCGTGGCAGGCGCAGCAGAACCCGCGAACCGCCCAAGCCGCCCAGTCAGACGATCTTCACCATGGACACCCGCCGCCGACCAGCACGAGCACGCCGGTATCCGCGCACACCAGCCCATCTGACCAGCAGGTTTTCACGATGCACAGGCTCATTGCGCCTCGCCGGGACACCTACGCGTGTCCCTCGACGCCGATGTCACGTAGAGGCGAACACCTTACGCCGGTAACGCTTCAAGGCGATCGGGCCAACCCTGGACATCATCGCGAACACCGGAGTGGGGATGGCTTCCTTGAACAGAGCACGGTGCTCGCTGGAGGCATCCTGCAGCAGCATTCCGAACAACACGGGAACCTTCGAGCGGGGAACATTGACGAGACTCTTGTTGCCGACGTCGGCCCACTCATCGGCGGTCAGGTGTCGGTCTATGAGCGGGAGTATGTTCTTCTCCTCGGTGTCGAGGTGCTCGAAGAGCGGTGAAAGAAGTCCGTCGATCGTGGCAGCGAGTGCGTCGCGGTCCCCCACTGTCCCCGACGCCCGCCACGTGGCAGTCTGCCGTTCCGCGTCCTGGAGCACCGCGTCAACGATCTTGTGTTGTGACTGCATCAGTTCGACGATGGGCGCCACGTCCTGTGGCCCTCGGCTTGCCAGCTTGGGCCAGCAATGGTCGTCCTCGCCGCGGTGATGCACGTGCAGAAAGTCGACCATCAGAGCGACGTGATCAGCGACGATCTGTGTCCGCGCCCGGTCATGTGCCGCAACACCACGGATCAGCGCCGGCAGCGCCTCGAACTCACGCCGGAACATGATGTGAACCGCGTACATGTCCCTGCTGTCCGCAGGTTGCGGGTTCTGCTTTGCCATAGTCTTCGTCTTCCCTTGCGGTGCGCACTCGAATGGTGCTGACCTGGGCGGAGTCACCGTGTGAAAGACCTGTGATGAGGTCGCAGTCACGTTCTTTGCGGCTCCTGGCGAAGGGGATGTGGTCGCCTCCATCGCGTAGCGTCAGCGGTTGTACTACGAGCCGCCGGGTCCAGGGGTTCAATCGCCAGGCGGACTGCGCAAGCTTGGCCCCGGCCCCGTGTCAGGGAGCTTCTTCAGCGGTGTCGCTCCAGGGTGAGAACGGCTTGCGGCCACCTCAAGAGGATCGGCTCGCGGTGGCGCGTCCTGTCCAGACCCAGCCGCTCGCCGACCGCCCTCACCTGCACCGGGCCGTCGGCCTCCCGCACAACCGCCAGAATCTTGCGGTAGTCACCTGGCAGCGCGCCCTCATCGGCCGCGTCGCTGCGGTGCGGGATGAGCAGCACTGCCCGCCCGGCCACCTGCGCCGATACCGGAGCGACAGCCTCGGCGTCGGCCTGGAGCTGCTCGGCCAGGCGGTTCAACACCCGCTCCGCGATCGCCAGTTCGTCCTGCTCGACCTGGACCTCCTGAAGCTGCTTGGCCAACTCCTCGGCGAGGGCGTCCAGTTCGCTCCGGCGAGCGGTGATCCACTGCCGCTCCTGCATCACCCGCGCCCTCCCGCGTTTGTACGGCGTGCCGACCTGCTGACGGATCGTAGGCGGGGGCCGGTCGTGGACGCAGCCGAACCGGCATCCCGCCGGAGCCGGACCTGCCCGACGATCTACGCCATGGTCATCGGCCGCCGACCGGCACGAGTACCCAACCCGCCATTCACACCAGACCCGCGACCTGCGACTTCACGATGCACACCACTCAGTGGGCAGGACATGCGCCGCAGGACACCTCTCGCCCGGCTCGGCGCGCGGGCGGTCGGTCCGCTCGGGCTGCGGCGTGCGCCGTCTGCCTCCACGATCCGCCGCGTGCTGACGCTGGTGTGTCCCGGCGGGCTCGCCGACCTGCTGGGATGCGATCCACAACATGCCGCGCAGCTGGCAGTGGACGGCAAGGCGGCCCGCGGCTCACGTACCGATACCGCGCCGGCCGCGCATCTGCTCTCCGCGGTGCTGGACGGCGGACGCACCGTCTCCCAACTGCGGGTGCCGGACAAGACTACCGAGGTCACCGGCTTCACCCGGCTGCTGGCGCCGTTCGACCTGACCGGGGTGACGGTGACCGCTGACGCGCTGCACACCCACCGCGAACACGCGAAGTGGCTGGTGGACAACAAGCGGGCGCACTACCTGCTGGTCGTCAAGCGGAACCAGCCGACGCTCTACGAGACGCTGCGCACCCTGCCGTGGCGGAAGGTGACCACCCGGCACTACGACCGCGACCTCGGGCACGGACGGGCCGAGACCCGCAGCGTGCGCACCCTGACCGTCACCGGCCTGGACCTGGACTTCCCGTACATGGCGCAGGCCGCGAAGATCCATCGGCACCGCACCGATCTGAAGACCGGCAAGGTCACCCGGGAAACCGCCTACACCATCACCGACCTGACCACCCGAGCAGCATCACCCCAGGCCATCAGCCACTTCGCGCGCTCGACTGGGGAGTCGAAGCCGTGCACCACATGCGCGACACCACCTTCGGCGAGGACGCCTCGAAGATCCGCACCGGCCACCGTCCGGAGAACATGGCCACCCTGCGCAGCTTCGCGATCACCACCCTGCGCGCCGCCGGACACCACGGCATCGCAGCCGGACTACGCGAGGTCTCCTACCAGCCCTTCACCCGCCCACTCGACCTGCTCGGCCTGCCTTGACCAGCCCCGCCACATGACCAACCAGACTTTGAATCAGCCCTGGCCGGGTAGGGCAGCCACGACAGGATTGATCTTGGGGTCGATTGTCATGAAACAAGTCTGTAGGGCGCCCGCTGGCTTGGTCGGCGATCCGGAGATACCGAGGTGCCCGGGGCACTCCTCGGGAGCCGTTGGCGTACGGGTTGGCGTAAACGGCCACGAGAATGCCCCCTCCAAGATTCCCGGAGGGGGCATTTTTGCTGGTCAGGCTGTGTGGCTGGGGCCGGGGTCGAACCGGCGACCTTCCGCTTTTCAGGCGGACGCTCGTACCAACTGAGCTACCCAGCCCGACGGCCGGGGACCGGGGTCCCCAGTCGGGTGGCCCCTCAGGCGTGCCTGAGGGTGGCGGTCCTGACGGGATTTGAACCCGCGGCCTCCACCTTGACAGGGTGGCGAGCACTCCAAACTGCTCCACAGGACCAGGCTTGCGCGAGCACTAGTCTCGCACAGAGTGATGCGTGATCCCTAGCGGGATTCTCCGCCGCCGGCTACGGGCCGTGACGTCGCTGGATCAGCGTAGCAGAACCGCGGGCGGGGCCCCTAAACGAGCGGCGGGGGCGCCGGCAGGCCGAAGAGGCGGGCCGCGTTGTCGTGGCAGACCGCGCGAAGCCAGTCCTCGTCCGGGCTCTGTGACGCCAGGGCGTCCAGGGCGTCCGCGTACGGGTACGGGATGTTGGGGAAGTCCGTGCCCAGCAGGATGCGGTCCCGTAGGGCCGCGAGGCGGGGGCGGGCGCGGGGTGGGAACGGGGCGGCGGACTCGGCGAAGGGGGTGAAGGCCATCGTCGTGTCGAGCATGACCTGCTCGTGGCGTTCCGCCAGCGTCAGGAAGTCCTCGTACTCCGGCATGCCCAGGTGCGCGACGACCAGCCGCAGCCGCGGGTGGCGCCGCAGCAGCGCCGCGATCGGGGCCGGGCCGGTGTGGGCGCCCGGGACCGGGCCGGAGCCGCAATGGGTGACGACCGGGAGGGCGGCGTCCGCGAGCAGGGACCAGACCTCGTCGAGTACGGGGGTGTTCGGGTCGTACGCGCCGACTTGCAGGTGGCACTTGAACACCCGCGCCCCCTGGGCGATCGCCCGCCGTACGTTGTCCGCCGCGCCCGGCTCGGCGAAGAACGTCGCCGTGTGCAGGCAGTCCGGCGTGCGCGCGGCGAAGCCGGCGGACCAGTCGTTGAGCCAGCGCGCCATGCCCGGCTTGTGCGGGTACAGCATCGACGTGAAGGCGCGCACCCCGAAGCCGCGGAGCAGCTTCACCCGCTCGGCCTCCTCCTGCCGGTACGCGATCGGCCACGGGCGGCCGACCAGCGGGCCGGCGGCGTCGAAGTAGGCCCAGACCTTCGCCAGCACCTGCTGCGGCATGAAGTGGGTGTGGACGTCGATCAGATGCTCCAGCCCCAGCCGGCGGCGGAACGCCGCCACCCGGTGCTGCTCGGCTTCCTGCACCGGGTCTCCCTCGTTCGTCGGGCCGGCGGGTCGGGCAGGTCGGGCGGGTGCCGCGGGTGCCCGTGCTGATCGTCTACCAGGGGGGAGGGTCCGCAGAAGTCCCGGGTGCGGAGAAGGCGTCAACCGCCGCGCCGCGCGCTCTGAAGCATAAAATGTGGACAATGCGTACCGAAGAGGTGCTGTCCGGGCTGGGTACGGGCGTCTGGCGCTGGGCGACGCACACCGACGGGGTGGTGCTGGACGCGCAGGCCGCCCGGCTCCTCGGGCTGCCGGCCGCGCGGGTCACCGTCCACGCCTCCGCGGTACGCGCCCGGCTGCACGGCGTGGACTACATCGAGCTGGCCGGCATTCTCGACCTCGCCCTGGCCGAGGGCACCCTGGCCGAGGGCCGGCTGCGCGTCGTCGACGCCGAGGGCGACGTCGTACGGGTGGTGCGCTGCCGGATGCGCGCGCTGGAGACGGCGCGGGAGGAGCAGACCGAGATCGTCGGTACCGTCCAGGAGCTCGTCGCCCCGCCGCCGCGCCCGCCCGCGGGCGGCGACCGCCCGCTGGGGACCAGCGATTGGCGGCTGTCCCGCGAGGCGTTCCTGCTCTCCGCCGGCCGCGCGCTCGCCGAGGCCCGCTCCACCGACCAGGTGCTGCGGGTGGCGGGGTCGCTGTCGATGCCGGGCTTCTCGCCGGACGCCATGGCGGTCTTCGCGGTCGAGGGCGACGCCCTGCTCCTCGTCGGCCACCACGGCTACCGGCCCGAGGAGGCCGAGCCCTTCGGCGGCCTCCCGCTGGACGCCGCCTTCCCCGCCCAGGAGGCCGCGCGCACCGGCCGCGCCGTGTACGTCTCCGGCCGCGACGAGCTGGCGCGCCGCTACCCCGAGGCGTGGCGGTACTGCACCGGCACGCCGCGCCGGTCGTGGGCGTTCCTGCCGCTGGTGGCGGACAGGCGGACGGCCGGGGTGTGGATGGCGGCGTTCGAGGACGAGGTGTCGTTCACGCCGGACGAGCGGTCGGTGCTCACGACGGTGGCGCGGATGCTGGCGCAGGCGCTGTCGGACGCGTACGTCCACGAGTCGGAGCGGGAGCTGGCCGAGGGGTTGCAGCGCAGCATGATGCCGGCGGTCGCGCGCGTCCCCGGCTTCGACGTGGCGGCGCGGTACGTCCCCTCCGGCGGCGGGCTGCAGATCGGCGGCGACTGGTACGACGTCTTCGCGCTGCCCTCCGGGCAGACGGCCCTGGTCATCGGGGACGTCCAGGGGCACGACGTACGGGCCGCGGGGCTGATGAGCCAGTTGCGCATCGCGATCCGCGCGTACGCCTCCGAGGGCCACCGCCCGGACGCCGTGCTGACCCGCGCCTCCGGCTTCCTCGCCCGGCTGGGCGAGCGGCAGACCGGCGACCCCGCCGACGCCCGCTTCGCCACCTGCCTCTACCTCCAGGCCGACCCGGTGACGGGCACGCTGGCCGTGGCCCGGGCCGGCCACCTCGACCCCGCGGTGGCGCTGCCCGACGGCGCGATGGTCATCCGTCCCAGCGCGGGCGGCCTGCCGCTCGGCGTCGAGCCCGACCCGCACTACCCGGTCTCCGAGCACACGATCGACCCGGACGAGACCATGCTCCTGTGCACCGACGGCCTGGTGGAGACCGGCGGCCACGACCTGTACAGCGGGCAGGCGCGGCTCGGCGCCGCGTTCGGGGCGACGCTCGGCGCGGGGCTGGAGACGGTGGCGGACGCGCTCGTGGACGCGGTCACCGGCCCCGGTTCGTACGCCACCCGCGGGCCGCACTCCGGGCGCAGCCAGGACGACATCGCGTTCGTCCTGCTGCGCACCGCCGGCGTGACCCGGCGCGCGCGGCCGAAGTCGCAGCGGCACATGTACCTGCCCGTGCCGCAGGCCGAGCCGCAGCGCGTCGCTGACGCCCGGCACCAGCTGCGCAGCCTGCTCTACGACTGGGCGACCGCGGACCAGATCGACGCGGCGGAGCTGGCGCTCTCCGAGATGATCGGGAACGTCATGATCCACACGGACAGCACCGCCAACGTCCTGGCCGATGTCACCGGCCCGCCCGGCCGGCGGGTCCTGCGCATGACGGTCGCCGACGCGGACGGCAACCTCCCGCACCGCCGGCACCCGGGCGAGATGGCGTCGTCGGGCCGCGGGGTGCTGCTGCTGCAGGAACTGGCGGACAGCTGGGGCGTGGAGCCGCGGGGGGACGGCAAGGCGATCTGGGTCGAGTTCCGCGAGTGCTGAACAAAACCCCACTCTGAACAACTCCGACCGTACGTCCCTGACCTGTGCTTCCGCCCGCCCCGCCGGAAGAGCCGTCACAGGGAGGGAACCACTTCGTGCCGATCGGCGGATGATGGGGCAAGGGGGGGTGGGGGCACACCAGAGACTCCTGACCCCCAAGGCATCGGGAGGGGTTAGTGCGCAGACACATCAAGAGGGCGGGATTCACCGCGTTAGCCGCAGCCGCGGCGACGGCGCTCACGGCGGGCCTCACGGCCGCCCCGGCCGCCTCGTCGACGACCGAGGGGACCGGGGACTCCGGGGGGAACCGCTCCGCGAAGTACGAGAAGCAGGACGGCACATGGGTGACGCTGATCACCGGTGACCGGGTACGGGTCGGCGCCGCCGGCGACGTCGTGGGGATCGACCGCGGGCCGGGCCGCGCCGGCATACCCGTGCGCACCTTCGAGTCGAAGGGCCACACCTACGTCGTCCCGCGCGACGCCACCGCGCTCGTCGGCGACGGCACGCTGGACCGCCGGCTCTTCGACGTCACGCTGCAGGCCCGCCCCGAGTACGTACGCCAGCAGCGCGACGGCCTGAAGCTCATCGTCGACTACCGCGGCGAGCGCCCCGAGGCGCGGGACCGGCTGCGTGCCGCCGACGGCACCGACGTCGGGCACCGCTTCCCGCGGCTGGGCGCCGAGGCCGTCACCACCGCCAAGGGCGACGCCGCCGCAGCCTGGAAGGCGCTGACCCGCGCCGACGGCGGCGCGGGCGCCGGCGAGCCGCTGGCCGCCGAGGCCGGCGTCAAGCGCGTCTGGCTGGACGGCGTACGCCGCGCCAGCCTGGACGTCAGCGTGCCGCAGATCGGCGCCCCGGCCGCCTGGGACGCCGGCTACAAGGGCGACGGCGTGAAGATCGCCGTGCTCGACACCGGCGTCGACGAGACCCACCCGGACCTCGCCGGCCAGGTCGTCGCCAGCGAGAACTTCACGCCCGCCGCCGACGCCGAGGACCGCTACGGCCACGGCACCCACGTCGCCTCCATCGCGGCCGGCACGGGCGCGAAGTCGGACGGCAGGCTCACCGGCGTCGCCCCCGGCGCAAAGCTGCTCGCGGGCAAGGTCCTCGACGACGACGGCTACGGCGACGACTCCGGCATCCTCGCCGGCTTCGAGTGGGCGGCCGGCCAGGGCGCCGACATCGTCAACCTCAGCCTCGGCGGCGGCGACACCCCCGAGGTCGACCCGCTGGAGGAGGCGATCAACCGGATCTCCGCCGACGAGGGCGTGCTGTTCGCCGTCGCCGCCGGCAACGACGGCCAGCTGGGCAGCCACACCGTCTCCTCGCCCGGCTCCGCCGACGCCGCGCTGACCGTCGGCGCCGTCGGCCCGAACGGCGGGCTGGCGGACTTCTCCTCGCGCGGCCCGCGGATCGGCGACAGCGCGGTCAAGCCCGACGTCACCGCCCCCGGCGTGGCGATCACGGCCGCCGCCGCGCCCGGCAGCGTCATCGAGCAGGAGGTCGGCCAGAACCCCGAGGGGTACCTGACGATCGACGGTACGTCCATGGCGACCCCGCACGTCGCGGGCGCCGCCGCGCTCCTCGCGCAGCAGCACCCGGACTGGACCGGCCAGCAGCTGAAGGCCGCGCTGTCCGCGTCGGCCAAGCCCGCCGCCAAGCGCGGCGCGTTCGGCCAGGGTGCCGGGCTCATCGCCTCGGACCAGGCCGTGGGGCAGTCGGTGGTGACCGAGCCGACGTCGCTGAGCTTCGGCCGGCAGGAGTGGCCGCACCAGGACGACGAGCCGGTGACGAAGCAGATCACGTACCGGAACCTGGGCGCCGAGGACGTCACGCTGTCGCTGTCCACGTCCACCGTGCAGCCCGGCGGCGGCGCCGCGCCCGAGGGGATGTTCACCCTCGGCGCCGAGGAGGTCACGGTCCCGGCCGGCGGCACCGCCGAGGTGCCGGTGACCGCCGACACCCGCGCCGGGGACGGCGACGGCGTGTTCTCGGTGTACGTCACGGCGACGGGCGGCGGCCAGCGCGTCGTCACCCCGGGCGGTGTGGAGCGGGAGGAGGAGTCGTACGACGTCACCGTCGAGTTCCTCGGCCGTGACGGGCAGTCGTCCGCGGACGGCACCGCGCTGCTGGCCGGCATGGAGGAGAGCAACTGGGAGGTCTTCGAGTTCCTCGACGGCGACACCGCCACCGTGCGCGTGCCCAAGGGCCGTTACCTGGTCAGCGGCGACATCGCGACGTTCGAAGGCGAGGAGCTGACCGAGTACGACTGGATCAACCAGCCGCGCCTGGACGTCACCGGGGACACGACCGTCACCGTGGACGCCCGCACCGCGAAGCCGATCGACGTCACCGTGCCGGACGCGGACGCCGTACGCACGACCGTCGACATGGGCATGGACGTGAACACCGTCGAGGTGGGCGCGGGCATCGGCAGCTTCGTGGACGGCGGCACCGACGTGCGCACCGCGCACCTCGGGCCGGCGACCGCGGCCGGCGAGCTGTACCAGCAGGTGCAGGTGAGCTTCGCGGGCGACGAGCGCACCGACTACCAGACGGTCTACAGCCAGGCCGACCGCACCACCATGTGGACCGGTCTCGTCCGGGCCACCCCGCAGAGCGAGCTGGCCAAGCTCGACGTCACGCTGGGCAGCTCGGCGGAGGGCCGGCAGGGCCTGCTCTTCGCGACGCCGTTCATCCTCGGCAGCACGGGCTCCTCGGCCACCGCGTGCGACCTGCCCTACCAGGGCACGCTGTACGTGCGCGGCGGCGACCGCATCAACTGGGAGCTGGAGTACTGGCAGCTCGGCGAGGAGTTCGAGGACATCGCGTACGGCACGGGCGGCCGCACCTACGCCGGCGGCAGCACGTACAAGGAGTCCTTCAACGCCGCCGTGGTCGGCCCGATCCTCACCCCGGACCTCGGTGCCACCCGCGACGGCAACACGATCGACACGCTGATACCGGTCTACCTCGACAACCCCGCGCACTGGGGCTACTCGGCGTACGAGAACGCCGACACCTCCCTGTACCGCAACGGCGAGAAGGTGGGGTCGGTGGCCGACCTGCCGATCGACGCGCAGTTCACGGTGCCGGAGGGCGACGCCGAGTACAAGCTCACCACCTCCTCCACCCGGCCGGCCACGGTCGCCCGGACGTCCACGAAGGTGACCGCGACCTGGACCTTCTCCTCCGCCCGGACCGACGGCCCGAAGGCGCTGCCGCTGTCCGTCGTGCGCTACTCGCCGACGCTCTCGGCCGGGAGCGCCTCCGACGCGGGGCTGACGAAGAAGGTGCCGGTCACGGTGCAGGGCTCGGCGGCGGGGGACAACCTCAAGTCGCTGACCGTGTGGGCCTCCACCGACGGGGGCGCGACCTGGAAGGAGCTGCCGGTGCGGGACGGCAAGGTGACCGTGGTCAACCCGGCCGCGGGCAAGACCGTGTCGTTCCGGGCGAAGGCGGTGGACAAGCAGGGCAACACCGTCACGCAGCGCATCTTCGACGCCTACCGGACCCGGTGAGGTGTACGTGAACGGGGCGCTGAGCGGCCCGTAGTACGGGGACGGCCCCCGGTCCGGCGCGGCGGCGCGACGGACCGGGGGCTGTTCTCCGTACGGGCCGCGTCTCTCCTAAGGAGTACGCACCCCGGCCGCTCCCGGCCCCCGCGCCGCCGCGATGCCGCCGCTATGCCGCCGCCCGTACGAGCTTCCGCCGCCGCGTCGACCGCTCCGCCGCCAGCGTCGCGAACAGCTCCTCCCACCGCGGGTGCACGGCCTCCGGCAAGTACATCCGCGACTTGGCGAGCGACGCCGTGCCCATGTCCACGCGCAGCCCCTCGTCGTCCATCACCTGCCCCATGGCCACCGCGAGCGCGTCGATGTCCCGCGGCGGCACGAGCAGCCCTTCCCGGCCGTCGGTGATGACGTCCGCCGGGCCCGTCGGGCAGTCGTAGCTGACCACCGGCAGCCCGTGCGTCATCGACTCGATCATCACCATGGGCAGGCCCTCGAACCGCGAACTGAGCACGAACATCGACGCCTTGGCCAGCTCGTCGTCGAGCCGCGGCGTGAAGTCCATGAGGAAGACGCTGTTGTACGCGTGGTGCTTGTCGATGAGCGCGCGCAGCTCCTGCTCCTTGTCGCCGTTGCCGAAGATCCGCAGCTGCCAGCCGGGGCGGCCGTCGGCCGCCTGCGCGAACGCCGGGATGAGCAGGTCGAAGCCCTTCTGGCCCCTCAGCCGGCCGGCCGCGACGGCGATGCGGTTCGCGTAGGAGGACTGCCGCTTGCGGCCGGCGTGGACGGCGTTGGGGATGCACACGACGTGGGTGCCGGGGAGCAGCCGCGCGTACTCGTCGCGGTCGCGTTCGGTGAGCACGGCGACCGCGTCGAAGCGCGAGTAGAGGCGGATGATGGCGGCGCGCACGTCCCGCGGGTGGGTGCCGAGGTTCATGTGCTCCTGGCCGACGCGGACGACGCTCGGGTCGGCGTGCTGCGCGGCGAGGATGTTGAGCGCGGGGCGGGTGGTGACGAGCGCCCCGCCGCGCAGCCGCCCCATCCAGCGGATCACCCGGCCCTCGACGTCCCGGGTGAAGTGCTCGCGCGCGACCTCGCCGTGCGGTACGTACCGGGAGGGCCGCCCGCTCGCACTGAACCGGGTCGTCCACGCGGACGGTGCGGGGGTGGGCGGCGCGCCGTAGGTGTCGACGAGCGCGGTCACCCGCACCCGGCGGTCCAGCGGGAACCGGGGCGCCTTGCGGCGGCGCACGACGCTGACGACCTCGACGTCGTGGCCGGCGGCGGCCATGGAGGCGGCCTGGTTGAACACCGTGCGGATGGTGCCGCCCTTGCCGTATGCGTTGAGGAGCAGATAGCGGATCTTCACGAGATCGTCCGGGAGAGGTCGTCGCGGAGCTGGCACGAGATGGAGAGGTTGTCGCGGACGGTGTAGTAGGGCTTGACCTGGACCGTGTCGGTGCCGGACGAGAAGGACTGCGTGGGGAACAGCACGATGTTCTTCTTCGGTTCGACGTCTCGAAGGTCCCGGGTGGCCTGCAGCCGTACGCGCCAAACGTCCGCGTCCGCGTCCGTGTCCGCGTTCGCGGTGAGGTGCAGGTCCCACTTCGCGGGCAGCGCGATCCCGGAGGGCGCCAAGTCGGCGACGGGAACGCTGACTTCGAAGCTGTCGCCGTTGAGCGTCGCGGGATAGGCGAGCCGGTGTTCTGGTGAGCCGGTCAGCGAGACGGCGAGCTGCCACCGCGGGGCGCCCGGTGCTGCCGGGGCGTCCTGGGCGGCCGGGGCCTCCTGAGGGGTGAGGGCGGCCGGGGCGCCGTGGAGGCGGCCGACGATGCGGATGAGACCGTCGCGCGGCCAGACCTCGGTGACCTCGGCACGAGGGCCCTTGGCGGCCGGATCCGCCGGGCCGGCGTGATCCGGCAGGTACCCCCACGCCACGCTGATCTCGCGCAGCGGCTCCGGCACCTCCCCGGGCTCCGGCAGCGCACGGCCCTGCTGGACGCGCCCGCTGCGGATCTTCTCCTTCCAGTCGCCGAGCCCCTTCGGCAGCTCGCCCTCCTCGCGGGCCCCGTAGTCGAGCATCCCGGGCTCGTACTCGACGTCGAGGAAGCCGCAGATGCTCCGCAGGACGCCCTCGGGGTCGGTGGTCAGGTCCTCGTAGCGCACCAGGTGGCCGGGGAGTTCCCGGCGGGCGCGCTCGGTGGCGCGCACGTAGTGCAGTGCCTGCACCGCGGCGTCCTCCGGCGTGCGCCGGGAGGGGTCGGCCTCGTACCAGGACTGCGCGATCGAGGCGGGGTGGCGCAGCAGGAAGACGTACCGGGCGTCGGGCCAGCAGGCGGCGATGCGCTGGTACGCGAATACGTTGTTCGGCGTCTTCTCGACCAGGATGTCCTTGCCGGAGCGGACCAGCTCGCGGTGGAGCACCCGGTCCCACAGCAGGTGCTCCAGGTCGCTGCGGTGCAGGTCGAGCTCGCTCATGGCCTCGACCGCCAGGTCGGTGCCGGCGCTGACTTCGAGCCGGCGCACGTGCAGCTCGTGCGGCGCGTGCATACGGGAGTGGCCGCCGAGCAGCATGCGCAGCAGCGTGGCGCCGGAGCGTACCGGCGTGATGACGAAGACCGGCCGCCTGAGCAGCCGGTCGACCCGTGGGTCCGGCGGCGGGCGGTAGTCGGGCAGGCGGCCGGGGCGGGCGGCGGGGGCTGCGGCCCGGGTCTTCTTCCGGCGCGGCTGGGCGGTGCGCTGGATCTGGAGGCCGGTCAACCGGCCAAGGGTTCTGTTCAGGTGCCGCAGCATTCTCCACCGGTCCCATGCGAGAGGTGTTCCGGCCCGGAAAACGACGCGGCGGGCGGGGGGTTGCGCTCGTCCGGATTCTTCAGATCTGCGTACGGGAGAACTGCGCCGGTGGAGGGGGTGTGCCGGAACGGGTGTGCGCGCGAGGGGTTGACAGTCGCGCGGGTGTGCCCGACGGTGGGAGCGCTCCCATACCTTCAAGCCTTGCACGCGGTACGCACCTGGGACGTATGGCGCAGCTATGCCGTACGTACGCCGTACGCCCCCCGCACGTCGATCGAGAGCACGCTCGCAAAGCCCCGGTGGCGGGACGCCTTCCCGCTGCATTCCGCCACCGGTCCCGCTGTCTGGACCGACAACCGGCGCGTCGGCGTTTCCTCCGCCGGCTCGCTCACCTGGGGCACCGCCCCCTGACGAGCGGGCGGACCCTCCCCCGCCCGCTCACCCCGGACCCTCGCGTCCGGGCCCGACGCCCCCACCCGGCCCACCACCGGGGTGGGGGCGTCTTGCCGGCGGTGCCGGCGGGCCCGCGGACCGTTGCGCGGTGTTGTCAGGTGCCTCGGCGTCAACGAGCAGGGCAGCATCCGTAGTTGACTGTTCCCGTGGCCGTCGCGGCGGCCCGCCCGGCGGCCGGTCAGGCCCGGGTCCCCGCCCTCAGTCCAGGTCCGGGACCATCGCCAGCTTGTCGGGGTTGCGCATGATGTTGATCGCGCTGATCCGCCCCGCGTCCACCGTGAACGACATGACCGAAAGCTGCCCGTCGGCCCCGTGGATCGCCAGCCCGGCCGCGCCGTTGACCTCGATCGGGCGGATGTCCAGCGGCCCCACGGTGCCGGCGTGCGCGACGATCATCGACGCCACCCGCTCCGCCTCGCGCTCGATGTGCTGCAGCGTGGCGACCTTGCCGCCGCCGTCGCCGCGCAGCACCACGTCCGGGTCGAGCAGCGCGATCAGCGCCGGCAGGTCGCCGTCCTGGCACGCCGCCGTGAACGCGTCGACCAGCTCCCGCTGCTCCGCCTCCGTCGCCGGCGTCCGCGGCCGGCCGTCCTCCACCTGCCGCCGCGCCCGCGACGCGAGCTGCCGCACCGCCGCCGCGGAGCGGCCGACGACCTCGGCGATCTCGGGGAACGGGACGCTGAAGACGTCGTGCAGCACGAACGCGGTGCGCTCGGCCGGCGACAGCCGCTCCAGCACCACCAGCAGCGCCATGCTCACCGACTCGTCCAGCGTCACCCGGTCGACCGGGTCGTGCGAGCGGTCGGCGACCAGCGGCTCGGGCAGCCACGTGCCCACGTACTGCTCCCGCCGCGCCCGCGCGCTGCTCAGGGCGTCCAGCGCCAGCCGGCTGACCGTCGTGGTCAGCCAGGCGGTGAGGTCACGGACGGTGCCCGGGTCGTCGAGCCGCCGCAGCCGCAGCCAGGCCTCCTGCACGCAGTCCTCGGCCTCCACCAGGGAGCCGGTCATCGTGTACGCCACGCGCAGCAGCCGCGGGCGGTTGGCCTCGAAGGACCGCGCGAGCAGCTCTTCGGTGTCCCGGGCGGCGTCCCGCGCGGTGTCCCGTGGGGTGTTTCGTCCGGTGTCCCGTGCGTCCCGCTTCGTCATGCCCCTGTCCCGTACTGCCCCATGGCCGGTCACGTTGTGACACAGCCCCTATCCGACGAGTGTCCATGTCACACCTCGAAGGGCTACGTCGTCAACAGGCTACGGAAGCCCGGGGCCCACCCCGGGGACGTTTGACGACCCTCCGGGGAAGAGATCATGACGATTACCGAGAACCGAGAACAAAGTTCAGAACCGCCCCTTCAGAAGGGGGTGTTCGTCCGGGTCGGGGGCTTCGCCTATCGGCGTAAATGGCTCGCCGTGATCCTGTGGGTGGCGGTCCTGGTCGGTGTGTGGGGAATCGCCGGCGCCGCGGGCGACGCCTACAAGGACGACACCTCGCTCCCCGGCACCGAGGCGCAGGCCGCCGCCGACCTGCTGAAAGATCACGGCGCGGAGCGCGCCGGGGACACCATCGACATCGTCTTCCAGAACGAGGGCGGGCTGACCGGCGTGCGTGATCGCGTCGATCCGATGCTCGCGGAGGTCGAGAAGCTGGCCAACGTCGGCACCGTCCAGAGCGTCTACGACAACCCGACCGCCATCTCCGAGGACGGCACGATCGGCTACGCCACCGTGCAGCTGGAGGTCGCGTCGGAGGACATGCCGAAGGAGGACACCGAACGCATCCTCGAGGTCGCGCAGGACATCGAGGGCGAGGGACTCCGGGTCGAGATGGGCGGCGAGGCCGTCCGGCTGATCGCGGCGGGCGAGACCGGCATCGGCGAGTCGGTCGGCCTGGTGGCCGCGCTGGTGATCCTGGTGCTGATGTTCGGCACGTTCATCGCCGCCGGCCTGCCCATCCTGATCGCCCTCTTCGCAGTCGGCTCGACGACCGGGATCATCATCCTGGCGTCGCACCTCTTCACCATCGCGTCCTGGACGCCACCGGTCATGTTCCTCGTCGGCCTCGGCGTCGGCATCGACTACGCGCTGCTGATCTTCGCCCGCTACCGGGCCGAGCTGGTGCGCGGCGTCGCACCGGAACGGGCCACCATCACGGCCATGGACGCCGCGGGCCGCTCGGTATTCTTCGCCGGCTGCACCGTCATCCTGGCGCTGCTCGGCCTCACCGCCCTCGGCCTCGGCTCGATCCAGGGCATGTCGCTGTCCGTGGCGCTGACCGTGCTGATGACGATGATCGCCTCGCTGACGCTGCTGCCCGCGCTGCTCAGCATCTTCGGCAACCGCTTCGCCCGCCAGTTCCTCGCGCGGGCCGAGAAGCGCAAGGCCAAGGGCAAGGCCGAGGACGGCGAGGGCTGGCGCAAGCTCGCGACGGCGGTGCAGAAGCGCCCGCTGGCCGCCCTGCTGGCGGCGGTGGTCATCCTCGGCGCCCTCGCCGCCCCGGCGCTGAACATCCGGCTCGGCTTCAACGACGCGGGCAACGACCCGAGCGACTCCACCAGCCGACAGGCGTACGACCTGCTCTCCGACGGCTTCGGCCCCGGGTTCAACGGTCCGCTGCTGGTCGTGACCGACGGCGGCGACGGCAGCGCCGAAGACGCCGGGGCCGCGGTGACGCAGGCGGTGGCCGACACCGAGGGCGTGGCGGCCACCGCGCCCCCGATCCCCACGCCGGACGGCGAGGCCGCGACCGTCCTCGTCTACCCCACCACCTCGCCGCAGGACGAGGCGACCACGGAACTCGTCAGCACCCTGCGCGACGACGTGCTGCCGGGGCTGTCGGCGGACAACGGAGCGGAGTACTTCGTCGGCGGGGCCACGGCCGCGTCCGAGGACTACGCCGGCAAGATGGCCGACCGGATGCCGGTGTTCATGATCATCGTCGTCGGGCTCGCGATCGTGCTGCTGATGGCGGTGTTCCGGTCGGTCCTCATCCCGCTGAAGGCCGCGGTCCTGAACATCCTCAGCATCGGCGCCGCGCTCGGCGCGATGAAGCTGGTGTTCCAGGACGGCGCGCTCGGCTACGAGAGCGGACCGATCGAGGCGTACGTGCCGGTGATGATCTTCGCGATCGTCTTCGGCCTCTCGATGGACTACGAGATCTTCCTGATCTCCCGGATGCACGAGGAATGGGTCACCTCCAAGGACGGCGACCCCTCGCGCGCCGTGCGGGAGGGGCTGGCCCACACCGGCTCGGTGATCACGGCGGCGGGCTCGATCATGATCGTGATCTTCGCGGCCTTCATGCTCAGCTCGGACCGGCTGCTGCAACAGACGGGCTTCGCCTTCGCGGTGGCGATCTTCGTCGACGCGGTCATCATCCGATGCATGATCGTGCCGGCGGCGATGGAGCTGATGGGCCGGCGCGCCTGGTGGCTGCCGGCGCCGCTGGAGAAGATCCTGCCGAAGGTGGAGCTGGAGAAGCACTGAGCGGCTTGCGGCTCGGAGGAGCCGGATAGCCCGCGAGGGGCCCCGTCGGTCGTCGGAGGACGGCCGGCGGGGCTCTTTACGTGCGTACGCGTACGTGTCCGGGGGCGCTGCGGTGCGTACGCCTCACGTGCGCGAACGCGGCTCCCAGAGCGGGAGCATCGCGTGGCGCACCTCCGCCAGCAGCTCGCGCATCGCGGTCTCCGCGTCCCCCGACCGCCCGCCCGCGACGGCGTCCGCGACGGCCTCGTGCAGGTCGAGGGCCTCCGGCTCGGGGTGGTGCGGCATCAGCCCGAGCTGGGTGCGGCCCTGGAGCACGACGGCCACGACGTCCGCGAGCGCGCCGAACATCTCGTTGCCGCTGGCCTGGAGCAGCAGGGTGTGGAAGGCGATGTCGGCCGCCAGGAAGTTGTCGAGGTCGCCGGCTTCGCCGAGGGTGCGCAGGGTGGCGGCGATCTCGGTGGCCCGTTCCCGTTCGGCGGCGGAGGCGCTGCGGGCGGCGGCCCCGGCGGCGAGCGGCTCGACGGCGATGCGCAGTTCGGTCAGCGAGCGGAGCTGGGCGTTGCGGCCGGGGCCGGAGAGGCGCCACCAGATGACGCGGGGGTCGTAGACGTT
Organism: Streptomyces sp. CNX435; assembly: GCF_059570575.1. Lineage (NCBI taxonomy): Bacteria > Bacillati > Actinomycetota > Actinomycetes > Kitasatosporales > Streptomycetaceae > Streptomyces > Streptomyces sp. CNX435. The sequence goes on along the minus strand of NZ_JCANTA010000010.1, from coordinate 129,265 downwards.
CCACGAGGCGCGGGGCTGGACGGTGATGCCGACGCGGCGGCGGGAGCGGACCAGGCCCATCGACTCCAGGATCCGCATGGTCTCGCGGGCGACGGTGCGGGAGACGCCGAAGCGCTCGCGGATCTGCTCCAGCGTGAGTACGTGCCCCTCGGGGGCGGCGCCGCCGGTGATCTCCTCGCCGATGGTGTCGAGGACGGAGCTGTGCAGGACGACGGCGTCGGGGGTGCCGCCGGGGGCGGGGGTGGCGATCGGCGGGGAGGAGGCGGACGCGGGCGTCGTCGTCGTGCTCTCCCGCTCTCCCCGGCCAACACCCCGCAGCTCCACCGCTGAAGAGTATCCCGGGCATGCCTCTTCCCCTGCGTCCGGCATTGGTGCTACCTTTCCCGGCGATTGGTAACACCATTCTAGGAGGTCGTCGTCGTCATGTCCTCGCCTTCTCCGCACCCGTCGGCCCCGCCGGAAATCCACACCGGAGTGGTGGTCATGGGAGTGTCCGGGGCCGGCAAGACCACCGTCGCCCGGCTCCTCGCCGACCGGCTCGGCTGGGCGTTCGCGGAGGCCGACGACTTCCACCCCCGTACGAACATCGAGAAGATGCGCGCCGGCACCCCCCTCACCGACGCCGACCGCCGGCCCTGGCTGCGGGCCATCGCCGCGTGGCTGGCCGGTTGGGCGGACGCCGGCGAGAACGCGGTCGTCACGTGCTCGGCGCTCAAACGCGCCTACCGCGACGTCCTCCGCGAAGCCGGCCCCCGCATCCGCTTCGTCCACCTGAACGGCGACCGCGACACCCTGGCCCGCCGAATCGGCGGCAGGTCCGGCCACTTCATGCCGCCGGCGCTGCTCGGCTCGCAGCTGGCGGACCTGGAGCCGCTGGAGGCGGACGAGGACGGGGTGGTGGTGGACATCGCGGCGCCGCCGGAGGAGGTGGCGGCGGAGGCGCTGCGCCAGCTCGGGCTGGCGGCCCCGGCGGGCTGACCCCCGCAGTCCCCGGCCCCGTACGAAGGCGCCTACCCGGCCCGTCCGACCCGCCCGGCCCACCCGGCCCGCCGGGAAAGCCGCCGCCGACCCTCCCCGGCTGCCCGTCCCGTCCCCTGTCCCGTAACGGCAGCCGCACCGGCCCCCGCCCCCGCTCCCTCCGACCACCCCGAACTACCCGTCCCCGTACCCGAGAAGCAATGGAGCTTTTCCGATGACGACGGTGCACCTGGCCCAAGAGGTCGAAGACTGGACCCAGACGATGGACGCGGGCCCGCTGCTCGCGATAGCCGGCGCGGCCGTCGCCGTGCTCCTGTTCATGGTGATCTACCTGCGCGTCCACGCCTTCCTCGCGCTGGTCACCATCAGCCTGCTCACCGCCTTCGCCGCCGGCATCCCAGCCGCCCAGGTGGTCCCCGTGGCGACCGAAGGCTTCGGCTCGACGCTGGCCAGCGTCGCGCTGCTCGTCGGCCTCGGCGCGATGCTGGGCCGGCTGGTGGAGGTCAGCGGCGGCGCGCAGAGCCTCGCGGACGCCATGATCCGCAAGTTCGGCGAGGACCGTGCGCCGTTCGCGCTCGGCCTCGCGTCGCTGATGTTCGGCTTCCCGATCTTCTTCGACGCCGGCCTCGTCGTGATGCTGCCGATCGTCTTCACCGTCGCCCGCCGCCTCGGCGGCGGAGTGCTGCGCTACGGGCTGCCGGCCGCGGGCGCGTTCTCCGTCATGCACGTCTTCGTACCGCCGCACCCCGGCCCCGTCGCCGCGACCGAGCTGCTGGGTGCGGACGTCGGGCTCGTCGTGCTGATCGGCGTGGTCATGGCCGTCCCGATCTGGTACGTCACCAGCTACCTCTACGGCCTGTGGATCGGCGAGAAGATCGTCCTGGAGGTCCCGGACATCCTCACCGGCGGCCCGCAGGAGGAGAAGCAGGACGCCCCGCCGAGCGCGGCCACCGTGATCGGGCTGCTCCTGCTCCCGCTGGTGCTGATCTTCACCAACACCGGCCTCGACACCGCCCGCGCGGCGGGCTGGGTGGACGACACGGAGTCCTGGTACAACGTCGCCCGCGCCCTCGGCTCCACGCCCGTGGCGCTGCTGCTGACCGCCTTCGTCGCGTCGTACGTCCTGGGCACCCGCCGCGGCAGGGGCCTGGAGACGATCGAGAAGCTCGTCGACTCCGCGCTCGGCCCGGTCTGCGCGATCATCCTCATCACCGGTGCCGGCGGCATGTTCGGCGGCGTCCTGCGCGCCAGCGGCATCGGCGACGCCCTGGCCGACGCGATGAGCGACCTCGGCCTGCCCGTGATCGTCGTCGCGTACGTCGTCGCCACCGCGCTCCGCATCGCCCAGGGCTCCGCCACCGTCGCCCTCACGACGGCCGCCGGACTGATCCAGCCGGTCGTCCTGGACGCGGACTACAACGCGGTCCAGCTCGCCGCGATCGTCCTCGCCACGGCGGCGGGCTCGGTCACGGCCAGCCATGTGAACGACTCGGGGTTCTGGCTGGTGGGCCGGTTCTTCAACATGGACGTGAAGACGACGCTGAAGACCTGGACGGTGATGGAGACGACGATCGGCCTCTCCGCCTTCGGCCTCGCCTCCCTCCTCTTCGTCATCGCCTGACCCCCACCCCCGTGGCCCGCCACGGCCCGCCGGGGCCTCCCGGCGGCCACGGCGACGGTCCGCGACGGTCCGCCGGGCGCCGGGCACCGGGCGCCGGAAGGAATCGTTTTGGCGATCTCACCCGCCATCCCATATCCTGCTGGGGCCCCCGAGCGCAGCCGGTCCAGCGCCCCGGCGGGCCGTCGGCCCTCATCGTCTAGTGGCCCAGGACGCCGCCCTTTCAAGGCGGTAGCACGGGTTCGAATCCCGTTGGGGGCACCTTGGCACCCCGTCTGACCTGCAAAAACCCTACCGGGGGGCCGAATTGCGTGGTGCCCGTGTCAACACGGTCGTGTTGACACGGGCAACGTGATCCCCGGAATTCCGGGCCAGGGCCGCCCTCCCGCTCCTGTGATGGTCCCGGTCCCGTGCCAGAGGATCTCCAGCGGGCCTGACGCCGTAGCAGCGGAACGGCGCCGCGCGCTGCTTCGGGACGGCGTTCCGGTCACCTTCCCGCCCCCTGCGAGTCGCTAATGCTAGATTCAATCTACGTAAGATGGGATCTAGCATTATGGAGCGGCTGTGGAGTTCCAGGGACGCGCCACCGACCTCCAACTGCTGCAGCAGCAGCTACATACTGTCGCCGAGGGCCGGGGAGCCACCCGCGGACGAGCGGTCACGGTCACCGGGCGCCGCCGGGTCGGCAAGTCCCGGCTGGTCCAGGAGTTCTGCGACCGATCAGACACCCCGTACCTGGTCTTTCAGGCCACCCGTGGACGAAACCCGGCCGCCGAGCGCACCGATTTCACCGCCGCCGTCACGCACTCCGAGCTGCCGGGCGCCGAGCTGGTCGGCGGCCTGCAGGCGGGCGACTGGAACCAGGCCCTGCGCACCCTGGCCCTCGCGGTCCCGGATGACACCCCCAGCATCGCCGTCCTCGACGAAGTTCCTTGGCTGATCGAGCAGGACACCGAGTTCGAGGGCGCCCTGCAGACCGTCTGGGACCGGCACCTGTCCCACAAGCCCGTGCTGTTGATCCTGGTCGGCAGCGACCTGTCCGTCATGCAGGCGCTGCAGACCTATGGCCGACCCTTCTTCGGCCGCGCCGCCACTATGACCGTCCACCCTCTCCATCTGGCCGACGTGCAGACCATGACCGGCCTGGACGCCGCCGCGGCCTTCGACGCCCTGCTGATCACCGGCGGCTTCCCCGAAGTGCTCGCCTCCTGGCCCCACGGCACGCCGCGCGCGGAGTTCTTCGCTCAGGCGCTCACAGACCCGCTCTCGCCACTCCTCGTCTCCGGCGAGCTGTCGCTGCTCGGCGAATTCCCCGAATCCACCCGCTCCCGGGCCGTGCTCGAGGCCGTCGGCAGCGGCGAACGCACCTTCTCCACCATCGCCGCGCGGGCCGGCGGCTCCTCCGCCCTGCCGTCCGGCACCCTCTCCCCGATCCTTGCCAGTCTGCTCGACAAGCGCGTCCTGGCCGGCGACGACCCCCTCTCCACCAAGCCCGACACCAAGAATCGCCGCTACCGCATCGCCGACCCGTACCTCCGCTTCTGGCTCGCCTTCCTCGACCGCGGCATCCCCCTGGTCGAACGTGGCCGCGGCGACCTGCTGCTGGAGCGCATCGAACGCTCGTGGACGTCCTGGCGGGGACGCGCCGTCGAACCCGTCGTCCGCGACAGCCTGATGCGACTGCTGCCCGACGACACCTGGCCCGACACCGAGGCCGTCGGCGGCTGGTGGAACCGGCAGAACAACCCCGAGGTCGACATCGTCGGCGCCGACCGCGCGCCGGTCGCCAGACACCTCCACTTCGCCGGCTCCATCAAGTGGCTCGACGACCGCCCCTTCGACCGCCACGACTACGACACCCTCGCCCGCGATACCGCCGCCGTCCCCGGCACCTCGGCCGCCACCCGCCTCGTCGCCGTCTCCCGCAGCGGTACCCGCGGCCCCCTTCCCCTGGCCCAGACATGGGGCCCCCGAGATCTCGTCGACGCATGGCGGTAGCGCCTCCGGCCGACCCGGGTCACCTCGGGGTGCCTCACCCGTGCTGGAGTCCGGCTCCCGGAGAAGTTCGTTGTGACGTCCTGTCGGGACAGGCGAACCATGCAAACCGTTCAACCATGATCCTCGTCGACCGTGTGGCACCGACGGCATCCGTCGCCTTCGCTGCTCTGCGCCTGTACGTTATCATGTACATCGTGAAGACGATGAGTGTCACTGAGCTGCGCGCCGGCATCGCCGACGCCCTCGATGCGGTCGAGAACGACGCCGAGGAACTGGTCATCACCCGGGCCGGACACGAGCCGATGGTCGTTGTCTCGCTCGCAGAGTACGAGGCGCTGAAGGAGACCGACTACCTGCTGCGGTCGCCCGCGATGGCCGAGCGCCTGCGCAGGTCGATCGAGCAGGATCGCGCGGGCCACGGTACGGTCCGCGAGCTGGTCGACCCCGACGACGAGGCCGGACAGGGCGCCGTGTGAAGGTCCTCTTCCTCGACGACGGCTGGAACGACTACCTGTGGTGGCAGGCGAACGATCGCAAACTCCTGAAACGGATCAACCAGCTCATCGCCGACATCGACCGCAACGGCCACGAGGGGATCGGCAAGCCCGAACCACTGCGGAGCGACCTCTCCGGCTACTGGTCACGGCGCATCAACTCCGAGCACCGACTGGTGTACCGCATCGACGAGGACGACATCATCCACGTCGCAGCATGCCGCTTCCACTACGAACGCGGATGAGACGCGCCGCCCCATACCGTCAGGTGTGTGATTTCCGCATGCAGCAGCTTGGTCCTGTCGAGTGGTCTGGAGTGCTCGCCGCCCCTGGGCCCCTGCCCCGCCGTCAGGCGCGCAGCAGCGTGACGGTGCGCCCGGAGGGTGTCCTCTGCTGTGAGAAGGCGGTGCGCTCGTGGACCGAGGCGGCCTGGGGGCGGGTGTCGAAGACGACGAGGGTACCCGTGGACAGCTCCATGCGGTCCAGGTAGTCGTCCAGCTGCGCCAGCCCCTCAGACAGAGGGTCGGTGCGGCCCTGGCGCCACACCTTCAGCTCCAACGCCTCGCGCTGCACCGCCCGCGAACCGTCAGCGGCGGAGTACGGCTGGCGAATCAGCAGGTCGACCCGGCGGCGGCCGACCCCGTACTCCCGGTCGACGAAGCCCGCCCCGTTCACGATCCGGTGCAGGTACGCCATCATCACCAACTGGGGCGCCGCCTCGGGATAGGTCGAGGTGGTGGCCAGGATTTCCCCGTTCTCCCGCCAGAACTCGGCGAAGGAACGCAGCAGCATGCCCATGTCGATACGGCCGTCCGGTAGCCGGAAACTGCTCGGGGCCGCGGTGATGACCGATTCCGTCCTGCTGCCCAGGACGCGGACGACGACCTCTTTGTAGATCGGATTGGCCATCCGCACCGGTGAATCGGAAGCGATCAGACCCAGGTCACGGACATAGGCCAGATCGTCGTCGTAGGTGCTCGCCTCCTGCGGCAACTCGCCCGCGATCAGCGGCTGGATCACCCGCCGCACCCGGTCCTCGCCCAGCCTGGCAGCCAGCGAATCCAGATGCGTCGCACGCGCCAGGATCAGCCGCTCCTTCGCCTCATCTACATGCTCGACCGTGATTGGCGTGTCCGGTGGGATCCGCATTCGCCTGGTGATCTCGTACGCCAATGCGTTGACCAGCCATGGCTGTCCCTGGGTGGAGCTGAAGGCGCGCTCCAGCGCGTCCGCCGTGAACTGCTGCCCCGTCTCCGTGGTGTGCTGCCCGTACAGCTCGACGACCTCGGCCTCGGTGAAGTCACCCAACCGCAGCGACGCGACGTTGATGTTGAACGGACTCGACGTACCAAGGCGTCCCGGATCCCCGCCCGAGGCCGCCTTGTAGTCACGCACATCCCGCAGCCCGCACAGCACCACCGCATGCGGGAAGCTGTCACGGCTGACGGTGAAGCCATCGCGCAACTGACGCAGCACACTCCGCAGGCTCTCCCCCTGCAGCGCGTCGATCTCGTCGAAGAACAGCACCAGCGGACGCGGACAGCTCCGCTTCCACTGCGTCAGCCCCCGCGTGAGCCGGGACCCGGGTACCGCGTCGGGCCAGGAGGCGGGGGGCGCGAGCTCATCGGGAAGCCCGGCGGACTCTGCGGACCGCCGGATCGCTTCCAGTACCAGCAGCTCGGCCTGGCCGTAGTCCTCTGCGGCGGGCTCCGCGCTCTCGCAGGAGAAGTGCAGTGCCGCGTACCGGCCCGAGGCCGTCAGATCCCGGGCCAGCGCCGCCAGCGCGGTCGTCTTCCCGGTCTGCCGTGGCGCATGCACCACGAAGTACTGGCCGTCGTCCACGAACTCGCGGGCCTCCGGAAGCCGTGCCTGGGCCGGCAGCATGTAGTGGCGCGTGGGGGCACACGGCCCGGCCGTGTTGAAGTAGCGCATACCGCGCACGCTAGCCCACAGCGCCGACAGCCGGAGGCGACCGTGGACCCACCTACCGGCCACGCCGCCCGTGCGGGCATGAGAAGCGATAGCCGCGGTGACCGCGCGCACCACACGCAGTGGGCGCCGCGGCAAGACCGGCCCCGACACCCCGGCCACCGCCCTTCGGCCCTTCGCCCCGCCCGGCACGAGTACCGGGGTGTACGGCCTGCCCCGGCGACGGGGGGTACGGGAGGGGGCTGCGCCGCCCGAAGGCTGTCTCGTCGCGGTGCCCCCGAGTCTGACCGTATTCTGTGAGGTGACCGGAAAGGGGTTGTTGATGAGCGTTGACGCGATCACGCACACCGAGTTCCCCGAGGGATACACGGTCTCCTTCGGTGCCGACGGGAAGGTGATCATGACCCCGCGGAGCGAGGAGCACTCCAGCACGATCCGCTCGATGCAGATCGACTCTCCCGCTCTCGGCCGTCACGCGAAGGTGACTTCCGACGTCTACATCGACTTCCCCGCCGACGAGAACTCTGCCCCCGACTTCGCGATCCTGCGCGAGGACGCGCGCAAGGAGGGCAGGCGCTACAGCTTCGAGGACGTCCTGCTGATCGCGGAGGTGGTGTCGGTCTCCTCCGCGCGGAAGGACTACGACGACTGCACCGCCACGTACGGCCGCTACGCCATCCCCGTCTACCTGGTCGTGGACCCGTACGCAGCGGAGGTCGTCGTCCACACCCAGCCCACCGGGACCGGCTACATCGCGGCGCACACCCACAAGTACGGCACCGGCAAGCTCCCGGTCGAGCTGGACGACGGGCGCACCTTCACCCTGGACCTGGACGAACTGCCCAGGCCCGAGCAGGAGACCGGTACCCGCTGACCCGGAGTTCTGCCGGTCAGCCGACGGAGTGGACGTTGCACTCCGTGAGGTCCGAGGCGTGATGGGCCACTGCCTGATAGTCGTTGTCGTCATGCAGCACGGTCAGTCCGTGGTGGGCGGCCGTCGCGGCGATGGTCAGGTCGATCGCCGAGGCGCTGCGGTGCTCACCGGCTCTGGCCATGCGGTGCTGTACGGATTCCACCCAGCGGCCGGCGCTCTTGGGGACGGACGCATCCGGGTAGAGGTCGGCGAACATCTCGGTGATCTCGTCGAACTCGCGGCTGGACCTGGCGGAATACAAGAACTCGGCGCGCTGGGGCCAGCAGGACGCGATGGCCTCGGCATGCAGCGCGTCGGACCAGTCGGCACGCAGCCCTTCGTCCTGGACAAGCCGGACGAGCGCTGACGTGTCGAGCAGGTAGATCACCGATTCTCCTTCTCGGCGCGATGGCGCCGTTCCGCGTCAGCGACGGCGCCCCATTGCTGAGCACGCTCGAAGTGCCGGGTGATCCGTGCGGCACGCTCCTGCTGCGAGGCGTAGAAGGACAGCGCCAGGTTCACTGCTTCCCGCTTGGTCTTGACGTGGGAGAGGGCCATGACCTTCTCCAAGGCCTCCTCGTCGAGATTGATCTGCGTGACGGCCATCAGAACACCTCCCTGTTGGTCATGTACATCGTGATGTTTGCTACCAACATACTACCGCCCGCGTCTGTATGATTGCCAGTATGACAACGCGGCGCATCACCGTCTCCGTCCCGGCCGAGCTGCTCGACGCCATCCGTGAGCGCGTCGGCGACCGCGAGATGTCCGCCTACGTCACCGAGGCCCTGGCCCGCAAGGACGAGATGGACCGGCTCTCCGAGCTCGTCGACTGGCTCCAGGAGGAGCACGGCCCCGTCACCGACACCGAACGCGAGCGCGCCCGCCAGCAGTTGGACGAGATCGAACGCACCCGCGCCGAGCAGACCGCCCGCCACCGCCCCGGCGCTGGCCCGGCCGCCGCATGACAGGTCCGCAGGTCTTCGTCTTCGACAGCGAGGCCCTGTCGAAGGCGGTGCGCGGCGACCGCGAGCTGCTCGCACTGCTCGACCTCGCCCGCACCGAGGGCATCCCCGTCGCCATCACCCCCATGACCATGGTCGAAGCCGACGACGGCAAGGTGCACGCGGCGCGCTGGGACTGGCTGCTGTCCCGACTGCGCACCGCCGCCATCGGGGCCGATCAGGGCCGCGCCGCACAGCGGCTACGCCGCGACACCGGCATGCACGGCCACAGGTACGTCACCGACACCTTCCTCGCCGTCACCGCCACCGAACAGCCAGGCAACGTCACCGTGTTCACCTCGGACACCGACGACCTCTCCCGCCTGCTCACCGACCACCCCCGCATCGTCGTCCGCAGCGTGTGACACCGGCCTCCGGGTCCGGCCGGATGCGACTCCCCGCCGACCCGGCCGGGTCACCTTGGGGTGAGGTTCATGCGGATGTCCTCGGCGGCCCAGAGTACGAAGCGTTCGATGGGCGTGACCGTCTGGCCGGGGGCCAGCTCGAACCGGAAGCGCTTCAGCAGGACCGCCAGGACGAGTTTGGCCTCGACCATCGCGAGCGTGGCGCCTTCGCAGCTCCGCGGGCCGATGCCGAACGGGATGTAGGCGAGCCGGTGCCGCCGGGCGGTGGCCTCCGGCGTGAAGCGGTCCGGGTTGAACGTCTCCGGGTCGGGCCAGTGGGCGGGGTTCATGTGTACGGCCCAGAACGGGTAGAAGACGGTCGTGCCCGCGGGGACGGTGTAGTCGCCGAGCCGGAGTTCTTCGGTGGCCTCGCGTGCGCCGTACGGGCCCGGCGGGTAGAGGCGCATCGCCTCCCGGAGCACCATGTCCAGGTAGGGGAGTTGCCTGAGGTCGCCGTAGCCGGGCGCGGCGCGGTCGCCGAGTACCCGGTCGAGTTCCCCGGCGACCCGGTCGGCCGCCTCGGCGTGGCGGGACAGCAGGTAGAGCGCCCAGGAGATGGCGACGCCGGTGGTGTGGTGGGCCGCCATCATGGTCATCAGCACCGTGTCGCGGATCCGCGCCGGCGACTCGCCCGCGGCGACCAGGGCCGCGATCAGGTCGCTGTCGTCGGCCTGCTCGGCGGTGCCGCGCGTCCGGTGTGCGGCGAGCACCTGGTCGACGGTGCCGCGCAGGTAGGTCAGGGCCTCGTCGGAGCGCGTGCGGCGCTCCTCCTCCGTACCCCCCACGTCCACCTGGTAGAGCCGCGCCAGTTGGTCGGTGAGCAGGTCCTCGAACGCCGACACGACCCGTCCCGCGGACTCCTCTGACGCCAGACCGCTGCCCAGCGCGAATTCGCAGACCATCTGCAGCGACAGCTTGCTGAGGTCCTTCTGCAGCTCGACGGGGCCGTGCACCGCGTGCTCCGCCCACCGGTCGGCCATCGCGGCCGTCAGCGCGGCGAACTGCGCGAAGTGCGCCTCGTGCGCGGGCCGGCCGGCGAGCACCGACAGCATCACGCGCCGCCAGGGCACATGTTCGGCGGCCGGGAGCGTCTGCACGTTGCCCGACTCCTGGAGGGGCTCCAGGAACGCGAACAGCTGCTCCGGCCGCTTGTTGATCTTCGCGGTGGCCTCCAGCAGCACCGGGTCGGCGACCGACACCGCCACGTCCGCCCCCGGCAACGGGAACCGCACCACCGGACCGTACTCGGCGTGCAGCTTCAACTGATAGTTGTGCAGCCCTCCCGCCGCGGTGATCGCCTTGACGCCGTCGCTCTCCGCGGGCGGGCCGGGAATCCGGTCGATGCCGTCGTCCGGCATGGCACTCCTTCCGTAAGTCACGTTCCGGCGGCGTCCGTTGCCGATCACGGCCGTGGCCGGGCGGTTCCGTCTGCCGATCAGTAGGGTCGTATGGTTCCATGCATTGCGCGACCCGGCAGGAGGCTTCGATGAGTGAGCCGTCAAAGGACGGTGGCGAACGTGAGACGGCGGACTCACTCAACCTCTGGAAACCGAACGTCCCGCGGATCTACGACTACTTCCTCGGCGGCAAGGACAACTTCGCCCACGACCGGGAGATCATGGAGGAGGTCCGGCGGCACGTTCCGGACGCGCCCCACATGGCGCGGGAGAACCGCGCGTTCCTGCGCCGCGCCGTACGGGTCCTGGCCGCATCCGGTATCCGGCAGTTCATCGACATCGGCTCGGGCATGCCCGTCATCGAGGGCGGCGCGCACGAGAACGTGCACGAGATCGCCCAGCACATCGCGCCGGCGCGCGTGGCGTACGTCGACATCGACCCGGTCGTGGCCGCCCACGGCCGGGCGCTGCTCGGCAAGTCGCCCGGGGTGGCCGTCCTCCAGGGCGACGCCCGGCAGCCCGAGGACATCCTGGCCGATCCCGAGCTGCGCGGCGTCATCGACCTCGACGAGCCGGTCGCCGTGATCATGCTGGCCATGCTGCACTTCATCGAGGACGAGGACGACCCGCCGGGGATCGTGGCCCGGCTGCGGGCCGCGATGGCGCCCGGCAGCCACCTGGTCGTCTCGCACTCGACCTCCGAGTTCGACACCGACGGCCGGGTCCAGCGGGCCGCCGACGTCTACCGCAAGGCCAACTCCCCCCTCACGCTGCGCGACCGCGCGCAGATCCTGCGGCTGTTCGACGGCTTCGACCTGCTCGACCCGGGCCTGACCACCCTGTCGCTGTGGCGCCCCGACCTGGCGTCCGTCCCACCGGGGTCCGCGGCACCGGACACGACCGCGCGGCCCGGCGCCGAACGCCAGTGGATCTTGGCGGGAGTCGGCCGTAAGCCGGGCTAGGCGACTAGAGTTGGCGGTAGTCGAGAGGAGTGCGGCGTGACGCCAGAGGGCTTCCGCTTCGAGGAGATAGACGTCAGCAAGCCGCATCCGGCGCGGATCTACGACTATCTGCTGGGCGGCAAGGACAACTACGAGGTCGACCGCCAGGCCGGCGAGGATCTCGTCGTGGCCGCCCCCGAGGCGCGGATCGGCGTGCGGGCCAACCGCGCCTTCCTCCAGCGCGCGGTACGCCACGTCGTCGGCAACGGCATCCGCCAGATCCTGGACATCGGCACCGGCCTGCCCACCTCCCCGAACGTGCACGAGACGGCCCAGGAGACGGCGCCGGACACGCGCGTCGTCTACGTCGACAACGACCCGATCGTCCGTGCCCACGCCGACGCGCTGCTCTCCGACACCGGCGCGACCAGCGTCGTGCTCGCCGACGTGCGCGACGTGCAGTCCATCCTGGACCACCCCGACGTCCGCCGCGTGCTCGACTTCGACGAGCCGGTGGCGGTGTTCCTGGTGGCCGTCCTGCACTTCCTCACGGACGCGGACCAGCCCCGGCAGATCGTGGCCACGATGCGCGACGCGCTGCCCTCCGGCAGCTACCTGGTGCTCTCGCACGCCACCAGCGACCTCGCCGACCGTACGGACGCCCAGGCCGTCTACTCCAAGGCGACCGCCGGCCTGACCCTGCGCCCGCACGCGGAGATCGAGCCGTTCTTCGACGGGTTCACCCTGGCCGAACCCGGGCTGGTGCAGGTCCCGTTCTGGCGGCCGGACACGCCGCCGCCGGAGCGGTACAAGGAGATCGCCATCTACGCGGGCGTGGGCCGCAAGGACTGACGCGGGCGGGGGCCGGCTGAGACGCCGGGGCACTGTCGTAGGGCTGTTCTATGTTGGCCCGATGCACGCTCACGCTCAACCTCACGACGCATCCGCGCCCCGTATCGACCGCCCGGCCGACCTCGACGTCGTCCGCGACTCCTACGACCAGGTCGCCGACAACTACGCCCACCTGGTGCAGACGACGGGCATGGGCGACATCCGCCGGCACCCGTGGCTCAAGGCCGCGGTCGACGCCTTCGCCGACACCGTGGGCGACTCCGGCCCCGTCCTCGACGTCGGCTGCGGCCCGGGCACGGTGACGGCGTACCTCGCCGAACGCGGCCTCGACGCCTCCGGCGTGGACCTCTCCCCGCGCATGATCGAGAACGCCCGCCGCCTGTACCCGCGGTGCCGCTTCAGCGTCTCCTCCGCGACCGACCTCGAACTCGCCGACGGGTCGCTGGGCGGGGTGCTGGGGTGGTGGTCGCTGTTCAACCTCCCGCGCGACGTACTGCCCCAGGTGCTGGCCCTGTTCGCACGTGCCCTGAAGCCGGGCGGGCACTTTCTGACGGGGACGCACGTGGCGGACGAGGACGTGAACGTGGTGCGTACGGAGGCGTACGGCAGCACGGGCGTCCGGTGGACGACGCACCGGTGGCGGCCGGAGACGTACGTGGCCCTGATCGAGCGGGCCGGGCTGCGGCCGGTGGCGGAGCTGCGGCTGCCGGGGGACGGGCAGACGGGGCCGGGCGTGGTGGTGATGGCGCAGAAGCCGGCGGAGTGACGACGCACCACCCCGCCCCCCCGCCCTCGCGAAAAACCGGCGACACCCGGCGGCCGGGCGCGCTAGCGTCGGCAGACATGTCGCATGTCTTCGCACGTCCTCCGCTCCTGGCCGACGAACGCGCCGCCCTCACCGGCTGGCTGGAACTCCAGCGCAAGATCCTGCGCTGGAAGTGCGAGGGCCTGAGCGAGGAGGACGCCCGCCGCTCCGTCGTCCCCACCTCGCCGCTGATGACCATGGCCGGGCTCATCGTCCATATGCGGTGGACCGAGCACTCCTGGCTCGACGTCATCTTCCTCGGCGGGGACAGTGCGCCGAACCCGGCGTTCGACGAGTCCACGGACGAGGACGCCGACTGGCTCACCGAGGGCGCGACCCTGGCGCAGCTGCTCGCGGACTACGAGGCCCAGTGCGCCCGCAGCGACGAGATCGTGGCCGCGGCGTCCCTGGACGACGTCGCGCGCCGCCCCGGCCGGAACCAGGCGAACCTCCGCTGGATCCTCCTCCACCTCGTCGAGGAGACCGGGCGGCACGCGGGGCACGCGGACATCGTCCGGGAGATCATCGACGGCACGAAGGGCTATTACTAGCCGGAATCCGGGAGACGGATGCCGACGGTACGGAGGGCGCCGGCGCGGTTCAGCCGGACCTCCGTCGCCCGGCGGCCACATGACCGACGAAGAGCGCGACACCGGCCACGCCGGCACCGATCCCGGCGTAGCCGCCCCGCCCCCGATCGACTCGGGAGCGAGGCGGTGTGCGTCAGCGGTCCCGGTACGACACCTTCACCGCCATCTCTCCCAGCCGCTCCCGCCAGCCCGGCGCCAGCGGGGCCTTCTCCAGCGCCTTGTGGGCCGTCTCCACCAGCTGGTCGATCCGCTTCTCCACTTCCTCCCGCACCCCCGACGCCAGCATCGCCTCGCGGAGGCGCTCCGCGTCCCAGTTCTGCCCGTCCGCGACCAGGCGCGCCACCTCCGCGTCCTTCGTCGCGGCCAGGGCGAGCAGCAGGTTCATCTTGTGCTCGCTGAGGTCGAGGCCCGCCGGCTTGCCCGTGATCGCGGGGTCGCCGAAGGCGTCGAGGAGGTCGTCGCGGAGCTGGAACGCCTCGCCCGCCGCCACGCCGTACGTCTCGAAGGCCGTGTGCAGGTCGTCGCGGCCCGCGATCGTCGCGCCGAGGGCCAGGGGGCGGTGGATCGTGTACTGGCCGGACTTGCAGACCGCGACGTAGCGGGCCAGGTCCGGGTCCGGGGCGAGTTCGGCGGCGAGGGCCATGTCGAGCTGCTGGCCGACGATCATCTCCGTGCCGAGGTGGTTCCACACCTTCCGTGCCGGGCCCGGCAGGTTCTCGGTGACGGTGTGGGCGTAGCCGAACGCCAGGTCGCCGGCGATGACCGCCACGCCCTCGCCGTAGCGGCGGGCCTCGCCCGCCCAGCCGTGTTCCGCGTGGATGCCGGCGTGCTGCATGTGGGTGGTCGGCCGGCCGCGGCGGGTGGGTGAGTTGTCCATCACGTCGTCGTGGATCAGGGCGAAGGCGTGCAGCAGCTCCAGCGCGGCACCCGCGGAGGCGACCGCGTCCTCCGCCTCCGAGCCGTCGAGTTCGCCGCCGGCGGCGAGGTAGCCGCTGATGCAGAACGTCGGCCGCAGCCGCTTGCCGCCGGCGGCGACCAGCTGCGCGACCGCGTCTATCGGCTGCGTCATACGGGAGTCGACGTCGCCCCACTCCTTGCGCTCCGCCGTCAGCAGGTCCTCGATACGGGCCGTGACCCGGGTGAGGAGGTGCTTCGTCGCCTCGCCCAGGTCCCCGCCGGAAGCCGCGGCCCCCGCGCCCGCACCCTCCGCGCCCGCACCCTCCGCGCCCGCACCCTCGCTCTTCGAGCGCTCCAGCCCCGCCGGCGGGCGGAACACCACGTTCTCCTCCGCAGTCACGACCGAATCGACCTTCCCGTAGCCCAGTTCCGCGAGTCGTGCGACGACCTGCTCCACCAGCACCTCCGGCGCACTCGCACCGGAGCTGACGCCCACCGTCTCCACGCCCTCCAGCCAGCCCGGGTCGAGCTGCTCGACGGACGGGAGCAGCTTGCCGGGCGTCCCGAGAGCCTCGGCGACCTCCACCATCCGCACGCTGTTGCTGGAGTTGGCCGAGCCGACGACCAGGACGAAATCGCTCTCCGCCGCGATCGCCTTGATCGCGTTCTGCCGGTTCTGGCTGGCGTAGCAGATGTCCTCGCTGCCCGCGCCCACGATCCCGGGGAAACGCTCCTGCAGAATGGAGACGATCTCCGAGGTGTCGTCGACCGACAGCGTCGTCTGCGTCAGGAACGCCGCCCGCGTGCCCTCCGGCAGCTCCACCCGGCGCGCCTCGTCCGCGTCCTCCACGATGATCGTGCGGTCCGGCGCCTCGCCGTACGTGCCCTCGATCTCCTCGTGGTCCGCGTGCCCGACGAGCAGCAGGGTGCGCTCGTCGCGGGCGTAGCGCCGGGCCTCCTGGTGCACCTTCGACACCAGCGGGCAGGTCGCGTCGATCACGTTCAACTGCCGGTCGGCCGCGTTGCTGCGCACCTGGGGCGAGACCCCGTGCGCCGAGAAGATGCACACCGCACCCTCCGGCACCTCCGTCTCGGAGTCGACGAAGACCGCGCCGCGTTCCTCCAGGTCACGCACCACATGCTCGTTGTGCACGATCTGCTTGCGCACGTACACCGGCGCGCCGTGGATCTCCAGCGCGCGCTCCACGATCTCGACTGCCCTGTCGACTCCGGCGCAGAAGCCGCGGGGTGCGGCCAGCAGGACTCTGCCTCGGGGAGTTGGCATGTTCGCCTCTCAGTATCCTTAGTACGGAACATCTTCGCGGCCGACGCGGATCGGATCGGTTGCGGGACGGTCCCGTCCGTTCGGGCTACGCGCATGGCTCGTCGATCAACACATCGACGATCTTCGAATCGGTTACGGTCCCCGCATCCGCACTCCGACGGACGCGGGCGCCCGGACGTGGGGCTCGCGGACGTGGGCTTCACGGGTGCGGGCCGGTGAACACCGGCGATGTCGAGGGGCGGGCCGCTGGGCGCGGTTCGCGAGGTCACGAACCGGGGCTGAGGAGGCGGGTTTCCGGCCGGGGCGGCGGTGGCCGGTCGGGTAAGCCCGCGGTGCCGGGGAATGTGCGTGATCCGGCGGTACGGACCGCACCTCGCGCGGAGTGCCGTGTGGAATCCGGCGGGTCCGCCGCAGCAACCCTCACGTATCGCCCCTTCCCCCTACCGGAACGAAACTCCCGGACGAACCCGTGCGACAGCGGTGGCGCATCGGCGTGCGCCCGGCACCCGATCAGCATCGGGCAGAGGACTTGTGCGGCACTGAGGATTGAATTGGCGCCGACTTGGGTCTCCCGCGGAGGGTCGCGGCCGGTACATAATGCCAGGCACCGCACCGGCCAGTTGATCTAGGTCCCCGGTGGGCGTCGCCGCTCACGCCTGCCGCCAAGCCGGCGCCAAGCGGCCGTACAGTCCCGGGCAAGTCCGCTCACCAATACTCGGGCGAGTGGAGCAGCAGGTAGCGGCCACGGTCGGTGACGCTCCTCTATGGCGCTCATGACACGCACCTCGACGGCGCCGATGATTCTGACCTGGCCCCCACATACTCGCTCGTGATGACAAGCGGAGGATTCCATGTCCGGGGCTAACGACGTCGAACGTGTCTATTCCGCTATGGAGGAAGCGGCCGGGTTGCTGAATGTGCCCGTCGCCCGCGACAAGATCTGGCCGGTCCTGACCGCGTACCAGGACGCGCTCGCGGACGCCGTCGTCGTTTTCTCCATGGCGGGTGGCCGTCGCGCGACGGAACTCGACTTCAGTATCTCGGTGCCCACGGACCTCGGCGACCCGTTCACGACCGCGCTGCGGCGCGGTCTCACCGAGAAGACGAACCACCCCGTCGACAATCTCCTCGCCGAGCTGACCGACGGCTTCGAGATCGGCATGTACGCCATCGACGGCATGGTCACCACCGGCTTCAAGAAGACCTACGCCTCCTTCCCGACCAACGAGCCGCAGCCGCTGACCGCCCTGCTCGACGTGCCGTCGATGCCGGAGAGCGCGCGGGCGAACGCCGAACTCTTCGCCCGCTACGGCCTGGACAAGGTCCAGATGGTCTCGGTGGACTACCCGAAGCGGCAGGTCAACCTGTACTTCAGCGAGCTGGACACCGACTACCTCCAGCCGGAGCACGTCAAGTCCCTGGCCCGCGAGACGGGGCTGGTGGAGCCGACCGAGATGGGGCTGGACTTCGCCAGCGGCTCGTTCGCGGTGTACCCGACGCTGGGCTACGACAACGACATCGTCGACCGCATCACGTACGCCGTCATCAGCGTCGACCCGACGCTGGCCCCGACGAAGTCGGAGCCGGAGGTCTCGCAGCTCTCGCGGTACGCGACCTCCGCCCCGTACGCGTACGCAGGTGAGAACCGCACCCTCGTCTACGGCGTCACGTTGACGTCCAAGGAGGAGTACTACAAGCTCGGGTCGTACTACCAGATCACGGACCTTCAGCGGACGCTGGTCAAGGCGTTCGAGGCCCTGGACTGAGACGATCCGCACGAGCGGGCGCCGTCCGCTCCCGCTGTCCCCCCGCCGCCCCGGGATACCCGTGGGCGGCGGGGTGTTCGGCTTTTCGCCGCCATGTTCGGGCTCTGCCCCCACCGAGGAGAGAGATGACCAAGAAGCTGTACGCGGCCGTCGTCACCACCGCCGCGGCCGCCGCCGCCCTGCTGTCCGCGCCGGGCGCGTCCGCCCAGGCGGTGGCCGACGGCTACGACCGCTGTCCGGCCGACCACTACTGCCTGTTCTCCGGCCTGGACGGCACCGGGGACATGGTCGCGATCCAGGACGACACCCCGAGCCTGGCCGCCCTCGGCATGGACGACCGCGCCAAGTCGGACTGGAACCGCACGGGTTACGGGATCAACCTCTGGTCGGACGCCGATTACACCGGCTGCATGGCCGTGACCAGCCCCGGCGGCAAGGGCAACTTCTTCTCGACCTTCCGGGACTTCTTCAGCTCGGTCGAGGTCGACGAGCCCAACGGCATGTCCTGCTGACGGAGTCCACACATCGGTTCGCCCGCGCCGGGACCCGTCCCGGCGCGGGCGCGCTAGCGTCGGCGCATGGCGTTCTGGCGGCGTAACCGTACGCGGAGGACTCAGGGCAGCGGCGCCGGGAGCATCTCGGTGAACGTGCTCGACCCCCGGAGGCCCGGGCCGGTCGACCGGGCCGGGCTGCTGCTCGGCGAGCGCCGGCTGCCGCGGATCACGGTGACCAGCTTCACCGACCGGCTCGCGGAGCACGTCCGCGGGCGCCACGAGCCCGGCACCGGCCCGGTGGGCATGATCGTGCAGCACCGGGTCTTCGCCGAGGACGACGGCGTGGTCTTCATGGGCCTCGCCGGCCGGCCCGCGATCGTCGTCCGCATGACGCCGCGGCTGCGCGCCGACCTGTACGACCTGGGCGAGGCGATCGTCGCCCACGGCGCGGCGCTCTATCTCGACGCGCACGAGGGCTTCCTGCGCGCCTCGCTCGCGCTGCCCGCGATGACCGTCGAGCTGGACACGGGGCTGCTGCTCCGGGAGGGCAACGTCCAGGAGTTCCTGCGGGCCCTGTACGACACGGAGTCCGTCGAGCTGCACATCCAGCACACCACCCACGACCGGCTGCTGAACTACGCGTGCGAGGCGCCCGGTGTGCGCGCGGTGCTCGACGAGGGCTTCGACTACTGCACGCAGCCGCCGCCGGCCGACCTGCGGGCGAGCCTGCTGGCGGTCAACGGCAGCCTGAACCCGGCGGTGCGGGTGCCGCTGCGGGTCACGGGGAACGCCGAGGTCGTCATCTCGTACGACGTGGAGGTCTGACGGCGCCGCCGGGCCGGGCCGCGTCTCCGGCTCACTCCGGCCCGTAGCGGATGACGTGCGTGGGCAGGACCGTCCGCCGCGGGGGCCGGGTGGTGGCGGGGCCGCCGCCGATCCGGTCGACGAGCAGCCGCGCGGCCTGCCGGCCCATCTCGTCGGCGTCGTACGACACGATGGTCAGCGGCATTCCGAGGATGTCGGCCAGGTCGAAGTCGTCGAACCCGGCGAGCGCGACCGGCAGGTCGAGGGCGCGGACGGCGCGGATCGCGCCCTGGGTGAGGCGGTTGTTGGTGCAGAAGAGCGCGGTGGGGGCGTCCGGGGCCTCGCGGGCTTCTGGTGCGTCCGGCGCCAGCAGGCCCCGGGCCGCCCGCTCCGCCGTCGCCACGTCCGTCAGCCCGCGGCGCACCAGCCGGTCGTCCGGGGTCAGCCCGGCCGCCTCGTGGGCGGCGCGGTAGCCGCGGTAGCGCTCGGCGCCGGTGTGGATGGCCGGCGGGTTGCCGAGGAAGCCGATCCTGCGGTGGCCGCGGGCGATCAGCTCGGCCGTGGCGTCGCGGGCGCCGCCGAAGTCGTCGACGAGTACGTGGTCCGCTTCCATCCCCGACGGCGGCCGGGATGCCAGCACCACCGGCATGTCGCGCAGCGCCGCCGGTGTGAGGTGGCTCTGGCTGCCGCCCGCCGGCACCACGATCATGCCCGCGACCTGCCGCGACGCCAGGTCCTCCACCAGCCCCCGCTCCCGGTCCAGCTGCTCGCCGGTGTTGCTGAGCAGCATGCTCAGCCCGTGCTGCGAGGCGACTTCCTGCACGCCGAGCGCGAGCCGCGAGTAGAAGGGGTTGGCGAGGTTGGTGACGATCAGCCCGATCATGCCGCTGCCGCCGAGGCGCAGGCTGCGCGCGGTCGCGTTGAGCCGGTAGCCGAGGTCGTCGACGGCGGCCAGGACGCGCCGCCGGGTGGCGTCGCTGACGCGGGTGTCGTCCTTCAGGACACGCGAGACGGTCATGGTGCTGACCCCGGCGCGGGTGGCGACGTCACGCATCGTCGGCGCCCCGGTGTCACCCGGTCGCTGCCGCGCCATGCCGTCCCTCTGCCCACCGCGCATGCGGCCGATTCTAGGTTCGTTCCCGGGGGCGTACGGACACCGGGCGGTCGGACGGGACGCGCCGTCGGACCGTATGAGCGGGAATCGTATGAGCGGGAGATGAACACTTCGTGTCGGAGCCCTGCGGCGCGGTTTCGCCCTCGCCCGGGGCACCGCATATCTGATGAGGTTCAGAGCATGTCGAGTATCCGCCCCATGGAACGCCTGGGACGCCGCCTTGAGCGCGCGGTCCGCAAGTCCGGCACCGCCGACGACAAGCTCCGCGCGCGGGTCGACGCGATGGAGAAGGAACTCCGGGAGGCCCGCGTCGCCCGCTACACGCTGGAGCTGCTGTTCGGCGGCGGAGAGGACGGGCGCAAGGCGCGGATGCCGACCAAGGGGTCGGTCGACACCCTGGTCGAGCAGGTCGAGGCCGCGACGGGAGAGCGGGACGCCCGCCCGTACGTCGTGGCCGCGTTCCGCACCCTGGTCGAGGTGGAGCTGCGCGGCGTCGGCCGGATCGCGGGCGGCACGCCGAACATCCTCGGCAAGCTCACCATTCCGCCGCTCCTCGACCCGCCGAACGACGACGTGCTGGAGATCGGCACCCTCTTCGGCCTGTTCTCCTCCGCGCTCACCCGGCAGTTCGCGCGCGCCGGGCGGCGGTGTTCGCTGACGATCGTGGACCCGCTGGCCGACGTGCAGCTCCAGCCCGGCACCGCCAACACCGCGGACCCCTCGGGCACGCCGGTCAGCGAGACCGTGGTACGGACCAACCTGGAGCTGGCCGGCGTGCCGTCGGAACGGGTCCGGCTGCACCGCGGCTTCTCCGGCGACGCCGACATCCGCCGCGCCGTGTCCGACCGCTCGTACGGCACGGTGATCGTGGACGGCGACCACTCCGCGGAGGGGGTACGCGCGGACCTGGAGTGGGTCGAGGAGATCGCCGCGCCGGGCGGTGTGGTGGTCGTGGACGACTACGGGGACCGCACGTGGCCGGGGGTGAAGGAGGCGGCGGACGAGCACCTCGCCGGGGACACCGCGTTCGAGCTGGTGGGGGTGGCCTCGACGAGCGCGTTCCTCCGGAGGCGATAGTGAGGGGGTGAACCGCGAACGAGCACGCCGGGCCCTGGCGCTCCTCGCCGGGGCCGTCGCCGTGGCCGCGGTCCTGCTCCTCGCGCCGTGGCGGGAGGACGGGACGGACCGGGCGCCCGAGCCACCGCCGCCGCGCGCCGGGCTCGACTACCAGATCGGCGGCGCGTACGACCCGCCGCCCGGCGTCGAGGTCGTCGTCCGCGACCGCGGCGACGCCCCCGCCCCCGGGGCGTACAGCGTCTGCTACGTCAACGCCTTCCAGGTCCAGCCCGGCGCCGAGGACGAGTGGGACCCGGACCTGCTGCTGCGCGACGCGGACGGCGAGGTCGTCTACGACGAGAACTGGGGCGAGGCGGTGCTCGACCTGCGCACCGCCGGCAAGCGCGAGCGCATCGCGGCGAAGGTGGGCCGCTGGATCGACGGCTGCGCCGACCGCGGCTACCAGGCCGTCGAGCCCGACAACCTGGACACGTACACCCGCTTCCCCCGCCTCCTCGACGCCGCCCACGCCCGGTCCTACGCCGCCCTCCTCACCGAGCGCGCCCACGACCGCGGTCTGGCCGTCGCCCAGAAGAACACCGCGGAGCTGGCGCCCGACCGGGCCCGTACCGGGATGGACTTCGCGGTCGCGGAGGAGTGCGGCGAGTACGACGAGTGCGCCGCCTACGCCGCGGCGTTCGACGACCGGGTGCTGGTCGTCGAGTACACGCCCGGCGGCCTCGCGGCGGCCTGCGACGAGTGGTCCGACCACCTGAGCATCGTCCGCCGCGACCGCGCGGTCTCCCTCCGCCGGGCGGCGGACTACGTCCGCGAGACCTGCTGAGCGCCGGCCGCCTTCGGCGCCTCGGCGGCGCGCTCCGGCTCCCGCTCCGGCTCCCGCGCCGGCCGCGGCGTCGCCAGCAGCGACGTCACGCACGCCGCGCCCAGCAGCACCGCCGCCCCCACCGTCAGCGCCGTCGTGTATCCGTGCACCGTGGCCGCCGTCGGCGTCGTGCCGGCCGCCGACGTGAGGTGAGCGGCGGCGGCGCTCGCGGCGACGGTGTTGAGCAGCGCCGTGCCCAGCGCGGCGCCCAGCTGCTGGGAGGCGTTGT
Organism: Streptomyces sp. CNX435; assembly: GCF_059570575.1. Classification (NCBI taxonomy): domain Bacteria; kingdom Bacillati; phylum Actinomycetota; class Actinomycetes; order Kitasatosporales; family Streptomycetaceae; genus Streptomyces; species Streptomyces sp. CNX435. The sequence goes on along the minus strand of NZ_JCANTA010000010.1, from coordinate 106,814 downwards.
ACGCGGCCGAGGCGGCGCCGATCTCGTGCGGGCGCATCTGCGCGGTGGCCAGCGCCGCCGTCGGCGGCATGACGCAGCCGAGGCCGAGGCCTGTGAGCACCAGCGCGGGTACGAGGTACGCCCCCAGCACGGCCGGGCTGTCCGCCGTCAGCCGGGTCAGGATCAGCATCCCGGCCGCCGCGGCGACCAGTCCCGGCACGATCAGCGCCGCCGGCGCGACGCGCCCGTGCAGCCGGCCGGCGATGAGCACGGAGCCGACGAGCGCGGCGGCGGCGTTGACGATGAGCGTCAGCCCGGACTCCACCGGTGAGTACCCGAGCACCGTCTGCGTGTAGTAACTCATAAAGAGGTAGAAGCCGAACATCGCGACGAACATCAGCGTGATCGCCGCGAACGCCCCGCCCCGCGCCCGGTGCAGCAGCACCCGCATCGGCAGCAGCGGCTGCGGTGCCCGCAGTTCGACGGCGACGAACGCCGCCAGCAGCACCGCCCCGCCGCCGAGCAGCGCGAGCACCTTCGGCGCGCCCCAGCCGTGCGGCTCGGCCTCGTTGAAGGCGTAGACGACGGCGGCGAAGCCGGCGGTGCTGAGCAGCGCGCCGGGCACGTCGAGGCGGCCGGCGGCGCGGACGGGGCGGACGTGCGGGACGTACGCGGTGCCGAGGGCGGCGAGGAGCGCGACGGGCACGTTGACGTACAGGCACCAGCGCCAGCCCACGTACTGCGTCAGCAGCCCGCCCGCGATCAGCCCGACGGCGGCGCCCGCCGCGCCGACCGCGGCGAACACCCCGAAGGCGCGCCCGCGTTCGCGCGCCCCGGTGTACGTGGTCGTCAGCAGCGCCAGCCCGGCGGGCGCGAGGAGCGCGGCGAAGACGCCCTGCAGCGCGCGGCCGGCGAACAGCATCCCCGGGCCGGTCGCCGCCCCGCCGAGGGCGGAGGCGGCGGCGAAGCCGACGAGGCCGACGGCGAACGCGCGCCGGTGGCCGAGGAGTCCGCTGACCCGGCCGCCGATCAGCAGCAGGCCGCCGAAGGCGAGCGCGTACGCGGTGATCGCCCACTGGCGGTTCGCGTCGGTCATGCCGAGTGCCTGCTGCGCGGACGGCAGGGCGATGTTCACGATCGTGCTGTCCAGCACGACGAGCAGCTGGGCCGTGCTGACGGCCAGCAGGGTCCGCCAGCGGCGCCGGCCGCCGGCGCGCTCGGGCGTCTCATCGGTCACGGGGTCCCTCATTCTCTAACGGTGTATGGCGTTCCCTAACGACGTTAGGGAACGCTGAACACCGTACTACACTTAGCCGCGTGGGTAGCGAGAGAAAGTCGCATGACCAGCGGAAACGCGGCAAGGGCGGCAAGGGTGACGAGGTGGAGAGCATCTGGCTGCGCCCCCGGCGGACGTCGGCGCGGGGCGAGCCGCCGCTGACGCGGGAGCGGATCGTGACGGCGGCCGTCGCGCTGCTGGACGAGGAGGGGATCGACCGGCTCACCATGCGCCGCCTCGCCGACCGGCTCGCGGTCGTCGCGCCCTCCCTCTACTGGCACGTCGACACCAAGGACGACGTGATCGACCTCGCGGTCGATGCGATCTTCGGCGAGGCGCGGGCCGGCACGGCCCGTGACGCCGCCCGCGGCGCGGACTGGCGCGCGGACGTCGCCGCCGTGCTCGGCACCTGGCGCGCCGTGCTGCTGCGCCACCCCTGGGCCGCCGCCGTCCCGGCCCGCCGCCGGCCGAGTATCGGCCCGAACTTCCTCGCCTCGATGGAGGCCCTCCAGGCCACGCTCGTACGCGCCGGCTTCACCGGCCGCGACCTCCTCGCCGCCACCTGGGCGCTTCACAACCACGTCCTCGGCTCCGCCTCCACGCAGGTGGCGCTGGACGTCACCGAGGAGGAGCGCCACGCCGCCCAGGAGCGGGTACGCGCCGACCGCGACCGCTACCCGACGCTCGCCGCCAGCGACTACCTCCGCGACGACGACTGGAACGGCACCTTCGCCGCCGGCCTGGACTTCCTCCTCGACGGCCTTCAGGCGCGGCTGGGACGGCTCGACGTTCGCGGGTGACCGGTCTACCGGTCTACCGGTCTACCGGTCTCCCGGCTCTCTGCTGTCGGCGTAGCGGTGCTGCGCCCGGCCGGGATCGGTGCTTGGGTGCCGGGATGGACATTCTCGTGCTGGGCGGTACCGCCTGGGTGGGCCGGGAGGTGGCGCGGCTGGCGCTTGCGCGGGGGCACCGGGTGACGTGCCTCGCGCGCGGCGAGAGCGGCGGGGTGGCGGAGGGCGCGGAGCTGGTGGCCGCCGACCGCCGGGATCCCGGCGCGTACGACGCGCTGCCCGCCCGTAGCGCCGACCGCCCCTGGGACGCCGTGGTGGAGGTCTCGTGGCAGCCCGGCTTCGTCCGCGGCGCCCTCGCCGCGCTCGCCGACCGGGCCCGGCACTGGACGTACGTCTCCTCCGGCAACGTCTACGCCACCCACGACAAGCCCGGCGGCGACGAGTCCGCCCCGCTGATGGCGCCCACCGAGCACGAAGAGGTCGGCCGCGAGCTGTACGGCGAGGCCAAGTCGGCCTGCGAGCAGGCCACCCGGGAGGCGGTCGGCGACCGGCTCGTCATCGCCCGCGCCGGCCTCATCGGCGGTCCCGGCGACCACACCGGCCGCACCGGCTACTGGGTGGCCCGCGCCGCCCGCGACCCCGAGGGTCCCCTGCTCGTGCCGCACGGGCCCGGCCTGTGGACGCAGGTCCTGGACGTACGCGACCTCACCGCCTGGCTGCTCGACAACGCGGAGTCCGGCGCCACCGGCACGTACGACACGGTCGGCCCGGTCCTCCCCCTGGCCGACTGGATCCGGCTCTCCCGGCAGGTCGGCGGGCACACCGGGCCGGTGGCCGAGGCGGGTTCGGCGTGGCTGCGGGGGCGGGGCGTGGCGCAGTTCATGGGGCCGGAGTCGCTGGCGATGTGGCTGGACGAACCGGGCTGGGAGGGCTTCGCGGCCCGCAGCGGCGCCGCGGCGGAGGCGGCGGGGCTGACGCACCGGCCGCGGGCGGAGCTGCTGGCGGATACCCTGGCGTGGGAGCGGGAGCAGGGCCTGGACCGGCCCCGCCGGGCGGGGCTGAGCCCGGCGCGGGAGCGCGAGCTGCTGGCGGCGCTGGCGGCGGCGGAGTGACGCCGTACGCACGTCGTGCCGCCGCTGGCCAGCGGCGGCACGACGTGCGTATCGCCGGTGGTCAGCGGCGCCCGGTCGCCGGTTCCGTACGCACCGGCTCGTCGCACGTCGTCCGGCCGTCCTCGGCGGGGCAGACCAGCGCCACGAACCCGCCGTTCTCCGCCACCGGCACCGTCAGCTCCGCGTCCCCGCCGACCGTGCGGCTCTCCCGCACCAGCCCGTCCGCGCCGTCCGTCACCAGCTCCACCAGCAGCTGCTCGCCGGCGTCCGCGCCGAGCCGGCCGAGGTCCACCCCGGCGTCCCCGGCCGCGCCCGCGTGGATGCCGCCGACGAACCACCGCTCGCCCGCGCGCCGCGCCAGCACCGCGTCGTCGCCGGGCCGCCCGCCGAGGTAGCGGGTCTCGTCCCACACCGTCGGCAGCTGGTCGAGCACGCGCTCGGCCGCGGGCAGCGCGGCGTACGTCTCCGGGCTGTCCGCGGGGTGCTGCAGCCCGGACTCGTACACGACGGGCAGCGCCAGCTCGTGCGCGTCGGTGTGCGCCCTGTTGGTCATGGAGAAGGTCCCGGGCGTGACGTCCGCGGAGCCGACGACGTTCCGGGTGAACGGCAGCATCGTGTTGTACGTGGGCGTGAGCGGCTGGTCGAAGGAGTAGTACTCGTGCCCGCGCACCGCCTCGTACGTCATCAGGTGCGGCCAGGTGCGCTGCAGGCCCTTCGGCAGCGTCGCGCCGTGGAAGTTGACGAGCAGCTGGTGCTCGGCGGTGGCGGCGAGCACGTCCTCGTACCAGGCGTGCCTGCCGACGCCCTCGGGGTCGCCCGCGCCGTTGTTCATGAAGTCGATCTTGACGCCCTTGATGCCCCAGTCGTTCATCTCGCCGAAGACGGTGGCCATCTCCTGCGGCGTGTCGATGTCCGACCAGTGGAACCACAGCACGAGGTCGACGCCCTTGTCGCGCGCGTACTGCACCAGCTCCGGCACCCAGTCGCGGCTCCAGCCCTCGTCGACGAGTGTGTACTCCCAGCCGTGTGCGGCGGCGTAGTCGACGTAGTCCTTCTGCCGCTCGAAGTCCCGCGGGCTGTCGTGCTCGACGAGCCAGGACCAGGAGACGGTGCCGGGGCGGATCCAGGAGGTGTCGGAGATCTCCGCGTCCGGGGCGAGGTCGCTGACGAGCGTCGACTCGGTGACGGTCGCCAGGTCGCCGATGATCGCGGTACGCCACGGCGTCGCCAGCTCGCCGGGCGAGACAGGCCCTGATTGCCCCGCCTCGGCGAGGACGACGTCGTACGCGCCGCTCCCGGCCGGGTGCGCGAGCCTGCTGCCGGGGTACGTGGAGTCCATGCCGGACTCGGTGAGCAGCACGTACTCGTCGGCGGAGCCGGCGGCGACCTCGAAGAGCGCGGGGTAGCCGTAGTCGTCGGCGGGGGCGCCGCCGGCGGTGGTCTCGGCGCGTACCTCCTCGTACCAGGAGGTGTGCGGCAGCAGCCAGGCGGGCGCGTCGGCGGGGAGGCGGTAGCCGGTGGCCTCGCCGGTGACGACGGTGCCCGCGGAGTCCGGCAGTTCGTAGCGGAACGCGACGCCGTCGCGGGCGACGCGGACGACGAGGTCCATGCGGACGCCGCCGTCGCCGCGCAGCGCGAAGCGGGACTCCGTCATGGGGGAGTCCACGCTGCGCTGTTTGCCGGTGGTCATCTCGTACTGCTCCTGGACGTCGCTGTCCTCGCGGCTGAGGAGTTCCAGCCCGCGGGTCAGGTCGGCGTCCTGGGTGCGCAGGCCGAGGGGCGAGTCGGGGAGTACGGGGTCCGCGCCGCGGCGGACGGTCAGGGTGAGGGCGCCGGTGGCCTTGTCGAGGACGACGTCGGCGGCGAGTTGGTCTTGTTTGGTCTGTGGTGCGGCCACGGTCCAGACATCGGAGGTGGTCGCCGTGGGGGCGGGGGGGTCGGGGGCGGGTGCCGCCGCGGCGGGCGACAACCAGGCGGTGACCAGGACAGTGAACGCGGTCATCGTGGTGCCGGCCGGCCGCCGTCCCAGCGGGCCGAAGAGGGGCACAAGTGCTCCTTACACATCGGATGAGCAGGAGGGAACCGATGAACTGACGTGTTGCGCTGTGTTGGTTCGCGTCTGGTTGAGTTAATTCATGTGGGGGAAGGCTGTCAAGAGTCCTCGCCGGGGGTGACCGGCGGGTCCGCCTCTTCGGCGCCGCCGGGCCGGTTCTCCTCCACGAGACGGCGGCTGACCTCCGCCGACGTCAGCCCCAGCCCGCCCAGCGTGATCTCGTCCCACGCCTGCAGCCGGCGCGTCTTCCGGTCGAGATAGAGCACGGACGCCGACACGTTCTCCGGCACGTCCTCCTCCACCGCCCGCAGCCCCCCGCCGCCCGCTGAGCCCTCGACCATCAGCCGGGTGCCGCCGGGCAGGTCGTGCTGCCTGCGGTGGTGGCGGTGGCCGGCCAGCGCCAGCGGCACGAGGCCGTCGACCTGCTCCAGCGCCACCGGATTGTGCGCGATGGCCACGTCCGCCGGCCGGCCCCGGTCCCGTAGCCCGGCGAGCGCCGCGGCCAGCCGCTCGCCCGCCGCCACCTCCGCGGGATCGCCGGCGGCGACGACCGAGCGGTCGGGGGTGAACTGCGGATCGCCGATGCCCGCGATCCGTACGCCCGCCACCACCACCGACTCGCCGTCGTCCACGACCCGCGCGTTCTTCTGCCGGGCGACGGCGGCCTGAGTGGTGAGCGAGTCGTGGTTGCCGCGCACCCACACGTACGGGACGCCGAGGGTGGAGATCGGGTCGAGGTAGACGTTCTCGGCGGCCGAGCCGTGGTCCATCGTGTCGCCGGTGTCGATGACGGCATCCAGCTCGTACTGGTCGACCAGCGAGCGGATGATGCCCCAGGCGGCGGGATTGAGGTGCATGTCGGAGACGTGCAGGAAGCGGACGGTGGAGGGATCCGGCCGGTACGCGGGGAGGGTGGAGGTGGCGTCGTACAGCTTGCCGACGTTGGTGACCAGCCGGGCCAGCTCCTGCTGGTAGACGTCGAACTCCGTGACGATGCTGCGCGCGTCGCCGATCACGCTGGGCGCGCTGGTCAGCAGCCCGGAGTACTTCGGCTCCAGGACGGACTCGGGGTGCCACGTCACGAAGGCGGTGGCGCCGGAGGCGGCCAGCAGCGCGAGCGCCAGCCCGCCGGCGGCCAGCGCCCGGCGCGGCGTGCGGTAGACGGCGAGGCCGAGCGCGGTGGCGCCGGCGAGGGCCGCGACGCCGGTGCGTACGCCCAGGTCGAGGGTGCCGCGACGGATGTCGGCGGCCACCTCGTCGCCCAGCCCGGAGAACTCCTCGGGATGCGCGACGAGGGCGCGGGAGCGGTCGGGGTCGAGCCGCTCGACCTCGACGTCGAGCCGGAGGGGCGCGTCGTGGCTGTCCATCTCGATCGCGCCGAGGGGCGAGACGCGGATCCGGGTGTCGCCGGTCGCGGAGGGCGTCAGCGCCATCCGGGTGTCCACCGGCCCGACGGACGTCTCGCTCCCGCCGGCGACGAGCAGCCCGAGCCCGGCCCCGACGACGGTCACGGCGGCGAGGCCGAGCGCCCGGGCGAACGGGTGCGGCCGGTGGACGAGCGCCTGCTCGACGCGGGGGCGGCGGACCCTGTTGCGCCGGTGCGCCCGGTGCGCCCGGCGGGCCCGCCGGAGGCGGGCGGGCAGCCGGCGGAAACGGGCGGGAACGCGGCGCAGCCGTTCGAACATGGCACGGACGGGGGAGACCGCAAAAGGCACTTCGCGGGCCATTCGGTTCGTATGCCCGCTGTGACCCGCCGGCATTCAGCGGCCTGACGCAGAATGGGCCATGTGCTTGACATGTCGAACGAGGAGTTCGAGGAGCTGGTCGCGCAGGCGCTCGACCGGATCCCGGCGGAGCTGACCCGGCTGATGGACAACGTCGCGGTCTTCGTCGAGCCCGAGCCGCCGTCGGAGGACCCCGGGCTGCTCGGGCTGTACGAAGGGACGCCGCTGACGGAGCGCGGCGAGTGGTACGCGGGGGTGCTGCCGGACCGGATCACGATCTACCGCGGGCCGACGCTGCGGATGTGCGAGTCGCGGGAGGACGTGGTGGCGGAGACGGAGATCACAGTAGTTCATGAGATCGCACATCACTTCGGGATCGACGACGAGAGGCTGCACGCGCTGGGGTACGGCTGAGGGGTCCGGGGCGCGAGGGCCGGGGCCCCGGGGGCCGGGCCGGCGGTCAGCCGCTGGGGAGCCGGGGGGACGAGCCGCTGGCAGCGCTTCCGACGCTTCCGCCGGCTTCGCCGCCGTCGGTGTCGTCGGTGGGCGTCGGGGTCGGGGTCGGCGTGGGGATCGTGGTCGGGGTCGGTGAGGGGACGGTGGGGGTCGGCCTCGGCGACGGGGTCGTCGGGCGTGGGCCGGGGCCGGGAGCGGTCGGCTTCGGGGAGGCCGGGGTGGCGCCGGTGCCGCCCGCGTCGGGGCTCTCGCCGGTGCCGGGGGACGGCGACGCCGGGTCGGCCGCGCCGCCGCCCGGTCGGCCCGTAGCGGAGGGGTCCGCCGCGTCGCGGCCCTGCGCCCCGGCGGCGCCACCGGTGCCGGTCGCGGCGCCGGTGCCGGTGCCGCCGGCCGCGGCGGACGGTGCTTCGTTGACCCGTACGTCGCCGTCGGGCTCGGTGCCGCTCCGGCCGGCGCCGGCGCCCGTGTCGGGTGCGTCGGGCCGGCCGGTGCCGGAGACGGTCATGCACCCGCCGAGCGCCAGCACCGCCATCGTGGCGGCTGAGATCCGCAGGGCGGCACGGGCTGTCGGCTCAGGCATGGGGAGCCCCTTTCAGGACGCGTCGTACGGCTCAACTCCCCGGCGCCCGCGGAGGACACGGGGCGCGTCACGGGGCACGTCACGGGGCGCACCGACCCGGCGCGTACCCGCCACGCGCGCCCTCGGGCATCGCTCCCGGAGCCGTGCCCGCGGAACTGATTTGCCAGCCGGCCCACCGGGTGCGTACTCTGGTAGATCGTTTGATCCCATTTGCCCGGCGCCCCACCGAAGCGCGCCGTGTGTGGCGCGTTCCCTTCCCTGCCGTGGCAGACCGCAAGAGGCGGTCGGTGTGAATTGCCGCGGAGTCGTGGCACGTGCCGACGACTGCGGAAGGCTTTTGCTCGTTCATGTCTGAAACCCCTGTGCTCGACCCTGCCCTCGACGAGGCGGAGACGCCCGAGAACCCCGAGAACCCCGAGGCCACGGCCGACACCACCGCTCCCGCCGCGCCGACGTTCGGCGAACTCGGCCTGCCCCGCGGGGTCGTGGCCAAGCTCGCGGACTACGGCGTCACCACCCCGTTCCCGATCCAGGCCGCCACCATCCCGGACGCCCTCGCCGGCCGCGACGTCCTCGGCCGCGGCCGTACCGGCTCCGGCAAGACCCTGTCGTTCGGCCTGCCGCTGCTTACGACCCTCGCCGGCGGCCACACCGACCCCAAGCGCCCCCGCGGCCTGATCCTCACCCCGACGCGCGAGCTGGCGATGCAGGTCGCCGACGCGCTGCAGCCGTACGGCGACGTGTTGCGGCTGTCGATGAAGGTCGTCTGCGGCGGTACGTCCATGGGCCGCCAGATCGGCGCGCTGGAGCGCGGCGTCGACGTGCTCGTCGCCACCCCCGGCCGGCTGCGCGACGTCATCGACCGCGGCGCGTGCTCCCTGGACCGGGTGCAGATCACCGTGCTCGACGAGGCCGACCAGATGGCCGACCTGGGCTTCCTGCCCGAGGTCACCGAGCTGCTCGACCAGGTGCCGCCGGGCGGGCAGCGGATGCTGTTCTCCGCGACGTTGGACAAAGGCGTCGGCACGCTCGTCGAGCGCTACCTCGTCGACCCCGTCAGCCACGAGGTGGACCCGTCGGCGGGCGCCGTGACGACGATGAGCCACCACGTGCTCGTCGTGAAGCCGCGGGACAAGGCGCCGGTCACGGCCGCCATCGCGGCGCGCAAGGGCCGCACCATCGTCTTCGTACGCACCCAGCTGGGCGCCGACCGCGTCGCCGACCAGCTGCGCGAGACCGGCGTACGCGCCGCCGCGCTGCACGGCGGCATGACGCAGGGCGCGCGGACGCACACGCTGGCGGACTTCAAGGACGGCCGGGTGCACGCGCTGGTGGCGACGGACGTCGCGGCGCGCGGCATCCACGTCGACGGCATCGACCTGGTGCTGAACGTCGACCCGGCCGGCGACCACAAGGACTACCTGCACCGTGCGGGCCGCACGGCCCGCGCCGGCGAGTCCGGCACCGTCGTCTCCCTCGCCCTGCCGCACCAGCGCCGGACGGTCTTCCGGCTGCTGGAGGACGCGGCGGTGGACGCCTCGCGGCACATCATCAGCGGGCGCGGCGCGTTCGACCCGGACGTGGCGCGGATCACGGGCGCCCGGTCGATCGACGAGGTGCAGGCGGAGTCGGCGGCCCAGGCGGCGACGGCGGCGGAGCGGGACGTGCTCCAGCTGGAGGCCCAGCTGGAGCGGGCCCGCAAGCACGCGGTGGAGCTGCGCGCGGAGGCGACGCGGCTGGCCACGCGGGCGGGCGTGCCGCCGGAACCGGCGCCGCCGGCGGCGGAGGGCACGCAGCCGGAGCCGCAGTCCCGGCCGGAGGAGCCCGGGCCCGAGGGTACGGACCGCCAGGACTACCAGGACCGCGGCGACCGCCCGTACAACCGCGCGGCGCCGCGGCACGACCGCAGGGAGCAGCGCTTCCGCGACTTCGACCGGTCGGGCGACGCGCGCCGCAACGACCGCGACCGCGACCGCGACCGTGACTATCGTGCGGACCGCCGCGACAACCGGGACGCCCGGGACGGCCGGGAGACCCGCGACTACCGCGCCGACCGCCGGGACGACCGCCGGGACGACCGCCGGGACGACCGCCGGGACGACCGCACGTACGGCACCCGCGAGCCCCGCTCGTACGACCGCCGCGACAACCCCCGCCGCGACGACCGCGGCACCCGCCCGTACAACCGCGGCACCCGCTCCTACCCCCGCCGCGACGACCGCGGCGCCGCCCGCCCGTACGACCGCGACGACCGCCGCCCGTACGAGCGCCGCGACACCGACCGCTCCCGCTTCGGCGGCGACCGCCCCGCCGGCCGCGACCGCCGCGACGGCCGCCCGTACGGCCACGACCGCCGCACCTCCGACGACCGCCGCACGGACAAGCCCCGTTGGAAGCGCCAGGACCGCAACAACCGCAAGGGCTGACCACCCGAAACCCCACCGGGCCCCCTCCCCCCACACCACGGGGAGGGGGCCCACCCACGCCCACGGCGCCACGCCCCGCCGCCGACGGATATCCGCTCGGGAGCACATGCAGGTCCGGGCTATGCTGGCCGGGCGGGCCGCTAGCTCAATTGGCAGAGCACCGGACTTTTAATCCGTTGGTTGTGGGTTCGAGTCCCACGCGGCCTACTCTTCCGGGCCAGGTCAGAACGCGTCTGACCTGGCCCCGATCCGTTGCCGGGGCCCGTGGAGATCGGTATCCCGGCCGAACCGCGTGGATGCAGGCTCCCGGGGCCGCCCTCTGTCCGCGCCCGTCCGTCCGCCGTACCGGCGGCGGGCGTCGGGTGGCCAGGACGCCGCGGGCAATGAGGGTGCCGATGACCGCCCCTGAGCGCGCGGTAGGCGGGCAGCGGCGTCAGGGCGCGGGTATACGGGCCGAGGGGTGAGTAGGCGTACTCTTGCCGGCCCGCCGTGCCGGGGAGGACACTTCCCGCATGGGACTGCTGCATCTGCTCCTTGACTTCGCCCTGGCGGTGGCCTTGGTGAAGTGGACGCCAATCCCCCTGATGTGATCCCTCTACTTTCTGTTGAGTATCGGCTGGAGGCACAAGTCCCATCCTCCGCCTCCCCGGCTCCGATTTACCCCCATTCGACCGGGCCAGAGCGCATTCAACCGGGCCGAGGGATCCCGCCCCCTTGACCGCCGTGTCCAAACGACCAGGGGGCGGGAGTTCAGTGGTGGGGGTGCCGACGGATGAGCACGGAACAGTCGGTGGCCGCCGAGTAGTCGCCGCGGTTGCGTGCGGCCCGGCGGCCCTCGGCGAGCTGGACGCATCTCTCGCAGCCGAGGGAGGGTTGCGCCTCCTTGCCGTCGCGGACGGGAAGGACCACCGGCGGTGAGGGGTAGCTCCGCCGCACGGGGGCGGTCACCGGGTCTCCCCCCGTCCGCGGCAGCGCGGGCACTCGCACGGTGGCATGACGCTGTTGAGGAGGGGCGGCAGACAGTCGCGGGCGTAATACTTCCTCGCGCGCCCCCAGGTTCGCCCGCTGTCGCGGGACACGCGCAGGGTCAGCAACGGACGTTCGGGCGCCGACGGCGCGTCTGCTTGGGCGGCCATGCCCAGGAAGGTAGGAACCCCGTCAGAGGTGCCTCAACGAACTTCTACGAACTTGCATGGGTTCACCCGAGAGCGTCAATCGCGGAGGTGATCAGCGTCCGCGCCCGCGCGCCGTAGACGGCGATCTGCGCCAGGTTCGCGAACGACTGCGCGTACTCCTCGATCTCCCGGGGCTGGGTGACGGTCAGGTGCGCCGAGACCAGTTCGACGTTGACCTGCACGTCGTCGTACATGGTGAACGACTCCACAGGCCAGCCGATGCCCCGAACCGCCCCGAGCGGGATCACGCCCAGGCTCACCGCGGGCAGTGTGCCGACGGCGATCAGGTGCCCCAACTGCCCGGCCATCACCTCGGCATCGCCGATGACCGTGCGCAACACCCACTCCTCGACCAGCACCGCGAAGCGACGGACGCCGGTGTGCAGCACGCGCTGCCGCTCCATGCGCACCGCGACGGCGTCGGCGACGTCGTCCGGCATGTCGCGCAGCTCGGCGACGGTGCGCAGGATGGCGGTGGTGCAGGCGGGGGTCTGCAGCAGCCCGGGAACGACCCAGGACTGGTACATGCGAAAGCGGTGGGTGCGCTCGAACAGGGGCGCCACCGACTGCTGCGCCCGCTTCAGCCCCGCCCGCTCCATGCGGCGCCACTCGACGTACATGCCGTCGATGCCGCGGGCGGTCGCGATGAGGTCGTCGGCCTGCCCGACGGCGTCGCAGTGCAGCGTCCACGCCCGGATGTCGGCATCCGAGGGCGGCGTCCTGCCGTGCTCCAGACGCGAGCACTTCGACTCGTGCCAGCCCGCCCGCCGGGCCAGCTCCCGCGCGGTGATCCCCGCATCCTTGCGGATCTCACGCAGGCGCTGGCCCAAGGCCTGGCGGGCCTGCTGGACACTGGACGACGGCGACGACAACGCGGGTCAGATGAGCCGGTACTCGGCGTGCGGTACGGCCCGCTCCCACACGGCCTCGAACGCGGCGGCGCACAACTTCACCACCGCCGGCTCCGTGCGCACCTCCTCGTCCCCGCCGGGTGCCAGCTCGCCGTCCCCGTCGAAGTAGAGGAACACCACGAGCTGGTCGCCGAAGAGCCAGAAGTCGTTCCCGGGCAGCGCCAGATCCGAGGCACGCCGACGCGGCAGCCACCGGACGTCCTCCCCGGCGGCCACGTTGCCGGCGGTCAGCGCGTGCTCGAACCGGATGTAGTCGCTGACCGGCTCCGAGACAATCCGCGCCCGGCGGACCACGACACCGCGGGCAATGAGGGCGCCGATGACCGCCCCTGAGCGCGCGGTGGGCGGGCAGCGGCGTCAGGGCGTGGGAGTACGGGCCGAGGGGACGGTCTTGGCCGGGCTCGGCCCGGCCCGGCTGTGGCGCCGATGGTGTCGGCGCTGATGTCGATGAAGCCGGCGCGCTTGGCAGCCCGTCGGCGCATGGAGCAGGCGATCTACTCGGTGAAGGGTGTAGAGCCGTCGCCTGCCGGCGAGTTCGTCGCGGACCGGGCCGCCCCGGCACGGCGGCGGGTGCCGCAAACGGGTTGCAAGCCCCTAGGGGGTAGGGGTATACATTCAGCCATACCCTTCCGGGGTATTACTTCGGGTCCGGACCTACACCCTCCCCGGGAGGAAGTACATGTCGTCCTGCTGTACTCCCGACGGCAGTTGCGTGACCGGCACGACCGGAGGGCTCAGAGGGCTCGGGCGCGGATCAACCCCCGCCCGGGTTCGAGCCCCGGAGCGTGTCCGGGGTCCGGCCCCTCCCCCTGAGTCCGGTCACACGTCCCTCCGCCACATACGGGCCCCGACCGGACTTCCCCCGGCAGCGTGACACAGCGCGTCAGCGACACGACCACATCAGCGAACGAAGGGGACCGGGCGATGATCGTCAAGGTCAGGGGCGTCCTGCTCCGATTCACCAACTACGAGAACGACATCGAGATCGTCGGCAGCACGGTCCGCGACGGCCTTACCGCGCTGACCGAGCGCTACCCCGACCTCGGCGAGGTCCTGCTGGACCGCGACGGGAACGTGCGCGCGACGCATCTGATCGCCCTCAACGGCGAGCGGCTCTCGGCGCGTGAGCTGGACCTGGGTGCCGCCGAGGACGACCGGGTGGACATCGTCACCGCGATATCCGGGGGCTAGTCCCGATGGCGCGCACTTCCACCTACGAGGTCGTGCTCGACGCGGGTCTCTTCACCCCCACGCACCTCCAGACCACCGCCGTCGGACGCCTCGGCTTCCAGGCCGGCACCCGCTGGATGCGCGACCACGTCGGCAGCCACCGCACGCTCGTGTCCGAGCACGGCATCGGGTTCGTGCTGTGGGCATGGCAGTTGGAGTACGAGAAGCCGCTGCGGTTCGCCGACGCCGACGAGGCGGTCGTCGAGGTCCGGGCGCGGGTGCGCGGACCGCGTTCGTCGCAACTGGAGGTGGAGACGACGATCTCCGGCCCGGCCGGCGTCGCGGTGCGGACGCGCGCCGCGTCGGTGCCGCTGCGGCTCAGCGGGGACCTGGCGCTCTCCGGTACGCCGACGTGCCTGCCGGACTGGCTGGTCGCGGAGTTCCACGACGACGAGATCGAGCGCTCGCCGTACCGGTCCCGGGTGCCTGCGGTGCGCGCCGCGTTCGCGCGGGACGGTGAACGGCTGGCGGCAGCGGGCGGGACCGACGCGGGGGACCTGACGGCGTTCCGCGTCCACCGCCACCACTGCGAGGTGGCCGACCAGTGGTACTGGGCCGAGTCCCTCGGCTTCGCCGGCGGCGCGCGGGAGGAGTACGTGCGCCGGCACGGACGGGCGGTGCCGGAGCTGCGCCGCGCGCTGGCCGACGGCGTGCGCCGGATCGACGCGACGTGGCTGCGGGCCGGCCAGCTGTGGGACCTGTGTCAGGTCCGCACCTCCGCCTACCGCCTCGGTGCCGACCTCGCGTTCGTCCATGAACTCGGGCTCGCCGACGACGACGGCGGCGGGCCGCACGCGATCATAGTGGAGCGCATATGACCGGTGTGGAAAGCCCGTTACTCGCCACATTCGACGTGGGGGCGGAGTTCGAGCAGTCGCTCGGCTGCCCGTTCGACCCGGGCACCGGCATGTCGTTCGCGGGCGGCGTACGCGCGGACGAGCGCGAGGCGGAGCCCACCGCGGCGTACGAGGCCGCCTGGGCGGCGGGCCTGCACGAACACATCGTGCCCGCCGCCGAGGGCGGCCGGCTCACCTCGTTCGAGGCGCTGCTGGGCGCGGTACGCGCGGTGTCCCGGCGTGACCTGGCGGTCTCGGTCGGTCTCGGGTCGACGCTCCTCGCCGCGATGCCCGTCTGGATCTGGGGCGACGACGAGCAGCGGCGCCGGGTCGCCGAGCTGACGCTGGACCGCGCCTGGGGCACTGCCGGCATCAGCGAGGAGGCGGCGGGCAGCGACCTGCTGGCCACCCGCACCCGCGCCACCCCGACCACGGGCGGATTCGTACTGGACGGGAAGAAGTGGATGGTGGGCAACGGCGGGCGGTCGTCCTTCGCCACCGTGCTGGCCGCATCCGAGCCGTCCTTCGGGCTGTTCCTCGTCGACTTCGCCGCCCTCGGCGGCGCGGGGGTGGAGCGGCTGCCGAAGATAGCCACCCACGGCCTGCGCGGCCACGACCTGAGCGGCTTCGTCCTCGACGACTGCCGGGTCGGCCCGGGCGCCGTGCTCGGGCGGCCCGGGCGCGGCGTCGAAATGATGTCCGGAATGCTGCAGTTCACCCGGACGATGGTCGGCGGGACCAGCCTCGGCGCGGCCGACACGGCGCTGCGGATCGCGCTGCGCCATGCGCGGACGCGGGTGCTGTACGGAACCTCCGCGCTGACGCTGCCGCCGGTGCGCTCGCTGCTGGCCCGCGCCTTCGCCGACGTGCTCGTCGCCGAGTGCACCGAACTGGCCGCCGCCCGCGCGCTCGACGTCGCCCGGCAGCGGATGGCCCTGTGGTCCGCCGTGGCGAAGTACACGGTGCCGGCGCTCTGCGTGGACGCCGTGAACGCCTGCGGCGAGGTACTGAGCGCCCGCGCGTACCTGCGCGAGGGCGTTGCGGACGGCGCCTTCCAGAAGGTGGTGCGCGACATCGCGATCACCCCCGTGTTCGAGGGCACCCAGCTGGTCCAGCTCGACACGATCCGCGCCCAGCTCGCCAGCGGCGTGCGGCGGCGCGCGGGGAGCGGGGCGCACGCCGGGTTCCCCCTGTCGCTGCTGTTCGGATTCGGCGAACCGGTGTCCTCGCCCGCGCCGCGTGACCAGCGGCCGTCGATCACCTACGGCGGCACCGACGAGGTGACCGACCTCCTCGACGACGCGGTCGAGGCGGTGGCCGACGACCGCGAACTCGCCGCGCTCGCACGCACGCTGCGCACCGCCCGCAACGAGACGCGGGAGACCTTCCGCAGGCTCGGCACGCAGCGGACGCCCGAGACGTACGAGGCGGCGCGCCGCCACTGCCTGGTCCACGCGGGCGCCTGTTGTCTGCACACCTGGCTCCGGCGCCGGGACGCGTTCGGCGGCCTGGCGGCCGACCGGGCGTGGGTCTCGGTCGCGTTGCGCCGCGTCGTGGAGCGGCTCGGCCGCCCGGCCGGGCCCGACCGGGCGGGCGAGGACCGGCTGGTACGCCGCCTGGAGGAGCTGGACGACGACGACCGGGCGCTCTCCCTCGTACCGCTGCGGCTCGCGCGGCAGTACCGGAAGCCCTCGCCCGCCCGAACCTAGGAGGACGTCATCACCACCGCAAGCTCCACCACCCAGCCCGACGGCGCGTGGCTTCTGTCGCTGATCGGGGAGCTGCTCGGCATCGACGAGCAGGAGATCGCGGCCGACCGGCCGCTCGGCGAGGTCGGCATCGACTCGCTCACGGCGGCCCAGTTGTCCGCGGAGATCGAGGACCGCACCGGCGCCGTCATCCCCCTCGAACGCTTCCTCGGCGAGGAGACACTGGAGGACCTGGTACGCGTGATGCAGAACGAGACGGCGGCGGCAGGCGCCGAGGAGGCCGGGGCATGACGACGCCACGAGCGCAGGCGGCGGACGCGATGAACACCGCCGTACCCGGGCACCGCACGCTGGAGGCAGAGATCGCACGGATCCGGCGCGAGGCCCGGCGCCGGTTCGGCGGGCTCATCCGGGAGGACGTCAACCCGGGCTCGCACGTCCGCGAACGGGAGGGCCGGCTGATCGACAACAGCGTCATCGAGCGGGCCGGGGACGTCGGGCTGATCGGGTTCTCGCTGCCGGTCGAGGTCGGCGGCGCCGGAAGGAGCAAGTTCGCGTGGGGCGCGGTGGTCGAGGAACTGGCCAGCCTCTCGCGCGATCCCGGCTTTCCGTCGCTGATCGACACCACCGTCGCGATCACCGAGATGATCCTGTCCAGCGGCCGGCGGGAGCTGATCGAACGCTACGTTCCGGAGCTGGTCGCCGGCCGGAGCTTCGCGACGCTCGCCACCTACGAGAGCCGGGACCCCTACGACTACGAGTCCACCGCGCGCCTCGACGGCGACGAGTGGGTGCTGAACGGCACCAAGCCCTTCGTCACCGGTGCCCGGTTCGCCGACCTGGGCGTCATACTCCTGCGCGACGAGGCGTCCAACGACGTGCTCGCGTTCGTGGTCGAGCGGGACGACCCGGGTGTCGCCGTGCTGCCGCTGCAGACCATGGGCCTGCGCACCATGGGCCTGGCCCAGGTCGTCCTGCACGACGTGCGGCTGCCGCAGTGGCGGCTGGTGCGGCGTGCGGACGCGCTCAGCGAGCTCAACGCCTACGCGCGCGGCCGCCGGACGTCCACGGCGTCCGCCCTGGTGGGCGTGCTGGAGAGCGTGATCGAGAGCTGCGTGGAGTCGCTGTCCACGCGCCGGCGCAGCGGGCGGCGCGTACTCGACCACCCCAACGTGGAGCGCTCCGTCGGCGAGATGCGGCTGCTGCTCGAAGCGTCCCGGGCGAGCGTCTACCGGGCGCTGGACAGCACCCGCGAGGCCGGCCGCGACCCGTACTTCGACGAACTGGCGACCGTCGCCAAGCACCACACGGCGGAGTGCGCGCTGCGCATCGGCGAGCTGGTGCTGAACCTCCAGGGCGGCGAGGGCTACGTCAGCGCGTTCCCGTGGGAGCGGTTCATGCGGGACGTGCTGGGGATGATCGGCGGCCAGGGCTCCCAGGAGCTGCTGCAGATCCAGCTGGGACAGCGGGTGATCGTCGGGCTGGAGGGTGCGCGGGTACGCGAGGAGGCCGCCCAGCGCTCCGTCGCGAGGCTCGCCGACGCCTGGTGGACGCTGCACGCCGCCGACGCCCTCGGGCGGGACGGTGCCGGGGAACTCGCCGGCGCGGTCCGCGAGGTGGTGTCGGCGGCCGGGCTCGGCGCCGAGGCGCCCGGCCGGCGCGGCGAGCTGGCCGCGCTGCTGGACCGCGCCCACGCCCTGGTGACCGCCGTCCGGTCGGGACACGCGCCCGACACGATGCCGCAGGGGCCCGCGGGCCTGTTCGAAGGGCCGCTCGCCGACGTGGCCGCGGGCGCGTGGGGCCTGCTGGCGTGTGCCGTGGCCCAGGAGACCGGCCTGCTCGCCCGGCTGCAGGAACCGTGCTCGGTGAAGGAGGCCGCCGGCTCCCTGCCCGAGGACCTCGTCCGGGGCCTTCTGGAGACCCTGGTGGGGGCCTCGTTGGTACGCAGGGACGGCGACGGCCGGTACGCCGCCGACCCGGCCCTGGACCCGGTGCTCGGCGGCGGCCCGCTCGCCGCGGCGTTCGCCGCCCGGCTGCGCCGTGCGCTGGCCGGCGGCGCCCGGCTGCGTACCGGTACGCCGGCGGCGGGGCGTGAGCTGGTGGCCGGATGCGCCGGCGAGGCGGCAGCTCTGGCGGACGTGCTGACCAACTCCCTGCCCGGCCGGCTCGAAGGGCTGCCGGACCTGTTGGCCCGTGGGGGCATCGGCTGCGCGGCCGGTGACGGCGGCCGGTCCGCCGCCGCGTTGGCGCGGGAGATCCCCGGCGTGCCCGTGGTCGCACTGGAGCCGGAGCCGGCGGCGGCGGAGCAGGTGGCGGCGGACATGTCCGTTGCCGGGGCGGTACGGGTGCGGAGCGACGGCGGTCCGGGTTTCGAGGCGGGCGACCGGCTCGCGCTCGCCTGGCTGCCCGCGGCCGGGCTGACCCCCGCCGAGCTGCGACGAGCCGTCGCGGACGCCGTGCCGGCGCTACTCCCCGGCGGCTGGCTCCTGCTCCCGTGCCCGCTCGTTCCGAAGCGCCCGCTCGGCGCCGCGGCGGCCCACCTGGAGCTGGCGCTCACCGGCGGCACGGCGTGGGCGGACGGCGAGGTCGAGGACGTGCTGCGGGCGGCGGGGCTGGGACCGGTGCGGGCGGCGTGGGAGGACTCGGCGCTCGGCATCCGGTTGATCGCGGCACGGCGGCCGTAGCCGCCCGAAGTCTCCGGCGGCACCCGTATCGGAACCGGGTGCCGCCGGGACGTCGGCGGCCCCGGTCCGTTCAGCGTCTTCTCCGTGTGGGAGACGGTGGCGGGCGGGGGCCGTTGCCCGCCACCGGGGGGAGACAGGCCGGGCGCCCGGCCTGTCTCCCCCAAATCTATACCCCCTAGGGGTATAGAGCAAGGTGGTTCGGTGCCGCATGTGCGGGCCTCAGCGGACCGTCTGCCAGCGGGCGAGTTCCTCAAGCTCGTCGGCGAGATACTGCCGGCGGGCCAGCCACCGCTGCACCTTGCCGCTCGACGTCTTGGGAATCGTGCGCGGCCGCACCAGGACCACGGTGTGCGGCGGCACGCTCAGCTCGCCGGACACGCTCCGCCGGATGCCGTCGATCGCCGCCCGGTGCTGCTCCTCGCCGTCGTGGTCGGACTCGTAGACCAGCACCAGCCGCTCGGCGGCTCCCTCGTCGTCCTCGACCGCGAACGCGGCGCCGCAGTTGCGGCGGATGCCGGCGACGGATGCCTCGCAGGCCCGCTCGATGTCGACCGGGTGGTAGTTGCGCCCGTTGAGGACGATCAGATCCTTCAGCCGCCCCGCGATGAACAGCTCGCCGTCCAGGACGAACCCGAGGTCCCCGGTGCGCAGGTACGGGCCGTCCCCGGCCGCGGTCGTCGCGCCGAACGTGGCGAGGGACTCGTCCGGGCGCCGCCAGTAGCCCTCGGCGACGCTCGGGTTGTCGATCCAGACCTCGCCGAGCGCGCCGTCGTCCAGCGGTGCGCAGGTGGCCGGGTCGACGATCAGCAGCCGGGTGTCCGGGCCGGGGACGCCGCAGCTCACCAGCGACCGTGCGGGCCCGGCCGGATCGGCCGGATCGGCAGGCCGGGCGGTGCCGTGGATTTCGAGTGCGTCGCGCTCGACGGACACCGAGCGCCAGGCGCCCGGCGGCCTGCCGGTGACGAACAGAGTCGCTTCGGCGAGCCCGTAGCACGGGTAGAACGACGCGGTCCGGAATCCGCACGGCCCGAAGCGCTCGACGAAGCGCTCGATCGTCTCGGGGCGGACCGGCTCGGCGCCGGTGAAGGTGAGTTCGACGCTGGTCAGGTCGAGCCCGTCGACGTCGGCGTCCGTTGCGCGGCGTACACACAGGTCGTAGGCGAAGTTCGGGGCGCCGGTGATCGTCGGGCGGTAGCGGGTGAGCATGCGCAGCCACGACGGCGGGCGGCGCAGGAACGTCATCGGCGACATCAGCGTCATCGGAATGCCGGAGTACAGCGGGGTGAGGATGCCGCCTATCAGGCCCATGTCGTGGTAGGGAGGCAGCCAGAGACCCGCCGAGCTGTCCTCGTGTATGCCGAACCCGCGCGCGATGTCCGCACAGTTGCTCATCAGGTGGGCGTGGGTGAGGGTCACGCCGCGCGGAAGCGACGTCGAACCCGAGGTGTACTGCAGCAGCGCCGGCGGGCCGGGCCGGGACGGCGGCGGCACGCCGTCGCCGTCGCCGCCGTTCCCGATCTCGTCGGTCGCGAGCAGCCGGGGAGTGCGGCCGGCGAGCGCCTTCCCGAGCAGGTCCGTCAGGAACGGCGCGATGTCCGAGGTGGTCAGCACCACGTCCGCGCCCGAGTCGTCGACGATGGCCGCGAGCCTGGGCATCGTACGCGCCAGGCGCGTCGGGTCGGGCGGGAAGGCGGGCACCGCGGGCACGCCTGCGTAGAAGCATCCGAACAGCCCCGCGAGGTAGTCCAGGCCCGGCGCGAAGAGCAGGAGCGCCGGGTCGGGACGCCCGCCGGTGGCGGCGGTGATCCTGGCCGCGACCGCCCGCGCCCGTGTGTCCAGTTCGGCGTAGGTGATCTCGTCGGCCGACTCGTCGGGAGCGACGAACCGGTAGGCGACGGCGTCGGGCGAGTGAATCGCCCGCTCGTGCAGTAACTGCGCGAAGTTCTGTTCCACGGCCGGTTTCATATACCCCATGAGGGTATGTTACCGGGTGCCGGGCCCGCCTGGAGGGGGCCCGGCCGACACGGTGGGAGACGTCAGACGGCCCGGCCCGTGACCTGGTATCCCGCCTCGTGGATCGCCTTGGAGACCTCGGTGTCGTCGGGCTCCCCGTCGGTGGTGACGCTGACGCGGCCCGACGTGACGTCGACGTTCACGCCCAGGATGCCTCGAAGGTCGCCGACCGCCTTGGTGACGCTGCTCTCGCAGTGGCTGCACGTCATTCCGGTGACCTCGTAGACGGTGGTGAGCGCGTCTGCCACGTCGGTCGTGGTGCTCGCCGCGCTCGTCGAGCAACTTCCGTCGGGCGTACAGCAGTTGGACATGAGATTCCTCCCGGGTAGGCCATGTGCATCATACCCCTGGCGGGTATCGATGGGCCGACTTTCTCTTATACCCCCCGACCGTATTCGCCGCAAGCCGGGAGGTTCTCCTCCGACTCCTTCACTTATACCCCCCTGAGGTATAGCTTCGGGCTGTCACCCGTCACTGCCCCGGGAGGGAACTCGTGTCCTCATTTACTGGTCCGGTCACGGCGCCGTCGGACTCCGGCGCTCCGCCAGGCGGCGGCAGGCGATGGCTCACCCTTGCCGTGCTGAGCGTGAGCCTGCTGCTGACGGGTCTCGACACCACCGTGCTGAACGTCGCCCTGCCGACCCTGGTCAGCGAACTGGACGCGTCCACCAGCGAGTTGCAGTGGATCGTCGACAGCTACCTGCTGATGGCCGGCAGCCTGGTGCTGTTCTGCGGGAGCCTCGCGGACCGGCTGGGCCGCAAGTGGATGTTCATGGCCGGCCTGGCGCTGTTCACGGCGGCCTCCGTCGGCGCCGCCTACGCGCAGTCGGTGAACGCGCTGATCGCGGCGCGGGCGGCGATGGGGGTCGGGGAGGCGCTGATCATCCCCGCGACGCTGGCGGTCATCGGGAACGTCTTCCCCCGCGGCGCCGAGCGCACCAAGGCGATCGGGATCTGGTCGGCGGCGGTCGGCGTGGGGACCGTGATCGGGCCGATGGTCGGCGGCTGGCTGCTGAACAACTTCTGGTGGGGGGCGGTGTTCCTCATCAACCTCCCGATCGGGATAGCCGGCCTGGTCGCGGCCGCGTTCCTCGTGCCCAACTCACGCTCCCAGGAGGTGCGGCGGCTGGACGTCCTGAGCGCCCTGCTCTCCGTGACGGCCCTCGCCGGCGTGTTGTGGGCGGTGATCGAGGGACCGCACCGCGGCTGGACGAGTGCCGCCGTACTGACCGCCTTCACGGCGGGCGTGCTGCTCCTCGTCTCCTTCGTCGCCCGGCAGCGGAGCACCGACGCCCCGATGCTGCCGTTGCGGATCTTCCGGCAGCGGGCCCTCGCGGCCGGTGACGTGCTCATCCTGGCGGGCGGGTTCGCGCTCATCGGCACGCTCTTCGTCGTCGTGCAGTACCTGCAGTTCGTCCTCGGCTACAGCGCCTGGGAGACCGGGCTGGGGCTGGGCCCGGCGGCCCTCGCCCTGCTGATCGCCTCGCCGCTGGCAGGCACGCTGACGCCGCGCGTTGGACTGCGTACGGCATCGGCGACCGGCCTCGCCCTGCTGCTCGGCGCGTCCGCGGTACTCGGCACCGCGAGCGCCGACGACGGATACGGCCGGGTGCTGGTGGCGATGGTGCTGCTGGGCGCGGGCG
This sequence comes from Streptomyces sp. CNX435, assembly GCF_059570575.1. Classification (NCBI taxonomy): domain Bacteria; kingdom Bacillati; phylum Actinomycetota; class Actinomycetes; order Kitasatosporales; family Streptomycetaceae; genus Streptomyces; species Streptomyces sp. CNX435. The sequence continues at coordinate 84,216 of NZ_JCANTA010000010.1, read as the reverse complement.
CCGGGATCGTCATCACGGCCACCAGCGACGCGATCGTCGGCTCGCTGCCGGACGCGGATCTCGGCGTCGGCTCGGCCACCAACAGCGCCTCGCTGCAGCTCGGCGCGGCACTCGGCGTAGCGGTCGGCGGCAGCCTGCTCTCCGACCGCTACCGCAGCGACCTCGCCGGGGACCCGCAGAGCGCCGCCGTGCCGCCCGAGGCGTTCGAGTCCGCACAGGAGTCGCTCGGCTCGGCGCTCACGGTCGCCGGGCAGCTGCCCGGCGACGCCGGGGCCGCCTTCGCGGACGCCGCCCGCCGGGCGTTCGTCGACGGCATGGGCCCTTCGATGGCCACGGCGGTCGGCGTCGCCGCGGTCGGCATCGTCGTCGCTCTCGTCTTCGCCCCCTCCCGCGCCGCCGTCCGCCGCAAGGACCCGTCGTAAGGCGGCTGCCGTAGGCCTGTCGTCAATCACGCGTCGTTCGCCCGCAGGGCGGGCGGCGCAGGGGTCCCCGGGGCCGTAGGGGGTTGGTTGGTCCTAGGGCCTGTCGTTCGGATCTTTGCCGGGCTCGCGACGCCCTGCACTGCACCTCGCGGCGTTGTCGTCGGTCGCCGACGCTCCGCGTCGACTCCCTCCTCCGCCTTGCGATGCACAGCACATGACGCCGCTCCCTCATCCGACAAGATCCAAACGGCAGGCCCTAGCGGCGCACGGCGCGCAACAGCCATCTGACAGGGGCCGGGCCCCGGTCAGATGGCTGTTCTCTGCGTGCGCTCAGACGGCGTCCGCGCTGGCGCTCGGCTCCTTGGCCGGCTGCGGCTCCGCCGCGGGCGGGGTCCGCAGCGTGACCAGCGAGGCGAGGGCGCCCACGACGGCCAGTCCGGCGGCGCCAAGGAACGCGGCGGAAAACCCGTCGGTGAGGGCAACGGGGTTGCCGAGTTCACGGGAGCCGTGCGCGGCGGCCACGGCCGTCATGACGGCGAGGCCGAGCGCGGAGCCGACCTGGTAGCTGGTGTTGACGATGCCCGAGGCCAGGCCGCCCTCCTCCGGGCGGGCGCTGGACAGGGCGGTGCCCAGCGAGGGGATGAACGCCAGCGACATGCCCACAGCGGCCAGCAGGGAGGCGGGCAGGACGTCGGCCGCGAAGGTGCCGTCGGCGCGGGCGAACGACAGCCACAGCATGCCGCCCGCGAGGGCCAGCAGGCCGGTGACGATCAGGGGCTTGGGCCCGAACCGGGCGATCAGGCGGGGTGCCAGGGCGATCATCATGATCATGATCGCCACCGTCATGGGCAGCAGGGCCGCCCCGGACTCGAACGCGCCCAGCCCCAGCACCTGCTGCAGGTACAGGTTGAGGAAGAACCACATCGGAATCCACGCGGAGGCCATCAGCAGCTGCGCGATGTTCGCCCCGGCCAGGTTGGGGGCCCGCCAGATGCCCAGGCGCATCAGGGGTTCGCGGCGCTTGGCCTGGATGGCGACGAAGGCGGCGAGCAGCACCACGCCGGCCAGGAGGATGAGCCAGGTCTCGCCGGAGTCCCAGCCGACCTCGGGCGCCCGGACGATGGCGAAGACGCTGGTGGCCAGGCCCGCGGTGACGGTGATCGCGCCGCCGAAGTCGATGGAGCCCCGGCGGGCGGGGGCCGAGGGCATGACGGCCGGGGCGGCCGCCAGCACGATCACGGCGATGGGGATGTTGATGTAGAAGACCCAGGGCCAGCTGGCGTACTCGGTGATGACGCCGCCGAGGAAGACGCCGGCGGTGCCGCCGGCCGGCGCCGCGGCGCCGTACAGGGCGAGGGCCTTGGTCAGCTCCTTCGGGTTGGCGCCGAAGAGCATCATCAGCAGCGTGAGGGCGGAGGGGGCGATGAGCGCGGCGCCCACGCCCTGCGCGGCGCGGCCCGTCAGCTCGACCCATACCTCGTTGGCGAGGCCGGCGGCGAGGGACCCCCCGGCCAGCACGATCCAGCCGAGGATGAAGATCCGCTTGGCGCCGAAGAGGTCGGAGAGACGTCCGCCGAGGAGGAGCAGCCCGCCGAAGGCGATGACGTACGCGTTGAACACCCACGACAGGTTCTCCTGAGAGAAGCCCAGATCAACCTGCATCTCGGGGAGCGCTACGCCAATGATGGACGTGTCCATGATCACCATGAACTGTGCCAGGGCGATGAGCGTGAGCGCTGTCCAGCGCCGTGGGTTGGGAGGCGCTTCGGGCGTTGACATGGCAGTCTCCTATACCTCTGGGGGGTATGCTGTTTACAGAGTAAGATACCCCCTAGAGGTATCCAGGGCCAGCTTGGGGACCGAAGGCGGTGAGGTCGGTCCGGAACGAGGCGCCGCCGGGCGGAGAGCGGGGCAGGCGGGGGCGTGCAGGCTCGGCGCGTGGCGCGGGCCGTACGGCCGGCGTGATCGGCTCCGCGCGTGCGATGTCGTGCCCGCCGGCCGCCTTTTCGGTCAAAAACAAAGCGCCATTCATAGACGCTCGGTCAATGCCCGTCTCTCACGGTCATCGATAAACCCGTCCGGAGCGCACCGGCATATGCCGGGCCGCGTATGACGGCGCATTGTCAGGTGGTCGCGAGGGCGACCGCCGGTTCAGGAACGCAGCAGGCGCGCGATCGCGTCGTTGGCTTCCTTCAGCTTGAACCCGGCTTCTTCGCCGCCCCCCGCCACGGCGTCCCGTACGCAGGTCGCCATGTGCTCGTCCAGCATGCGGAGCGCGAAGGACTGCAGCGCGCGCGTAGTGGCCGCGACCTGCGTGAGGACGTCGATGCAGTAGACGTCCTGCTCGACCATCCGCTGCAGGCCGCGGATCTGACCCTCGATCCGGCGCAGTCGTTTGAGGACGTCTTCCCGGTGGTTGCTGTAACTGACCATCTGCTCTCTCGCCTTCCACTCCGCGTACGCCGGGGGAGGAAGGTGGGCCCCGAAAAAGCGCGGCGGCACGGGGGCCGCACCTCGCATCCGTGGCCTCGGACCACGCCAGGAAAGTGTGTTTATGGATGCGCGATGCCACTATACCCCAGGGTGGTATAGAGGGAAGGGGCGGTGAAGGGTGATACGGCGGCTACTTGTAGATGACCAGATCCGCCGGGTCCGCGCCGGCGAGGGCGTACGGACGGTCTCCCACCGGGCGTCCCGTGTACAGCCGCAGGAGGGTTTCGGTGTCCGCGGTCAGACGGGCCTTCTCCCGCTGGTCCGGAAGCCACCTCCCCAGCTCCACCCGGCGGTCCGGCAGGGATGCGGTGAGCAGGGGGGTGTCCCGCTCACGGCTGCAGACGGCGAGCAGGGCCAGTGCCTCGTCGGTGCCGTCGACGGCATAGGCGGGCACGATCCCGAACGCCGCGCGTACGTCGCCGGCGTGCACCCACTCGCCGAGGGCGATGACGTCCAGCCGCCCGTCGGCGGCGGCGATGGCCGGCCCCGCCGTGGTGTAGCCCCTCTCCAGCTCGTCGACGATCTCCGCGATCGAGCGGTTCTGCCGGTCGAGGACGTCCTGCTGGTTGCGTTCGGGGGAGAAATCGTGGACCCGGTCCTCGGCGATGCGGGTGAGTGCCGCGGCGGCGTGCGCGAGGACGTCGCGTACCGTCCAGCCGGGGCAGGCGGTCGGCCGGCCGAACCACGCGTCGGGCGCCCGCCGCAGCAGCGGGATCAGACTGTCCCGCTCAATGAGCAGCAACCGCTGGGGCAGGTGGCGGTCGTGCGGGGGAGTGTCGTCAGGCATGCTCACGGAGGTCTCCGGGGTGGTCGGCGCTGTCGGCGGCGGGGTGTCCGGGAACCGTGGGCCCGCCGCGTACGGGCGGGGGCACCTGGCGGCGGGCCCACGGAGCTGTCCTGTCCGGCCCGGCACTGCCAGGGCCGGACGGCGAGGTCAGCCGGCCGGGGTCAGGAAGCGTTCCCCGATGGTGCCCAGACATCGGAAGTCGTCGACGTCGATGTTGTCCGTGTCGATGGTGCGGCCGCTCACCTCCTCCAGCAGGAACAGGAATTCGACGAAGGACAGCGAGTCGATGAGCCGGTTCTCGATCAGGTCGAGGTCCGCGGGGATGTCCTCATGCTCGGGGTGCCGCTTGAGTATCCAGTCCTTGAGCTGCTGCAGGGCGGTGTCCATGGGGTACCTCACCTTCCGGGGGCGGGATGTGCGACGGTGCTGTCGGGTCGGGGCTCTGCGGTGAAGGCCGCCGCCGCGACGGCGACGGCGTACTCACCGTCGTGGCTGATGCTGATCCGCACGGAGCTGACACCCATCCGGGCGGCCAGCACCCGCCCGGTGCCGCTGAGGTGCAGGCAGGGGCGGCCGCAGGCGGACTTGCGGACCTCCATCCCCAGCCAGGGAAGCGCCGAGTCCGAGAGGGCCAGTGCCTTGAACGCGGCTTCCTTGGCGGCCAGCCGGCCGGCCACCGAAAGCAGGTCCAGGCGGTCTTCCCGGCGGCAGTCCGCCAGCTCGGCGGTGGTGAGCATGCGGCTGAGAACGCGCTCGCCGTGGTCGGCCAGCATCGTGCGCACCCGCTGGACGAGCACGATGTCGACGCCCACGTCGCCCAGGTGCGCGGCGGGTGGCGGGGGTGTGGTCTCAGTGGTCGGCAAGGGCCCGCTCCACCGCCTCGGTCGCCTCGTCCCAGCCGCCGAAGCGGCGGGTCAGCGCGGACAGCCAGCGTTCCAGGCCGAAGGCCACGCAGCTGGTGAATACCGGCTGCCCGGAGCCGGCGAGGGTGATGGAGCAGCGTTCGCCGAAGAAGTTGCGGTGTACGTTGACCGAAGCGATGGCCAGGTCCTCGTACAGGAACTCGTGCTTGACCGGGGCGAGCCCCTGCAGCAGCGCGCGGGAGCCGCCCCGGTCGTAGAAGGGGTCGGTGGCCGCCTCCTTGCGCAGCGGCAGGTCGAGCCGCTCCGCGAACGCCTCGACGTGGGCGCTGAAGTCACCCAGGTGCTCCGCGGCGAACTCCGAGGTGCCGATGGCCACGATCTCGCGCATGTGGAAGCCCAGCATGCGGCGCAAGTCCTGGTAGTGGTCCTCGCGGCGGAAACACCGGCCCAGTACGGTGATGCGCCGTGGCGCGGCGATCTCCTGGCCGGCCAGGTGCAGGTAGACGCCGTAGCAGGCGGCCGACGGCAGCGCCATCCGGGCCGACTCCAGGGTGTCGGGGGCGAATGCCCCGTCGGCCGGAGCGTAGGAGTCCTTGGCGTCGGTGAGCTTCAGCGGCGCGGTGACGACCGCTTGGTGGGGGAAGTTGTCGTAGTAGTCCAGGTCGGCCAGGCAGGCCACCGGCAGCAGCGGTGACGCGATCATGGGAAGGGCCCCGGCTTGCCTGCCCCAGGACTCGAAGCCCCGGTCGAGCAGGTGCAGCAGCGTGGTCGCGGCCGGTTCGAGGGCGGTCACGCCGTTGTTGGTGACGGGGACGGGCTGTCGCGTGGTGAGAGGGGTCATCGTGCCTTCCTTCCGGTTGTCGCTGACGAGGGTCAGACCGTGGGCAGCTCGGCGTCGGCGAAGATGCCGGTCTTCACGAGGAAGGACATGGGCTTGCGAATGATCGTCCGCTCCGCCGTCCGGCGCGCGGGGGCGTCGATGATGCGGTTCCGTACGGCCGTGGGCTGGGCCAGCCCGGCGTCGCGGTAGGCGTACGGGTTGCACAGGGAGCGCAGGCTGAAGACGATGTAGCGCTTGAGGTACGCCTCGATCTCCCGCAGCCGGCCCTCGTCGAGCCGCTCGCGGAACCGGTCGTACAGCAGGCTCACCAGCTCCCGGCCGAAGGCGATGTGCCGCGACTCGTCGTGGTGGTGGATGCGATTGACCTGCCGGATGGTCTCGTGCAGGGAAGTGTCGTTCGCCATCCGCATGTTGAAGTGATCGACGATCTCCTCGAACAGCAGGATGCGGGCGAACACCAGGAAGTTCTCCACCTCCGGGTCGTCGCCCGCGTCCGTCTTCAGCGACGGCGTGGAGTAGAGCTTCCCCCCGTAGCGGCGGCAGAACTCGGCGAAGAACCACATGTGTTCGTTCTCCTCGCCGATGAAGTGGTGGAAGAAGTCCGAGGGCACCTCGAAGCCCGGCATGTGGATGCGCCTGACGACCTCGATGATCAGCTCGCGGATGCCGTGCACGTTGAGGCTGTAGAAGTTCACGCTCTCCCAGCGGGACAGGCGCTTCATTCCGTCCTCGCCGATCTCGTCCGCCACGTCGGTGCTGTGCGCGGAGATCAGCTCCGGGGTCATCCAGTAGGTGTCCTCGGGCAGGCTGTCCGCCCAGTCGAACATCCGGTACGGGTTGTAGTAGTCCTCGACGGACTTGCGGCCTAACCTCCCGAGCAGCTCCACGAAGCGGTCGGGTACGTTCTGGCCGATGGCGGTTGCACTCACGGAACCTCCGGTGGGTGGGGAGTGGCCGTACGAGCCGGAGACGCGGGCACGCGGCGGCTGCGTACGGTGGGTGGAAACGGTGAGGACGGCGCGGCGGCCGGTGGCGGCTGCCGCGTACGCGTTGACGCGCCGGGCCGGGCCCGGCGCGTCAGGGCCGCGCTTGGTAAACCGCGCTGACGGGCGTGGCGTCGGCCCGCCGCCAACGGGAGAAGCCCGCCTGGCGGGCGATCTCTTCCAGCGTCTGCTCGCCGGCGTGGTTGCCCAGGGGACGCGGTCCGTCGTCGGCTGCCGCGGCCGGCAGGCACATCACGGCGGAGAGGGCCATGAACAGGCGCCCGGCGGGATGGGCGTTGTTGTTGACGTCGGGGTCGGCGTTGGGCTCGACGATCATCCAGGTGCCGTCGTCGGCGAGCTGGGAGCGGATGTGCCGGGCCATCGCCTCGGGGTCGCCGACGTCGTGGACGACGTTGAACGAGGTGATCAGATCGTACGGGCCGGCGCCGAAGCCGTCGCCCGCCACGGTGGAGAACCGCACCTGCTTCTCCGGCAGCCGGCGGTCGGCCGCCACCCGGCGGGCCTGCCTGATCGCCTCCTCGGAGTAGTCGAAGCCGTGGAAGCTTGAGCGGGGGAAGGCGTCGGCCATCAGCATGACGGCGTAGCCCACGCCGCAGCCGACGTCCGCCACCCGGGCGCCCGTGTCGAGCCTTTCGGGCACGTCCTTCAGTGCCGGAATCCAGTGCCGCACCAGATTGGCCCGGTATCCCGGCAGGAAGAAGCGGCCGAGGCCGTCGTCGAGCGAGCCGTCGTGCTGGTCCCAGCCGACGCCGCCGCCCTCGCGGTAGGCGGCGGCCAGCCCGTCCTCGGTCGCGTACAGGGCCTTGAGGGCGGAGAAGAAGGGAGCGGCGAAGACGGCGGAGTCGGGGCGGGCCAGGACCGGGACGTGCTCGGCGGGCAGCCAGAACCGCTGTCCCGACGGGTCCGTTTCCACATAACCCCCGCTGACCTGGGCATGCAGCCATTCGCGCGCGTACATCTCCCGGATGCCGGTGCGCTCGGCCAGCTCGGCGGCGGTGACGGGGCGGGAGTCGGCAAGGGCCGCGTATAAGCCGAGCCGTTCGCCGAGGGCCACGGTCAGGGCACGGACAGCGGTTGCCGCGTCACCGATGACGAGTTGGTGGAAGTCGTGCGATGCGCTCGTGGTCACGGTCCTCTTCCCTTTCGGCAGCTGCCTCTCGGATGGACGTCGGGACGGTGTCGTACGCGCCGGGTCATGCGGATGCGCCGAGGGAGGGGGTGCTTGGGGCCGGGGCACGGTGAAGGTCTCGTCAGCCTGTATCCGCAGGAGATGTGTCGGCGCACCTGTGGCGGCTACGCCCGTCATTGTAGCCATACATTACGGGGGTAGGGTATATCCCCGCGCGGCAATTTCCGGAGGTCGGTATTCCGGGACGGGAATTCCGGAATTCACGATTCCGTAATTTGGGGTCCTTCACCCGGCGCCGTGCTCCGCGCCCCGCGGATCACTCGCCGGCGGGCTCGGCGGTGAAGAGGAACGAGCGCGGAACGTTCCGCATCGCGCGGGGCGCGACGGGGTAGGGCCAGCGGCCGAACGAGGCCCCGTCCTCGCCGGGCTGGCGCAACTCCCGTACCCGCCACCCGCACGAGCGCAGGAACTCCTCCGGCTCGTCGCTGCCGAACTGCCACGGCGCCCCGTCCTCGCGCAGCGTGGAGAGGAAGCGGCGGGCCAGGGGGTTGGTGAGCGAGGCGCGGCTCGCCATGTCGCCGGCCAGGACGCTGCCCGGGCCGGACAGCCGGTGCAGAGTGGAGAGCAGGCCCCTGACGGCGTCTTCCGGAAGGAAGAACAGCAGTCCCTCCATGACCCACAGGGTGGGCTCGGCGGGGTCGAAGCCGGCCTCGATCAGCGAGCCGGCCCAGTCCCGGGCCAGGTCGACCCCGACCGGGCGGCGCACGCACCCGGGCTCCCGTGCGTGTTCGGCCAGCAGCCGCCGCTTGGCCGCCAGCAGGGCGGGCCGGTCGAGTTCGTACACCACGGTGCCGTCCGGCCAGGACAGCCGCCAGGCACGGGCGTCCATGCCGGCGGCGACGAAGACGACCTGGCGTGCGGGCTCCTTGGTGATCGTCCTCAGCGCCGCCTCGTCGAGGTACTTGGTGCGTATCGCCAGAAAGGGCATCGTGCCGGCGCCGGCGTACCGCTTGAGGAGGCGGAAGCCGGTGTCACCCGCCAGCGTGCGGGCGTAGGGGTCGGCGAACAGACGGTCGTCGCGGTCGTTTTCCACCGCGCGGGCTGCGGCGGTCCATTGAGCGGTGCAGGAGACGGCTTCCACGGTGCGGTTCCCCTCGTCAGTAGTGATTCCGGTTCTGCTGTGAAGGAAGTCAGGAGGCGGTCGCGGCATCTCGGCGCAGGAAGATGCTGTGCAGGATCATGCTGAAGACCAGGCGGCCGTCGTGGTCGAGGAATTCGCAGCGCGGCTGGACGATGCCCCGGTCGCGGTGACCCAGGGAGGGGCTGGTCGCCTCGACAGTGAGCCTGGCGGTGAGCGTTTCGCCGGGGCGGACGGGCCGGTGGTAGCGGACCTCGTCGACTCCGGGCGAGCCGGCGCAGGCGCTTTTGTTGAGGAGCGCCTCGACGTAACGGCGCATGAACAGCGAGGCCGTGAGCCAGCCGCTGGCCACGAGCCCGCCGAAGGGCGACGCGGCGGCGGCTACGGCGTCGGTGTGGAACGGCTGGGGGTCGTAATTCCTGCCGAACTCGGTGATCTCCTCGGCGGTGACGGTCACCTCGCCGAGGTCGTGGACGTCACCGCGGCTGAAGTCCTCGAAGTAGTGCATGTGCTGCCTTTCCGTGGGTCGGGGGCGGCGGATCGTCAGTCAGGTCCGGGACAGCGCCTGCTGGAAGTCGTGCCACAGGTCGTCGGGGTGCTCCAGGCCGACCGACACCCGGACGGTGCCCTCCCCGATTCCGGCGGCGTGCAGGGCCGCGGTGTCCAGCTCGCGGTGGGAGGTGCTGGCCGGGTGCAGCACCAGCGTCTCGACCCCGCCCAGGGACGGTGCCAGCCCGGCCAGCCGGACGGCTTTGAGGAAGGCGTGCCCGGCCGCGCGGCCGGCGGCCAGGTCGAAGGCGAGCACCCCTCCGGGCTCCGCCAGCAGGCGGCGGGCGAGGTCGTGGTCGGGGTGGCCGGGATGGCCGGGCCAGTGCACGGCGCTGACCGCCGGGTGCCCGGCCAGGTTGCGAGCCAGGTGGGCGGCGTTGTCGCAGTGGCGCTGCATGCGCAGGCCGAGCGTCTGCAGGCCGCGGATGGTGAGCCAGGCCGCGAAGGGGTCCGCGGTGGCGCCGAGTTCGACCGCGTTCTTCCAGCAGGCCCGGTATGCCTTCTCGTCGGCGAAGACTGCGACGCCGCCGGTGACGTCGGAGTGACCGGCGAGGTACTTGGTGCTGGAGTGGACGACCACGTCCGCCCCGTGGTCGATCGGGCGGCACAGCACCGGCGAGGCGAAGGAGTTGTCGACGACGCTGACCAGACCGGCGTCGCGCCCCGCGGTCAGCAGGGCCGGCAGGTCGGCCAGCCGGGTGGTCGGGTTGGCGATCGTCTCCAGGTATAACAGCGCCGTGGTGGGACGGACGGCGGCCCGCACCTCTTCGGCGTCGGTCCCGGACACGTAGGTCACCTCGATGCCGAAGCGGGTGCCCAGCTCGGTCAGCAGGGAGTAGGTGCCCCCGTACAGGCAGCGCTGCGCTATGAGGTGGTCCCCCGCGCTCAGCAGGGACAGCAGCACCGCGCTGATCGCCCCCATGCCGGAAGCCGTCGCCAGGGCGGCCCGTCCGCCCTCCAGGTCGGCGACGGCGTCCTCCAGGGCTCGCACGGTGGGGTTGCCCCGCCGGCTGTAGACGAACGCCCCGTCGGGGCGGCTCATCGCCTCGGCGAAGGCGTCGGGGTCGTCGAACGCGAACGTGGAGCTCTGGTAGAGCGGCACGCTCAGCGGACGGCATCCGCGCAGCGGCGGTGCGGCGATGTGCACGGATCGCGTCTCGGGGTGCAGTTCGTCCTTGTCGCCCTGGTGCTCGTCCCAGGGCTCGATGCGCGTGGGCCTCACGGAGTTGACACCCCCCTTAAATGGTAGAAAACATTATGAAATACGTGTCAATGTCCGGTCAAGATCGAGGGAGGGAATATGAACAACCCGGCCGTGCTCGACGACGCGCGGGTGGAGTGCGCGCTGGTGGCGGTCGCGCACCCGGACGACGTGGACTTTCTGGCGTCGGGCGCGGTCGCGCGCTGGACGTCGGGCGGGATGCGGGTGGTGTACTGCGTCGTGACCGACGGCGATGCCGGCGGGTCCGACCCGGACGTGCGGCGGGCGGAGGTGCCCGAGCTGCGCCGTGCCGAACAGCGCGCGGCGGCCAAGGCCGTGGGTGTGGACGACGTTCGTTTCCTCGGCTACACAGACGGTGCCGTGGAGGTCACTCCCGGCCTGCGCCGCGACCTCAGCCGGGTGCTGCGCGAGGTGCGGCCGCGCCGGGTGGTGATGCACAGCCCGGAGATCAACTGGCCGTCCCTGCCGGACTTCCACCCCGACCACCGCGCGGTGGGGGAGGCGACCCTGCGGGCCGTCTACCCCGACGCCCGCAACCCCTTCGCCCACCCCGAACTGCTTCGCGACGAAGGGCTGGAGCCCTGGGCGGTCGAGGAGATATGGATGGTCGGCGCTCCCCGGCCCGATCACTACGTGGACGTCACCGGGCAGTTCGAGGCGAAGATGCAGGGCCTGCGCGCGCACGTCTCCCAGACTGCGCACGTGGCGGACCTGGAGGAGACGGTGCGCGCCCGCCTGGCCCGGCAGGCGAGTGAGGCGGGTCGGGCCGGCCTGGCCGAGGCGTTCCAGGTGGTGGTCACCCGATGAACACCGACACGGCCGGGTGCGCTCATCCACGGCCCGGCAGGGGGAGCCGGTAGCCGGCCGCCGCGGTCGGGGTCACGGTGGTCTCGCGCATGGGGCGGCTCCTCGTTCGCAGGTCGAAGCGGGGGTGGGGCACACCGCGAGTCCGGCGTCGGTGCGGTGCCCGGGGCTGAGATGCGGAGAGCGACGAGCCTGCCGACTCTGAGCCCCGGCAGCGACGCAAATATACCCCCCCATGGTAACCGTGCAAGGGGTTGCGGGGCATCGCGTCCGTCATGGCACTCTGACCCCGTTTCCTCCCGCGGGGCTCGACTCTGTACACCCCCCTGGGGTATATATCTCCGTGTCCCGGTCTACGGACCGGTGCCGCCGCCCGAGCGTCGTGACCATCCTCGGAGGATCCGATGAACAGCACTCCTGACCTCGTCCGCAGGGCCGCCACCCATCCCGTGGTGCGCCTGGTGGCCGTGGCGTTGCTTCGTGCGGCGGCTTCCCAGCTCGAACAGCCGGGCGGCGCCGCGCCCCCCGCCCGGCGGCGGTCCCGTGCCTGCGCGGGACGCGCCTGCCAGGCGCGCTGAGGCCGGCCGCGTCACCACGAGGTGCACTGCGCCGCCACGTCCTGCGTCACGCTCTTTGTCAGGGAAGAAGGGGTTCAATGCGGCTCTTCGACACGGCTGCCAAGACGTATGTGAACACGGAGTTCGGCGGCGACGTCTCCGTGTACGTCTGCGGCATCACACCGTACGACTCGGCCCATCTCGGCCATGCCTTCACCTTCCTCACCTACGACCTTCTCCAGCGGCGCCTTCGGGACCTGAAGGTCGACGTCCGCATGGTGCGGAACATCACCGACGTCGACGACCCGCTCTACGGCAAGGCGCGTGAACTCGGCATCCACTACCTGGATCTCGCCGAACGTGAGACGGCCGAATTCCAGCGCATGATGCGCGCCGTCAACCTTCTTGATCCCGACGCCGAGCCACGTGCCAGCGAACACATCGACGCGATGGTCAGGTCGGTCAAGGAACTGCGGGACCACGGATACGCATACGAACTGGACGGTGACATCTATTTCGACGTCGCCCGATTCCCCGAGTTCGGCAGGATCGGCGGCTACACCGAGCGCGTCATGACCGAGTTCGCGCGGCTTCGCGGCGGCAACCCGGAACTCGCCGGCAAGCGCACCCCGCTCGACTTCCTGCTCTGGCGGTCGGTCACCGACCGTGCGGACCCGGCAGCATGGGACACCGCGGTCGGCTACGGCAGGCCGGGCTGGCACATCGAGTGCACCGCGATGTCGTTCGCCCACCTCGGGGCGAAGATCGACATTCACGGCGGCGGCACCGACCTCGTCTTTCCGCACCACGAGTGTGAGAACGCCCAGAGCGCGGGGCTCGGCGGCGCACCTGCCGTGCGCCAGTGGATGCACACCGCGCCCCTGCTGCTGGGCGGCGAGAAGATGTCCAAGTCCATCGGCAACCTGGTCTTCGTACGAGACGTCATAGAACTGGCCGAGCCGGCGGCGGTGAGGATCGCCCTGATGACCTACCACTACCGGACCGGAGGCGAATGGGGGGACGACGTGCTGCGGGACGCGGGCCAGTTGCTGGGCAGGATCAGGGTCGCGCTGAAGCAGCCGGACGGGGCAGATCCCCGCCCCTACCTCGCGCGGATCCGCGCGGCGCTGGACGACGATCTCGACGCCCCCGCCACCGTTCGCACGCTCCGGGACCTGACCGCGTCGCTGCTCGTCGGCGGCAGCGACCTGAACGCGGCCGCCGGCCTCGCCGAAGCGCTCGACCTGCTCGGCATCGACGCCACCGCATGAACGCCGGGGCGGCGCAGGGGTAATTGCCCAGGCGCGCCAGCGCGTGTCACAGCGACAGGCCATGCTCCGCGTGTCGGAGCGGACGGGCCGGTGAGCTGACGTAGGGGCAGGCGGCAGTCGTGCACCTGCCCTGGCGTGATCCTTTGGCCGTGGCTTGCCGGGGTGTGACAGTCTGTGATGCGGTGGCCGTGCGGGAGGGAGCGGCTCCGTTCTCTGGGATACGGGAGGGGCATCTGCCGGATGGCGCGAGTGATCAGTGCGCCGGCTGCGTCGGCGCTCGCTCTGGCGACTCCTGAGGCCACCGCCTGGTTGACCGGCCTGCTGAGGGCCGGCTGGGCGGTGGTGTTTCGCCCCGAGGATCCGGCGCGCGGCGGACGGCTGCTGCTGTGGCGTCCCCCGGGCGCCGGGGCGGCGGAGCCGCCGGAAGCGCCGCCCGACGGGGTGGCGGAGGTGCGGGTGGAGCTGGTGCTGCCGCACGGCAGCGGGGCGCGCCGGCGAACCGTCGGCGCGTACGCGGCCGCGCCGGCTCAGGCCGTCGCCGCCCTGCTGCGCCACGACGACGGGGGGCCGGCGGATTACGCCTCCGGGGAGACCTCGGACGGCGGGGCAGCCGTTCACCCCTCCGCCGCCGCCTGGGCCGCCGCCGCCAAGCTCGCGCTGCACATGGTGGCGCGGGGGCGGCTGTATCCGGCGCTGAGCGCCGGTGGTCACGACGTCTGGCAGGCCGGTCCGTACGACGCGCCGGCCCGGGCCGCGGTCGAGGCGCTGGCCGCTGTCTTCCCGCCGCACGCCCACTGCCTGCCCGCGCCCGGCCCCGCCCCGGTGCGCATGGCGGAACCGGCCGCCCTCATCCCGCAGTTCTGCGACGCCGTCGCCGATACGCTGCCGCGCACGCCCGCGGCGGCGCTGGCGCACGGCCCGGTGCCGTACGCCCGGCAGGCGGTACTGGCGGTGCCGGGCCTGGCGGACTGGGCGGCGCAGGTCGAGGCCGCGCTGTCCGCGGCGGTGACGGTGAGCCTGCGGGTGGAACCGCCCGCGGGCCGCCGGAAGGACTTCCGCGCGGTGCTGCAGCTGCACACCGCCGACGACCCGTCGCTGGTGGTCGAGGCGGCCGAGCTGTGGGCCGGTCCGCAGGCCGTCCAGCGGCAGCTGGGTCCCGATGCCGAGGCCCAGGTGCTGCTCGGGCTGCGCCGCGGGGCACGTGGGTGGCCGCCGCTGCAGCGGCTGCTCGACGAGGCCGCCCCTGACGTGCTGCGCCTGTCCGACGACGAGGCGCTGCAACTGCTGGGCGAGGGCGAGGCGACCGACGCCCTGCGCGCCGCCGGCGTCGCCGTGCACTGGCCGCGGGAGCTGGTCAAGGCGCTCACCGCCACCGCCGCGCTCGGTCCTGCGGCGCCCGGCTCTGCCGCGCCCGGGCTGCTGGACGCCGATACGCTCCTGGACTTCCGCTGGCGGCTGTCGCTCGGCGGCGAGCCGCTCACCGAGGCGGAGATGGACGCCCTCGCCGAGTCCCGGCGGCCACTGATCAGGCTGCGTGACCAGTGGGTGGTGGCCGATCCCAAGCTGGTGGCCCGGGCCCGGCGGCGCCGGATGGAGCCGCTCCGCGGGATGGAGGCGCTGACGGCCGCGCTCACCGGCCAGGCGGACGCGGACGGTGAGCGGGTCGCGGTCACGCCGGCCGGGGCGCTGGCGGAGCTGGTGGCCCGGATCCGCGATCCCGAGCGCCGCGAACAGCTCCCGCAGCCGTCCGGGCTGAAGGCGACCCTGCGCGGCTACCAGCGCCGCGGGGTGGACTGGCTGGCCTCCATGTGCGAACTCGGCCTGGGCGGCTGCCTCGCCGACGACATGGGCCTGGGCAAGACCATCACCCTCATCGCCCTCCATCTGCACCGGCAGACCGAACGCGCCACCGCCGGGCCTGCGCTGGTGGCCTGCCCGGCGTCGCTGCTGGGCAACTGGCAGCGGGAGGTGGAGCGCTTCGCGCCGGGAGTCCCGGTGCGCCGCTACCACGGCGGCGAACGCCACCTCGACGCCGTCGCCCGGGACGAGATCGTGCTCGTCACGTACGGGGTGCTGCGCCGCGACCGCGAGGCCCTCGCCGAGGTCGGCTGGGGCCTGGTGGTCGCGGACGAGGCGCAGCATGCGAAGAACCCGCACTCGGCCACCGCCCGGGAGCTGCGCGCCATCCCCGCCGGGGCACGGGTGGCGCTGACCGGCACGCCGGTGGAGAACAACCTCTCCGAGCTGTGGGCGATCCTCGATTGGACCACGCCCGGCCTGCTCGGCTCGCTCACCGCCTTCCGCGACCGCTACGGCCGCACCGTCGAAGCCGGCCAGGGGGAGGAGTCGGCCGAGGCCGCCGAACGGCTGTCCCGGCTGGTACGCCCGTTCCTGCTGCGGCGCAAGAAGACGGACCCGGGCATCGCCCCGGAGCTGCCGCCCAAGACCGAGACGGACAACGTGGCCGCGCTCACCGCCGAGCAGGCCGCGCTGTACGAGGCGGTGGTGCGCGAGACCATGGCCCGGATCGAGCAGTCCGAGGGCATCGCCCGGCGCGGCCTGGTGCTGAAGCTGCTCACCGCGTGCAAGCAGATCTGCAACCATCCCGCCCAGTACCTGCGCCAGTCCGGCCCGCTGCCCGGCCGCTCTGGCAAACTGGAGCTGCTGGAGGAGCTACTGGCGACCATCACCGCCGAAGGCGAGTCCGTGCTGGTCTTCACCCAGTACGTGGCCATGGCCAAGCTCATCGAGAAGCACCTGACCGCACGCGGCGCGCTGGCCGGCAAGCCGCCGCTGCCGCCGCTGCTGCTGCACGGCGGCACACCGGTGGCCCGGCGCGAGGAGATGGTGGAGCGCTTCCAGTCCGGCGCCAGGCCGGTCTTCCTGCTCTCCCTCAAGGCCGCGGGCACCGGGCTGAACCTCACCCGCGCCACCCACGTCATCCACTACGACCGCTGGTGGAACCCGGCGGTGGAGGACCAGGCCACCGACCGCGCCCACCGCATCGGCCAGGACCGCCCCGTCCAGGTCCACCGGCTGGTCACGGAGGGAACCGTGGAGGACAAGGTCGCCCGGCTGCTGGCCGCCAAGCGCAGCCTCGCCGACGCCGTGGTCGGCTCCGGCGAGGCGGCGCTGACCGAACTCGGCGACGCCGAACTCGCCGAACTCGTGGCGCTCGGGAGCACGTCGTGAGCCCCGCCCGCCGCGCCCCGGCCCGCGGCAAGCGCGCGTTCGCCGGCACCTGGTGGGGCCGGGCCTGGGTCGTCGCGCTGGAGGACTCCGCCCTGGACGCCGGCCGGCTCGCCCGCGGCCGCACCTATGCCCGGGCCGGGGCCGTCGGCGAGATCACCGTCACCCCCGGTGCGATCACGGCACCCGTGCAGGGCAGCCGCCCCCGCCCGTACCGCACCGCCGTCCGCGTACCCGTCCTCGACGACGCGGCGTGGGACACCCTGCTCGATGCGATCGCCGCCCGCGCCGCGCACGTCGCGGCGCTCCTGGACGGTGAGATGCCCGAGACCCTCGCCGACGCCGCGGACGCCGCCGACGTGCCCGTGCTGCCCCGTCCGCACGAGTTCGACCCGCACTGCTCCTGCCCCGACTGGGGTTACCCCTGCAAACACGCCGCGGCACTGTGCTACGCCATCACCGCCGCCGTCGACGCCGACCCCTTCACGCTGTTCCACCTGCGCGGGCGCACCAAGGACCGCGTACTGGCCGGACTGCGCAGACGTCGCAGCAGCACCGCGACCGGGGCGGCCGGCGCAGACCGCGAAGCCCCGCCGGCCGGCATCCCCGCGGCGGCTGCCTACGCCCGCTGGGCCCGGGCCACCGCCGAAGCGCCCGCCGAAGTACCCGCCGGAGCACCCGCCGACGTACCCGCCGGAGCACCCGCCGAAGCACCCGCCCTCGCCGCACAGCTCGCCGCGATCGCCCGCCGTGATCCCACCCTCCCCGAGGATCCGCCGCCCCGCAGCGGGCTGACCGCCGACGGCCTGGAAACCCTCGCCGCCGACACGGCCGCCCGCGCCGCACAGCTGCTCACCGGCGACCCGGCGTGCCTGCAGCTGACCCGCAACCAGGACGCCGCCCGCCTCGTCACCACCCACCGCACCCCGGAGTACTTCCAGGCCCTGGCCACCGGCACCGGCCTGCACCCCCTGGCGCTGGCCCGGCTCACCCGCGCCTGGCGCCACGGCGGAGCCGCCGGCCTGATCGTCGCCGAGCAGTCCTGGAGCCCCGCCCGGAACGTCATGGCCCATGCCCGCACCGCCGTCACCGAAGCGCTCGGGGAGATGACCGCCGACGACGGGCCCACACCAGAGCCACGAGCCTGGCGAAACCGCCTGATCATCGACGCCGCGGGCATCCAGCTCCGGCTGAGCGCGGACGACCGCTGGTATCCGTACGTACGCGAGGACGGTGACTGGTGGCCGTGCGCGCCGGCCGCCGCCGATGCCGTCGATGCGCTCAGCGTGGCCTGGGAGGTGGCCGGAGAGCGGCATCGTACGCCTCCGGGATGACGCAACCTGTGGCGGTTGCGGTTGTGAGTTCGAGCGGAGGGATGTCAGGCGGAGCGGGTGACCGCCGCCGAGGCGTGCAAGTAGCCCAGGAGGTCGTCGACGAGCGCGTCGGCGTCGGCGTTCCCCTTGCCGCCGATTGCGAGGTGCCCGCCCACCGTCAGGTCGATGGCTCCGTGGATGACGGCCTGCAGCAGCGACATCATCCGCTCGGTGTCGCCCGGCGGGAGCTGCCCGGCCAGCTGCGCGGCCTCGACGATGGCGAGCAGCGTGTTCCGGCTGGACTCCACGGCGACGACCAGGTCCTCGAACGGGGTGGTCCAGACGCCGAAGACCAGCTGGAAGCGGGCCGGATAGGCCAGCGCCCAGGCGACGTACTCCCGGAGAGCCGCGCGGAGCACCTCACCCTCGGGCAGGTCGTCCGTCCGCAGGGCGGCCAACGCCTCGCCCGTCTTCGTCAGTTCTTCGGCGGCGACGCCGGCGAGCAGGGCCTGCTTGTTGGCGAAGTGCTTGTACGGGGCGTTGTGGGACACGCCGGCGCGGTGGCCGACCTCGCGCAGGGTGACGGACTCTGGCCCGCCCGCGTCGAGGAGGTCGGCCGCCGCGGCAATCAGCAGTTCGCGAGTACGGGGGGGCACATGTGGACTATACCGCGGGGCACGACGGACAGCGGGGGTTGACGTCGTCAACCACGAGTCGCTAGGTTGACGTCGTCAACCTTGTTTACCTGGGGCGTCTCCTCGACCTATGCGCCTCGGGTCGTTGATCAGAAACCTCAGGCTGCCGAACCGGGCAGCCACGTCTGACCAGGACCGTGGCGGACCGTGGCGGCCCGAACGCACCGAGAAACGCTATGGCACGAAACACCACAAAACACCAGCATGCGGAGGAGCTCCAGTGCCCACCCCCCTGAAGATCCTCGCCCTGTCCCTCGCGACCACTGCCGCCGTCACCGGCGGACTCCTGCTCACCGCCGACCAGGGCGAGGCGAGCCCGCCGGAAGGGGAGACCGAGAAGCGGACGCTGGCCTTCCTCAGCGCGGTCGAACGCGAGGACCTGGCGGCGGTCGCCGAGTTCCAGCACGCGGACATCGTGCTGACCCAGCCGATGACGTTCTCCGGCAACCAGGAGCCGGACTTCGTCTTCACCGGCCGCGAAGAGGCACTCGGCTACTTTCGCGGAATGTTCGCCGACATGTCCGCGATCGACTTCGTCGACACCCGGGTCTCGGTGACGAACGGGGGAAAGGTCTCGTTCGTCGAGACCGACGGCGACTTCACCGCCGCCGACGGCCGCCCCTACCCCAACGTGTACGTGTTCCGTCTCGAATGGACACCCGACGGGAAGCTCCTGCGCGCCGACGATTACTACAACCCGGTCACCGTCTGCAAGAACTTCCCCGAGAACCCATCGTGCTAATGCCCTGCATGGCCGGCAACACCGTCGCCGCCCTTCACGCCATCGAAAGATCTCCCGGCGATCAGGATGAGGAAGACCCGCCGGATCGTGTCGGGATGTGGCCGTCGCGGCGCCGGCGAGCCACGGCGGCGCGGCCGTAGTCGTTGGCGCCGGCCACGCGGTCCGGTCCTGCACCCGTAGGGGTAGCCAACTGCTGGCCGGGGAGTGTGCACGAGGGTGGTGTGACTCGTTCGTGTGGTGGTGGGCTTGTGGGCTTGCGGTGGCCCGGGCCGTTCGGGCTACGTTGATCGTGCGATCTGGGACGCCGGGTGCGGTGCCAGCGTGCGGGGCCCCCGCTCCACCGGAGTGATGGTCCCGGGGCTTCCCCGTCGCCCTCTGGCCGTGCCCACATGGCCGGGTCGTGAGGGAACCGGCCTCCCGGGACCGGACCACGGACAGGATCCGTGTCGCTGCCCCGGGGCCGAGTACGCCGGGGACCTGGGGGTACCACCCACGCCCTTAAGGCAGTGGGGGAGCCCAAGACCGTTCGGGGCGTGCGGCCGAGCGGAGTCACTCCCGCTCAGTCCACAGGAACGGTGCGGCCCTGAACCTGCTCGTGCCGGAAGCGCGTGCGGCTGGGCCGGGGGGAGACGTGTCGGAGACAGGGTCGAGAGTGATCCACTTCTCGCTCTCGGCCATGGTCTCGCCGGTCTCGCGCCGGCGGAGCGGTGGGCGCGGAGTTCGACGGCGAAGAGGTCGCCGGTGGCGGTGAGCAGTTCGGTGCCCGCGGCCGGGTTGGTGGTGACCTTCAGCTGGGCGCCTACGGCGGGCAACGCGGCCGGACGATCGCGTACAGCCGTTCGCTAACATCCCTCCGCATGGGGAGACAGGGGTGGCGGCCGGCGGCCGTGACGGCAGTGGCGGCGTTGGCGGCGATCTGCGCTTCCGGCGCCGAACTCCCGGGCGCCGTACCCACGGCGTCGGACCCCGGGTCGCTCCCGGCCGACCGCTACGACTCCACGCCGGAGGACTACCGGCGAAGCCAGCGGGCGACGGCGTTGCTGGTCCGGCAGTGCATGGCGGACCGCGGCCACCCGGACTTCCCGCTCGACCCGCGTTATCCCAGCGACCCCGTCGTCGCCACTGCGGTGAGTACCGACTACGGCGCCGCCGACCTCGATGACGCCCAGCGCTGGGGTTACGGCTGGGACCCGGCGGCATCCCCGACCACCCGGCCGCAGGGCCGCCGCATGACCTCCGCCGAGTACGCGGACCACCCCGCCTGCAGCGCCGAGGCCAACAGCCGGCTGACGCGCGGGATCGACCTCGAACGGGACTGGCTCTACGCGAGCCGGCGGGCGGTCGTGGTCGACAAGGCGGTCAAGCGCGACAAGCGGATTCGCGCGGCCTGGGACGAGTGGTCCGGCTGCATGGCAGACCAGGGATTCACGCGCTACCGCTCACCCGTCGCGGCGTACACGGACGACGCCTGGCGGCGGGGCAGCGACGGCAACACCCGGCACACGCGGCAGGAACGGGCCACCGCCGTCGCCGACGTCACCTGCAAGCGCCGCCACCGTACGGTCGAGATCTGGCACGCAGTGCGGGCTGAGAAACAGACCGCCGACATCGCAGGGCACCGTGACCGCTATGCCGCCGGGCTGGAGGCGCTGCAGACGAACCGGGCCAACATCGCCGAGGCACTGCGGGAGTTCGCCTAGCGGCGGCCCTCGGCGCCCTCCTGGCAACGTCACGCAGGGCGCACCGGCCGCGCCCGCATCCGGGTCGTGGCGGACCGGATCGTCTCGGTCGAGGTGGAACCCGGCCCGGCCCGGTCACCTCGCGTAGCATCCGCGGAGAAGGCGAGGAGCCGCCCATGGCGCGTACCGAGTACTACGACGACCCCGCCGCGCCCGAGCCCAACAGCCTCGTCGCGGCGGCCTCCGCCGTGGTGACCGACGGCGCGGGGCGCATCCTGCTGCAGCGCCGCCGGGACAGCGGCCTGTGGGCGCTGCCCGGTGGCGGCATGGACCTGGGGGACTCGTTGCCGGGCTGTGCGGTGCGGGAGGTGAAGGAGGAGACGGGGCTCGATGTTGAGGTGACGGGGCTGGTCGGTACGTACACCGATCCGCGGCACATCGTCGCGTACAGCGACGGGGAGGTGCGCCGGCAGTTCAACGTGTGCTTCACGGCGCGCGTCGTCGGCGGGACGCTGGCGATCTCGGAGGAGTCGACGGAGCTGCGGTTCGTCGACCCGGTTGACCTCGACGAGCTGCCGATGCACCACACGCAGCGCCTCCGGCTGCGGCACTTCCTCGAACACCGGGCCACGCCGTACCTGGGGTAGCGGCGGTCCCCGCAACCGGCGCCGGCGCTTGCGGGGCCGGTTGCGGGGGCCGCCGTGCACGAACGGCGCGGCGGCTCGGGCCCCCGCCGTGCCCGGCGTCACTCCGGGGTGATCACCACCGTCACCGTGCGGTTCCTCGCGTCCTGCGTGTACGGCGCTTCCCGCTGGTCCGCGCTCGCCGTGGTGAACGCCGTCAGCGGCTTGCCGCTGGCCGTGCTCAGTTCGCGGGCCGCGATCAGCGCGCGCCAGAGCGCGACCACCGAGCCGCCGCGGCGCGGGGCGTCGGGGACCGTGGCGGCGTGGCCGTGGATGGCGATGCGGGCCTTGACCGGTGTGAGGTTCCCGCCCAGGGCCGCAAGGCGGTCGGCGCCCTCTTCGGTCAGCTCTGCGCCTTCGGAGAAGACTCCTTCCGCGAAGGCCACCTCCACCGACGTGCCCTGTACGTGCGGCCGTACGCCCGGGGAGCGGAGTGTCCTCGCCAGGTCCCGGGCTGCTTCTTCGCGGCGTGTTGCCTCTCGGGTGCGGGTCGTTTCCTCGGCTGCCGCCAGTTTCTTTCGTACGCTCTCCTCGATCTGCCGCTCCGTCGCCGCCGCCGTCTCCGTATCCGTACGCGACGGCCGCGACGGCTCGTCTCCGGTCAGCGCCACCGCTCCCGTCGCCACCACCGCCACCGCGCACACCGCCGCCACCACCGCCGTACGGGTCCGGTGGCGGGCCAGCGACGCCCGCGGGCCGTGGCGGCGCAGGCGCGCGATGCGCGCCAGGCCCGCTGCCGCGGCCGGGTCGTCCGGGTGGCGGGCCCGGACGCGGCGCCAGTACACCGCCGCCGCGTCCAGTTCGCCGCGCTGGGCGTGGACGCGGGCGAACAGGTCCAGTACGTCCCGGTGTTCGTCCACCGACCGGGCGTCCCGGGCCTCCGCCGCGCGCAGCAGCCGCAGCGCCTCGTCCAGGTCACCGGCGCGCGCCGCCGTGCGGACGCGCGCGAGCAGCAGGGCCGTGCGCAGCGTGCGCGACGCCGCCGCGCCGGAGGCGCCGGGCTCGACGGCGGGCTCGGCGCCGGACCCGGCGGCGGGCTCCACGGCGGAGTTCCCGCGGGAGTTCCCGCGGGCGTTCCCGCCGGGCGGGGAGCCCGGCAGCGACACGGGGGCCGGTTCGGGGCGGACCCGCACGGGGTCGTCGTGCGTGCTCACTTCACTCCGCCCGTCTTCTTCTCGGCCGCGTCCGCGGCATCCGGCGGCAGCAGCCGGCGCAGCCGCTCGTTCACCCCCACCAGGGCATCCGCGTCGCCCGCGGCCACCGCCAGCCTGCCGTCGCGGATCGCGGCGTCCGCCTGCTGCCGCGGATACATCTGGTCGCGCATCTCGACCAGCGCGTTGAACACCAGATACACCCACTGGTCCGTGCGCCGCAGCAGCTCCACCTGGAATTCCCCGGCCCGCTTCGCCAGCCGCCGCAGGTCCGCCGGCGTCGCGTCCTTGCCGAGCGCGCTCGCGCGGGCCCGCAGGCTCTCCAGCTCCCGCCGGTCGGAGGGGTTGCCGCCGACCTGCTGGATGATGTCCTCGCAGGCGCCGAGCAGATCCCACAGCCGGCGTTCGAGACCGGGGATCTCGATGGCGTCCTCGATGTCGTCGAGCTGGGCCTCCAGGTCGCGGATGCGGCGGTCGCTGGTCACCGCCGCCCCCGTGTCGACGGCCGCGGCGTCCACCTCCCGGCGCAGCTGGGCGAGCGGCTTGTGCTCCGCCAGGTTCTCCAGCTTCGCCCGGGCCTGCTCCGCGTACGCGTCGTCCGCCTGCTCCTGGAGGTTGCGTACGCGCTGTTCAAGACCCTGCAGCCGGTCGACCAGCTCCGGGTGTTCCGGCGCGAGCAGCTCGGCGCGGTTGATCGTCGCCTCGAACTGCTGCTGGACCAGCGGGATGTGGGCGGTCACCAGGGCCTCCCGGCTGCTCGCCTCGATCTCGAACGTCACCTCCACCTCGCTCTCCGCCGGCAGGTCGATACGGACGTCGCGCGGCCGGATCTCCAGCAGCCCCACCCGCGTGTTGCGCTCGGCGCGCCCCCGTTCGCCCTCCAGCAGCGGGATACGGATCACCGCGTCCGGCTCCGAGCGGTGCAGCGCGATGGTGGTGCGGTAGATCTTCGTCACCATGGCCGGCAGGGTCGCGCCCTTGCGGAGCAGCGGGTCGAACGTGCCGTCGGCCCGGCCGATGCCGAGGGTGCCGGTCAGCACGGCCTCGCCGGGGACGACCTTCGCGTGCGTGATCGACAGGGTGTCGCCGGCGAGCCGCTGCCGGGTGCCGGCGGCGTCGGTCAGCTCCACGGTGAAGCGCGACGTGGTGTCGGCGGTGATGGCGACCTCGGTGTAGAAGGTGCCGTCCTGGGTGAGCGCGGTACGCGGTCCGCGGAACGGCGGCTGCCCGTCGGGGTTGGCCAGCACGACGGCGTACTGGGTCCAGTCCACCGTGCTGCCGCTGCGCAGCGTGCCGGACACCGGGATCTCGGTGGTGTCGACGGTCTGGACGGGGTAGTTCAGCTCGATCGCGAACTCCCCCGGCGCCGCGGCCACCGCCTTCCGCGGTCGCCGTACGGTACGGGCGAACGCCGCGGCGCCGCGGGCCACCACAGTGGTGGGGTCCTGGCTGTGGTCCACGGCGATGCCGAGCCCTGTGTCCGGGTCGGCGAGCAGTTCGCGCAGCCCGGGGCTGAGCGTCGAGCCGCCGGCCAGGAGCAGCCGGTCGATGTGGTCGGGGCGCAGCGCGCTGTCGGCCAGCGCGTCCCGGCAGAGCTTGACCGCCCGGGTGTAGAAGGGGAGCGCGAGGTCGTCGAGCGCGCCCCGGGTCAGGGTGTACTCGAAGGGCTCGGCGTCGTCGTCGGCGTTCCAGAGGTCGACGTTGATGTCGAACGTGTCGGCCCGGGACAGCTCGATCTTCGCGTTCTCGGCCTCCCGCTTGAGCAGGGCGAAGTTCTTCCGCCACCGGGGGTTGCCCCGGGTGAAGTCCGGCAGCCCGAGATCCCGCCGGGCCGCGGGCGCCAGCAGGTCGTTGACGAGGGCCCAGTCGATGAGTTTCCCGCCGAGGTACGGGTCGCCCGCGTGCTGGATCAGCTGCAGCTCGCCGTCGCGCTTGCTCATCACGGCGGCGTCGAACGTGCCGCCGCCGAGGTCGAAGACCATCCAGTGGGCGGAGTCCGAGGAGTCCTGCACGCCGTACGCGATGGCCGCGGCGGTCGGCTCCTGCACCAGCGGGCAATGCTCGCTGAGCCCGGCCAGGGCGGCGGCGTCGGACGTGGCGTTGTTCTGGTTGAGGGCGAAGGCCGCGGGCACGGTGATCACCGCGGCCTCCGGCTGGAACCCGAGTTCGTGCGCGGCGTCCTGCCGCAGCGACTTCAGCACTTCGGCGGACAACTGCTCGGGTGTCAGCGCCAGTCCGGCGCGTTCGAACCGGCGCGTGGCCCCCGCCACCCCCATCTCCAGCTTGAACTCGGCGTGCGCGTTGGCCGGGTCGGTCTGCGTGCGGTCCCTGGCGCGCCTGCCCACGTGGACCACGCCGCTCTTGGGGATCCACACCGCCGAGGGGGTGGTGTCCCAGCCGTCGTTGTTCTTCACGACGCGCACGCCGCCGTCCTCGGCCACCGCGATCGCGCTGTTGGTGGTGCCGAGGTCGATGCCGTAGTCGATGGTCTCGCTCACGCCGGGGTCTCCTTGATCGTCTCTGCGCCGGGAGTCTGCGGGGATACGGGCCTGCCGACGATGACCTGGCCCATCTGGATGCGCCGGCCGCGGAAGTAGACCGTCGGCCGCACGGTCTCCAGCACGACCTCGCGGGTCAGCTCCGGCTCGTCCTGGAAGACCAGCACCTCCAGGGAGAGCCCGGAGTCGAACGGCTCGCCGTCGTGCTCCTGGATCTCCAGCCCGTCGTCGGCGAGCGCCTGGCGGCTCGCGCGGACCTGGATACGGACCTGCCGCAGGTCGGCCGCCGACAGCGAGCCGGCGTCCTGGTCGAGCTTGCGCAGCGCCCGCCAGAGGCCGGTGGCCGCGCCCACGAGGGCGCCGGAGCCGGCGCCGGCTGCGGCGGTCCCGGCCGCTTCGGCGGTTGCGGCGGTTGCGGCGGTCTCGGTCGTCCCGGCCGCTTCGGCGGTTGCGGTGCTGTCGGCGGTTTCGGATGTGGCCGCGGCTTCCGCGAGGGCCCGGTCCGCCAGCGCCTCCGCCGCCTCGACCTCCGCCAGCACACCCGCGACCCACGCCGCCTGGGCCGGGTCGAGCGGCGGCGGCGGAACGCGGAACTCGGGCGGCTGGCGCCACTGTCCGAGCGCGGCGCGGACGCGCCCCCTCGTCGAGCGGCGGGCGTGCTGTGCCATCGGAGCCCTTTCTCGGGTGGCGTACGGCTTCATGACGCGAACATCCCGGCGAATACGAGCCCGCCGACGACGATGCCGATCGCCGCGCCGGGTCCCGCGGTCAGCCCCGCGACGACCCCGCCGACGATCGCCAGCAGCGCCAGCACGCACCCCAGGCACTCGCTGGGCTTCATCTGCTGGGCCGCCGCCCCCGACTGCGCGCCGCCGCCCGGGCCGACGCGCTGGTCGTACAGAGCCTTCAGGTTCTCGTGGATCAGGTCCTCGTCGCGCTCCGGGGCGATCTCGTAGGCGGCCTCCATCAGCTCGACCGCCTTCTTCTTCTGGAACCGCGAGTGCCCGCGGTCGGTGTAGATGGCGAGCGTGACGTTGTTCACCGCCACGGCGACCATGTGCGCCAGCTCCTCGTACTGCGACTCCGGGGCGAACGGCTTGAGGGGCGCCAGCTCCTCGAAGTCGGGCAGCACCCGGTCCCCGAGGAGTTGCAGGGCGTCCCAGTGCCGGTCCGCGTGATGCTGCTCGCCGGCCAGCCGCAGCCCCTCGCCGACCCGCTCGACCGCCTCCGTCACGGGCTCCTCGAACGCGTCGCGGAGCAGGGTCGCGAAGGCGGGTTGCGCGACCCAGCCGTCGCAGGCGTCCGCCAGCCGCGGCCGGGCGGACCGGTCGCCGGCGAGTTCGGTGAACGGGGAGAGCAGCAGCCGGGGGACGCCGGGCAGGAAGTCGTCGGGGGAGTGGCCGTCGAGCCGCGGGTCGGCCAGGGCGGTCATGCGGTGGGCGATGTGGCCGCGCAGGTCGGGGGAGCTGATCAGCTTCGCCCAGCAGTCGGCGGCGGCGTCCCAGAGCCGGTCGCGTTCGGCCGCCGATACGTCGGCGCGGCCCGTCTCCGCCTCGATCGCGCTGCTGTGCAGCTGTACGGCCTCGTCGTGCCGCCGGTGCGTCACGGGGCCGCAGCCGCAGCCGAGGTCGGCGTCCCGCCAGTACCACATCAGCTCGTCCACGAGCCGGCTCCGCGGGTCCTGGAACTCCTCGAAGGCCAGGCGGACCTCGTCCTTGCGGTACCCGCCGGGCGCGGGCGCGTCGGCGTCCCCCGGCCAGGTCTCCTCGACCGCCAGCCGGGCGTCGAGGCGCGCTCGCTGCCGCCGTACCGCACGGCCCTGGGCGTCCACGGGCAGTCCGGTGACGGCGAAGATGTTCCTGCGGTACAGCCGCAGCCCCGCCAGGTCCGCGAAGCGGGCCGGGGATTCCTTCACTGCACGACTCCTCTACGCCAGGTCATGAGCCGGGTCAGGTGCCGCTCCCGCAGGCGGGGGTGGCGGCCGAGGGCTTCTTCGAGTTGGTTCGCCGCGTCCGCCAGCCGGCCCGGGACGCGGGAGAGGGCGATGGCGGCGCGGACGAGTTCGTCCGGGGGCGGGGCGGGGGCCGGGGTCGCGTCCGGGGTCGCGTCCGGGGGCGGGGGTGCTGCCGTCCGCGGGGGCGGGCCCGCCGGCGACCGCCCCTCGGGCAGGGCGCGTTCGGCGACCTCGCGCATGGGCGGCCGGGCGTCCGGGTCGACGCGCAGCATGTCCGCGACGAGCCGGTCCAGCTCCGGGCCGACGTCGTCGTTGAAGTCGCCCGGGGGCCGCAGCGTCTCCTCGAAACGCGCCGCGGAGAAGGAGCGGATCGGGTCGCCGGCGCCGTACGGGAAGGTGTTGGTGAGCAGGTAGTAGACGATCGTGCCCAGGGCCCACACGTCGCCGGCGCAGGAGTAGCCGCGCCCGCGGATGAGCACCTCCGGCGGCATGTACGCGACCGTGCCCTGCGCGCTGGCCGCCCGCGTCGCCGGGTCCGTCTCCTTCGCCAGCCCGAAGTCGCTCACCTTCACGCACGGCCCGGACTCGTCGTACGTGAGGAGCACGTTGGCCAGCGACAGGTCGCGGTGCACGACCGGGGGCTGCCGCCCGTGGGCGACGGAGAGGCCGTCGGCCGCCTGCCGCAGCACGGCGGTGACCCGGTCGACGGGGACGACGCCGGCGTGCGACTCGACGAGCCGCTCCAGGCTGCCCCCGGCCACGTACTCCATGGTGAGGTAGCCGCGTACGCCCTCGGCCGTGTCCACCGTGCCGGCGTCGAACACCCGGATGATGCTGGGGTGGCCGAGCGTGGAGAGGATGCGCGCCTCGTCGAGCCTGCTGAAGGTCGCGCCGAGCGAGGCCACGTGCTTGAAGAGCTTGAGCGCCTGCCAGCCGAGGACGTGGTGGCGTACGCGGTACACCTCGGCGAACGCGCCCTCGCCCAGCCTGCGGTCGACCACCAGGCCGCCGTGGACCCGCTGGCCGTGGGCCAGCAGGGGTTCCCCCGCGCCGGCCGCGTCCCCCGCCGTCCGCTGTGCCGCCATCGGCATGCCCGCCCCCTTCCCGGCTGCCCGCTTCCCGCCCTCCCGCCGCGGGGCCCCGGGTGGTCGTACGGCCGGGGTCCGGCGTCCATCGGAATCGGTTGTACCGCGGCGGGCCCGGGACCCCTCCCGCGAACCGCGACGAGGGGCGCGGCGGGCGGCCGGGTCCCGGGATGCAGACGTGGCAGGGGGCTGCCCGCGGGCGGCCCCCTTCGGCATGCGGGTTCTCAGCCTGCGGCGGCCGGGTGTTCCGGGGCGTTCGGGGGGCCCAGACGCAGGCGTTTTGGTCGTCACCCATGGGTTCCGGGAAACTGTCGCGCATGGCATCCACCCAGTTCGATCCTCCGAGCGGAACCCGTGACTTCCTCGCCGCGGAGTACGCGCACCGCGAACGTGCGTTCGCCTGCATCCGGCGCGTCTTCTCCGGGTTCGGGTTCGAACCTCTCCAGACTCCTGCCGTCGAGCGTTTGGACGTGCTGACTGGTAAGTACGGGGACGAAGGTGATCAGTTGATCTTCAAGATCCTTCGCCGTGGGGATCACGAGGCAAGCGGGGATGCCGATCTCGCCCTTCGCTACGACCACACGGTTCCTCTCAGCCGTGCGGTAGCCGCCTACAGCGGTCAACTTCCCTCTCCGTACAAGCGTTATGCCATCGGTCCTGTATGGCGCGCAGACCGGCCCGGCAAGGGACGGTATCGCGAGTTCACGCAATGCGATCTCGATATCGTCGGCTCCACGTCGCCGCTGGCCGACGCCGAAGTTGTCCTGGCGCTGCATGATGCACTGGCCACACTGGGGCTTGCCGAGTTCCGGTTCCTCGTCAACTCCCGGGCGATCCTGACGGGGCTCCTTGAGGCATACGATGTTCCCGCCGATCTCGGCGGAGTCGTGTTGATCACGCTGGATAAGCTCGACAAGCTGCCGCCCACGGCCGTCATCGATGAACTCACCACCAAGCGCGGGCTTCCCGAAGCTGTAGCACAAGACCTGGTCGACGATCTCACCGCAGCCGATGCTGCCGACCGCATCCGAAAGCAGCTCACGTCAAGCACAACAGGCCAGCGTGGACTGGCTGAAGTCGACGAATTGCTCCAGCTCACAAAAGGTTCCATTTCGGACGAACAGATTGCATGGACGCCAAGTCTGGTCCGGGGACTCGACTACTACACGGGCCCCATCTATGAAGTGGTAGCGCCTGGTATGCCCGGTTCCATCGCGTCCGGTGGGCGCTACGACAATCTGATCGGCAATCTTGGAGGCAAGCCCGCCCCAGCGTGCGGCGGCTCTCTGGGCGTTGAACGTATTCTCCCGCTCCTGCGCAGCGACGAGTCAGACGAGCACAGCCGACTGGATGTCGCGGTCACCGTCATGAGTCCGGAACTGGCCACAGACAGCTTTCGGCTTGCGGCCGATATCCGACGTACGCAGAGACGGACAGGGATTTATCTGGGCAGTTCGGGTAAGTTCGCCAAGCAGATGAAGTGGGCCAGCGACCAGGGTGCACGATACGCCGTGATCTACGGTACTGCCGAGCGCGACGCCAATATGGTCACCCTGCGGGACATGACCACCGGCGAACAAGTACAGGTCCCGTATGCCGAAGCCGCCGCAGAGCTTTCACGAAGGCTCACACCATCCAACTGACCAGCCTTCTCAGGAGGAACGGATGGGCAAGCAAGGAGATCGAATACTCGAAGTCACCGCCGAGCGGGGATTCCCCGACCCCTGGCGTTCCTTCGGCCAGGCCCTGTGCGAGGAAGCAGCCCACAGCACCGCTCTCACTCGCGCCATCGCCGACGTACGCAAGAACGGCACCGAAGAAAACCACGCCGAAGTGGAGCGCATCTTCGCCGACAAGGCCGCGAATCTCCAGCACTGCGCTGCCATCATCGATCAGGTGGTCAGCGACTTCGACGACACCGGCCAGTGGAACGAGTTAGACAACAAGGTGGCCCGGCTGGACATCCCCGATGTGCTGGAGAGCTGGGGCCGCTCTCAGTCGCTCCACCCCTTCCCAGTTGTACTCAAAAGCCTTGAGTACAACTGGACATACATGAAGGAGCACGGCGTACGCGGCTTTTACCAGATGACGCGCGGCTACATCACGCGACTCCAGGAGAACACCACGCGGTGGCGGACAGCATGGGCGACCGAGGTCAACACCGGCATCGTTGACCGGATGACATCGATCGAATGCGATCTGGCGAGCGTAGAGGCTCCCATGCACTGCGACGTCTGCGAAAAGACCATCACTGCTGTTCTCTTCCTGGACGAGTAGGGCAGAGAAACCCGATCGGACCGCCCGAATTTGGCGGGCGCCCCCTCGCGTTACACGTTGACCAGGGGGCGCGTCGATCAGTATATGTCAGGGAACGCAGCAAGTGCCGATGACCCCTGGGGCTACGGGAGCATGTACGGATCGCGGCTGATCTCGCGTGGAATGTGGTCCAGCGCGTCCCGCAGAGTCTCGGGAACCCCAGCGTCCAGCTTCTGAACGGCGGCCAGCTTGGACAAAATGTTCAGGCTGATCACGGAGTTCATCCCCGATACGGCCGGGTGGAGGACGTGCATGTCATGCGGCCACCGCTGGCAACCTGGCTACGCTCCGAACTATGCATCGAGAGCATTCTTGTACTCCCGCGCCCACACTGCGTCCTTCTGGTCCGCTGGGAGCGTGGCGAGCCCATGCTTGAGATGGTCAGCAGCTTTGGCGTGCTCAGCCAGCGCAAGGTAGGCGAGCCCCAGATTAAGGAGTTGGTAGTCACTGGTCAGCCAGTAAGCCGTTTCAGGAGGCGCAGTACTGCCGGCTGCCTCAGCAAGGTCCGTAGCCTCGCCGAGCAGACGTTGCGCCCTTCGCCGGTCTCCCATCGCCGCGTATGCATGCGCCGCCTGAGATGCGTCCCCCATGCGCTGCGCGTGATGTGCACCCGGAGACAGGTACGCCGCAGTGAACCAGCGGGACGCCGCATGGGTCCGCCCCTGTTGCCGTGCCAGATAGCCATGGAAGTTGAGTGCCTGGGCTGCTAGCGGCCCGTCTTGCACCTCGTCGGCCAGTTCCACCGCCTCAGCCAGGAGGACAACGGCGCGGCCATCGTTGCGAGCCTCCGCATGCAGCCATCCCGTGAACTGGACATGTTCAGCAACAACATGGGCCAGTCCGTCACGGTGGGGTCCGCGGGCGTCGCGCAGCCGCGTCCCCCGCCGTCCGCTGTGCCGCCATCGGCGCGCCCGCCCCCTTCCCGGCTTCCCGCTGTCCCGCCCTCCCGCCGCGGGGCCCCGAGTGGTCGTACGGCCGGGGTCCGGCGGCCATCGGAACGGTTGTACCGCGGCGGGCCCGGGACCCCTCCCGCGCACGGCGCCGAGGGGCGCGGCGGGGCGGGGGGCCGGGCCCCCGGGGGTTCAGACTTGGCAGGGGGACTGCCCGCGGGCGGCCCCCTTCGGCATGCGGGTCCTCATCCTGCGTCGGATGGGTGTACGGGGGTGTTCGGGGAGGCTGTGACGGGTGACACTCCCGCTGACCGACGATCTTCGCACCAGACAGGGCCCGGCGACCCGCACGAGTACGACATCACGCACCGATGCCACCCCCGTGACCTGCACGTTCAGGATGAACACACCTCGCTGATCACAGAGGAGAGCTTCGACGAGCCGCCGTGGAGCCACGAATCCGAGTAGTGAGGCGCGAGAAGCCCTCTGGCGGGCCGTACCCACCGATAGCCTTGAGGTGAGGGCTCGTGCAGTGAGCCATGACGAGAGGAACCCATGGCCGCAGTTGCCCCCGACGAGGTCGAGTACGGCGAGGTCTTCACCCGTCGATGGGTCGTCGAGACGATTCTTGATCTGGTCGGCTACACGGCAAACAAGGACCTCACCCAGATGAAGCTCGTCGAGCCGTCAATCGGGTCCGGCGCGTTCTTCGTCCCCGTACTGGAGCGGCTGCTCGAGTCTGCAAAGGTCCATGGCACCGAGCTGTCGGCGCTGACTGACTGTCTGTACGGTCTCGATCTCCAGCACGAGCGTGTCGCGA
The DNA here is from genome assembly GCF_059570575.1 of Streptomyces sp. CNX435. Taxonomy (NCBI): domain Bacteria; kingdom Bacillati; phylum Actinomycetota; class Actinomycetes; order Kitasatosporales; family Streptomycetaceae; genus Streptomyces; species Streptomyces sp. CNX435. The sequence continues at coordinate 52,121 of NZ_JCANTA010000010.1, read as the reverse complement.
CCTGCCGGAAGAAGTCGGCGGACATGCTCCATGCCGCCGGGGCAAGTCCTGCAGAAGCCCGAGCCCTGTCCGCAGGCTGGCTGCGTCACGGCGACTTCCTTCTCGACGAGGTACCGACGGATGTCGATTTCGTGATCGGCAACCCGCCGTACATCCGCACCGAGGATCTCGATGATGAGACCGAGGCTGCCTACCGCAAGACATGGCGGACGATGCGCGGACGGGCGGACATCTACGTCGGTTTCTACGAGCGTTCGCTGTCCATGCTCGCAAGCGGGGGGAAAGTCGGGTTCATCTGCGCGGACCGTTGGATGCGGAACGCCTACGGGAAGCACCTTCGGGGTCTCGTGACCTCACGCTACGCGGTCGAGTCCGTGTGGCAGATGCACGACGTGGACGCATTTGAAGCAGAGGTCTCGGCCTATCCGGCGATCACGGTACTGGCCAACTCCAAGCAGAACAGCGCCACGTTCATCGACACCACTGCCGCGTTCGGAATGGCCTCCGCGAGCGAGGCCGTGGCGTTCGTGCGGGGCACGGCGGAGGAGGCTTCGGGCCAGGGCTGGGAGGGCGTGCGCCTGCCCAGTTGGTTCGAGACTGACGACTTCTGGCCCACGGGATCCCCTCACACCATCAAGCTGCTAGAGCACCTGCAGGAGAACTTCCCGACGCTCGAAGCCGACGGCACGACGAAGATCAGCATTGGGGTCGCGACCGGAGCCGACGAGGCGTACATCATCAGCCAAGACGCTGGCGTCGACGTCGAGCAAGATCGGCTCACGCCCATCGTCATGGCCGGGGACATCCGCGCAGGCCGTCTCACGACGCCTGCGAAGATGCTGCTGAACCCGTGGGACGATGAGGGAAGGCTCGTGGATCTCGCGGACTACCCGAAGTTCGCAGCCGCGCTTGCGTCGCACACGGACGTCAAGAAGCGCTTCGTCGCGAGGAAGAACCCGAGCACCTGGCACCGCACGATCGACAAGGTCTACCCGGGCCTCGCCGAACGGCCGAAGCTGCTTCTTCAGGACATGAAAGCCCAGATCACACCGGTGCTGGAGCCGGGCGGCTACTACCCGCACCACAACCTGTACTACGTCGTCTCGTCGTCGTGGGACATGGAAGTGCTCGGCGGGCTGCTGCTCTCTCGAATCGCAGAGGCTTTCGTGAGCTCCTATGGCGTGAAGATGCGTGGCGGCACGCTGCGATTCCAGGCGCAATACCTGCGGAAGATCGCCGTTCCGCGCCCCGAAGCGATCCCCGACGACATCGCCTCCAGGCTCCGTGACGCGTTCCGCGCCTGCGACAGGGCAGCTGCGACGCGTGCGGCCGAAGCAGCGTACGGGCTGCCTGCCGGCAGCATCTGAATACCTGAATAGAAGAAGAGGAGCCATGAGCGACCTGACGCCTCTGGAGACCTGGCGTGCTGCTGTTCTCGGCTACTGGAAGGGCCTGGACCTGCAGTCCGCGAAGCAGGGGCAGAAGACCGGGGTCAGGGACCCTTGCGCCTCGGTCTGCGGGGACGGACAGCCCGCAGCCGTAGGCGCGGGGTTGTGCGGCGCGGCCGATGTCGTCCCGGGCCGCCGCTCGGCGTCGGCCGCGGGTCCGATTGGTGCTCTTCGACCCGTGGTCGTCGCCGTTACAGGGTCCAGCGGTGGACTCGCCCGTCCGGTGCGGTGTACCTCACGGTCTGCTCGTTCGCGGTGGCCTCGATGGTGAACCACTCGCGGCGGGGCCGGTTGAGTTCCTGCCACAGCTTGTGGGCGGCCTCGATCGGTTCCCACAGGTCGCGCGGTCCGCTGGTGGTGACCACCGGCGGCTCGTCGGGCATGTCGTCGATGCGGGTTGCCGAGCCGTCGGCGGGGTCGTACAGGGTGGTGACGTGTAGCCCGTCGTCGTTCGTTCCGTAGGCGCGGACGAGGCCGGGGGGCATATGGAGTTGGGCGAAGAACGAGAACGTCCAGTCGTCCAGCACGCGCGCCGAGAGTTCGGCGTCCGCACAGGGACCGTCCGGGACGACGGGCACCTGTGCGGACGTGTCCGGGCCGCTGATGAGCGGCATGAACGCGGCGGGCGTGTGGAGGATGTAGCCGACGGCGGCGCCGTCCGGGAGCTTCGTGAGGCGGGCAACCATCCCGCCTGCGAGGGCGCCCTTGATGGGGATGACCATGATGCCGCCGGGGCGTAGGCGCGTCAGCCACTCGGGCGGGATACGGCGGACGGACGCGGTGGCGATGAGCCGGTCATACATGGTGTCGGCGGGGAGGTCTCGGGCGCCGTCGCCGTGGATGACGAGGGGGCCGAAGCCGACGGCGTTCAGCCGGAGCCGGGCTTTGTCCGTGAGGGCTTCGGTCCGGTCGACGGTGGTGACGTGCTTGTCTCCGGCGAGGAAGCACAGCGTGCCCGCGTTGTAGCCCGTGCCGGTCCCGGCTTCGTAGACCTCGTCCCCCTCGTTCACGCCGAGGGCGTCGAGCATGTCCGCCATGAGGCTTGGCGCCGTCGAGGACGAGGTAGGGACGCCGGTCAGCCCCCCGGGGGCCGCGTCGTCGGCGTGGACTCCGTCCACTTCGGTGATGAGGGAGTCGTCCGCATAGACGGCGGCGAGCCACGCATCCGCGTCGCCATCGGTGCCGCGCCACGGGATGAACCGCTCGCCGTCGCGGCGGTAGAAGACGGGTACGAACGGATGCCGGGGGACGTTGAGGAAGGCGCCCGCCAGGCGTGAGGACAGCACGACGCTTCCGCGGTCGATCTGCTGTGTGAGGGAGACGCGGGCGTCGAGGAGGCGCTGTTCGTCGTCGAGGATGTTCGTCACTGGCCGTTTCCTTCCAAGTAGTCACAGATCGCGGCCGTGATCGGCAGTCCGGTCGCCTGCTCGATGAACCCATACTGTCCGCTCGGATTCACTTCCAGGAATCGCCAGTCCCCCTTGGGGGTTACCGCGAAGTCGAAGGCACCGTAGGGCAGTCCGAGGAGGTCGAGCATCCGCAGGACTCCGGCCGCCACCTCGGGGGGCGGCTCGCAGACCTTGTACGTGTGGCTGTCGTAGTCGCTTCGCCAATCGATGTGGCCGGCGTCGGATTCGGTGTGGATCTCGGCCGCGAAGATCCGCCCGCCGATGGCGGTCAGCCGCACCTCGTGCGCCTTGGGCACCCACTCTTGGAAGAGGTGGGCGGTGGTCGCGATGTCCGGGTGCGGCAGGTCATCCGGGTCGATGACGTTCGCGTATACGGCGACGGTCTGCCCGTTCGTGGTGCCGCGTACGTGAAAGAACGGCTTGTACACAAGGGGGCCGCCGACCGCTTCGGCGAAGTCCCGCGCCGAGTTCGGGTCGTTCGTGATCAGTGTCCGGGGAACGCTCAGTCCCGCCTCTGCCGCGACGCGAAGTTGCAGCGGCTTGTACTCGGCATCGGCCGCTTTCCCCGGCGGCGGGAGCCATCGGCACGGCAGGGCCGACAGCAGACCGCCGAAGCCCCAGCGGGCTTCGGTCTCGGCGACCTTGCGCGCCTCGGGGGACATGCTCTCGGGGAACTTCGGGCGGGTGGGGCGGCGGTAGTAGACCGAGCGGACCGACGCGAGGTCGAGCGTGCGGCGGTCGTTTCTCAGCGTGCCGTTCCAGCGGTCCCCGCTGAGGCTCGCGGCGAGCGTGAGCCTCAGCGGGAACTCGGCCATATCTGCCCGGAAGACGGGCACGGCACGCCGGTTCAGTTCCTCAACCACAAGATCACAGGTCGGGTCGAAGCGACCCGCCAGGATGAGAACCTGGCCAGCGTCTGTCATCAGTCGTCGCTCGGTCCGGGGTCGTCCGGCGCGTCCATCTGGCCCGAAGGCTGCGTGGGACCGTAGGTCTTCGGCGGGTTCTTGGTCATGTAGACGCCGGGCGGCAGGCCCTCATAGGTTCCCGTCTGGGTGTCCTCGTCGTACTCGACATCGGCCGGCAGGATGCCGCCCGTTGCCGGGACGGATACGAGGAATCGGAACGCGAACGGCGACGGCCCGTTGCCCTCGGATAGCTCCGGCAGGACTGCGGCGCCGTCAGTGCTCAGCGGCAACCGCAGTTCCGGTACGTCGAGCGCGATGCCGACGGGGCGGCGCTCTTCAATCGTGGTGGGCATTGCTTCCCCTTTCTCGATGGATGGGAAGTGCTCGTTCTTCCCCGCCCGCACGGAGCGGTGAAACCTGTGGGTGGGGCCGCCTTGGGCAGCGGGGGCGGGAATGAGCCAACCGCCGCGTGCGGCCCTGTGGCGTGGTGCGGGTGGTCAGAGGGCCGCCATGGTGACGAGTTCGTGTCTCAGGACCGTCCGAGGCGGCTCCGGTTGTTGAGAGGCATTCAAGATGCCGATGTCGCGGGCGGGGCTGGGCTGTCCGCCCCTGCCGACTGGGGCGGAGCAAGGGGATTGTGTGGCGCGGCCGGCTCCGTTCCGGGCCGCGGCTGGGCCTCGGCCTCGGCTGTGCGGGCGAGGTGCTCTACCGTCACGCGGATCAGGCCGTTCATCCGCCGTTGCATCGCGGTTGCGACGGCGGCGGACAACTGTCCGTCGGCGCATCCCACCGCCACGGTGACCGGTTGCTCGCCCGTCCCGCTGCGGAACGCCGCCACCAGGGGGATCACGCCCTCGACCAGCTCGGCGGCGCCGTCCGCCGCCGGTTCCGTCTGCGTGCATGCGTCGCAGAGGGTCAGAGCGGTGACATCGGTGATGTCGCCGGGTTCCGGCACCGGGGAACTGCTGAACTGGCCGCGTAGGTCGAGGGTGATGTCCGTGCCGGAGAAGGGGATCGGGCCGCACCCGTAGCTGAAGCTCATGACGTGCACTGCCGCGTCAGGCGGTTCCCCGGGTGAGTCGCCTGCGGCGGGGCGGCCGTCCGTCTGGTCGGCGCCGGGCTGTGCCTGCTCGTTCGGCCGCCCGGCGTCGTCGTCTTCATTGATCATTGTGTGCATCCTGCTCGTGCTCATGGCGTCCGGTCTCGCCTCTCTATCGGCTCGGTGATGTGGTCGGTGGCTCGTCGCCGCCGTCGCGCCGTGCGACCCGGCGCAGGATTTCGAGCAGCTCCATGCGAAGGTCGGCCGCGGCCCGCTCGGGAGGGAACAGCAGATGGGACTCCACGGCCGTGATCAGCCGGTGAGCGACCCGGTCGGCGATGAGCGCCTCAGCCGCGTCCCGCTCCTCGGGGGTCAACTCCCGTAGCGGCACCGCCAGGCGGGCGGCGTCCAGATGCCGATACAGCTCTGGGCAGGCGCGACGGGCACGCTTTTCTTCCACGGCCCCGATCGCCACTACGAGCACGTCACGGAACCTCACCGGGCGCCCCCCGTCGTCGTGCCGGCAGGCTGCGCATGCGCCGAAGGCGAACCGGCCGCGGGGATCAGCAGCACCGCCCAGACATGGGTGCCCGTATGCCCGCGGACCGCCCCCCACCGATCCGCGAGCGAGTCGACCATCGCCAGCCCACGGCCGCAGTCAGCGAGGCAGGAGAGATCCCGTTCATCCGGATCGGCCCGGTCGCCGGCCCGGATGGGCCCGCTGTACGGGCCCTGATCGCTCACCCGGACCGTCAGCCGCCGCAACTCCCGCCGGCCGGTGAGCTGCACCGCCACGACGACCTGGGCGCTCTTCGTGTGCTGCACGGCGTTCGCCGTCAGCTCGGTGACGATCACCGCCGTGTCCTCTGCCTGCTCCGGCGGGATCTCCCAGGCCCTCAGCCACTCGCGGACCATGGCCCGCGCGGTGCCCGGCGTTCTCGTGGAACCGCCGGGCAGCGCAAGACACCCCTGCGGACGGCCACGACGAACCGCCGCCAGCGTCGCGAGGAGATCGCGGGTGACGCTGGGAACGGTCGCACGCCGCCCGGTCACGAACACACCCGTCCGGCAGGAACCGGCACCGCCGCATGCCGCAGCATCTCGGCCCCGACCGCCTCACACAGGATGTCGGGGTCCGTGTACGGCACCGCGCACGCCCAGGGCGCAACCAGCCACCGCCGCCCCGCCACACGTCCCGTCCGACCAGGCACCGGCCACCGCGTACGGCACGCGGAAACGCACGCCGTCCACGGCGGCAACACCGGCCACGCCCCGGAGGCACCGGCAGGAACGACGAACTCAACCGTCGCCCGGGGAACGGTGTCCGCCACCGGCCCCAGCGGCACGCGAGCCCGCCGCAGGCGATCGAGCACGGCATGCCCCAAGGGCCTGGTCGTACGCAGAACGTCGGCGCAGGACACACAGCGGTCCAGCAGCGTGGTCGGCGTCTGGCCCTCGGGCGGGTGGAGCCGCAGGCGGATGGACTGGATGGTGTCGGCGATGACGGCGACGTCGAGGGGATCCTCAACCTGGGTCACCTCGGTGGGGTTGAGTGTTGTCATCACCACGCTCCTTGCTCTGGGAGTGCCGGGTGGAGGGGCGCTTGTTGGCCGTAGCCCGCGGGCCGGTAACCAAGCGTGACGGTGGATCATGACCTGATGAGCAGTCACGCTCACCGCGGCTTCAGTATGCTCCAGCCGCGTTGCTATGCGCAATATCGAGCACAGAGTCATTCATTTGAGTGAACACTTGTTTTATAGCCACTGCTCCGCGCGACTGGCACAATGCTCCCCATGACGCAGAAGAAGCTCCCTCCGCCCGTGATGCGGCGCCGTGTAGGCAACTTGCTGCGCTCGTACCGCGAAGCGGCCGGGCTTGCGCCCGGAGCGGCTGCCAAGCGACTCGGCTGGGACTCCACCCGGCAAGGCCGCATCGAGCGCGGCATCTACCGAGTTCCCGAAGGCGACGTCCGGAAGATGCTGGAGGCGTACGGCATCCAGGGGGACGAGGAGGCCGTTCGTGAGCTGGCCGCGGCCTCCAACGAGCCACCGGGGGCCGGGTGGTGGGCCTCCTACGTGGGCCAAATCTCCGATGCGCTCCTCGACTTCATCGTCCTTGAGTCGAAGGCGCAGAAGATCCAGGTCCAGAACCCGGCGATCATCCCCGGGCAGCTCCAGGCGCCCGGATACGTCAGGGAGATCATGGCCAACGCTGTCCATCCGCACAACCGCGAACGGTCGAACCTGCTGAGCGCTATCCGGATGGCGCGGCAGGAAGTCCTCCACCGCCCCGGGAACCCGGCCCACCTCCACGCGCTGATCCCGGAAGCCGCCCTCCTGCACCGCTTCCCCAACGCCCCGGGGGTCATGAAGGAGCAACTACGCAAGCTGGCCGACGACGCCGGGCAGCCCAACATCACCATCCAGATTATCCCGGTAGAGGCGCCCGCCTACGCGGCTGCGAACCAGGCCATGACGATCCTGAACTTCCGCCACCCCTGGCCCACACTCGTCTCCATCGACAGCTCCGTGGGCGGCAGCCTTCTGGATGAACCAGCCGAAGTGAACTACCTCTCGGTCGTGTTCGAGAAGATCGCCGAGACCGCACTTCCCGCGGACGAGTCGCGGGGTCGCATCAACACTCACCTTGAGGAGAATTTTTCATGACCGGCTGCACCCGTACCGATGAGAAGACTAGCCTGACCTGGCACAAGTCGTCCTACAGCGGGTCGGAGGAAGGGCAGTGCGTCGAGGTTGCGGAGACGGCCGGCGCGATCCACGTTCGGGACTCCAAGGACCCTGACGGCCCCACGCTGGCCTTCACCCCCGCCGAATTCGGCGCCTTCATCCGGTTCGCATCCGAGTTCGACGTCTGACCTGGCTGCAGGTCCCCGCAGGACACATCTGAGAGGGATGGCCCGCGATCACCGATCGCGGGCCATCCCTCTTCGCATCGCCCGGCCGACCTGAGCACCGCCGGCCGGCTGCCCGCCGGTTGGCGGCGTCCCGCTTCGGGGGGATCTGGCCGCTTGCTGCGGGGCGGAATGCAGCTTGCTGACAGGTCCGGGCCCGCCGGGGGGCTGTCCGCGTGGGTAGCGTCGCCCGCGTCCTTCCTTGACCACGTACAGGACACAGGTGGCCCGCATGACGACCCGGATCACGCTCCCACCCCCGCCGGCACTCCGACTTCGCGGCCCCGTCGAACCTCCGGGGCGCGGGTGAGCACGGTGCGGTTCCAGCTGCTCGGGCCGCTCAGCATCACCGACGGCGGCGAGACCGTCGTGCTGCACCCCTCCAAGCCCGCCAACCTGCTGACCGCGCTGCTGCTCAACGCGGGCGCCATCGTCTCCGTCGAGTACCTGCAGCGCATGGTCTGGGGCGACGAGCAGCCGGCGACCGCGCGGGCCGCGCTGCAGACGTGCGTGCTGCGGCTGCGGCGGCTCTTCGCCAAGCACGAGGTGGCCGGCACCCCCATCGAGGCGGTCCCCGGCGGCTACCGGATCACCGCGGACGCGCGCTCCCTCGACCTCGTGGAGTTCCGCGAGCGGGTACGGGCCACGCAGGAGCCGGGCCTCTCCGCCGAGGCGGCGCTCGGGGCGCTGCAGGGGGCGCTGGCGCTGTGGCAGACCGGGGTGCTGGCCAACGTGCGGTCGGAGGTCATCCACCGCGACGAGGTGCCGCGGCTGCTGGAGGAGCGGCTGCGGGTCGTGGAGCGGCTGTGCGACCTGCGGCTGGAGCTGGGGCAGTGCGGGCCGGCGCTGGCGGACCTGTGGAGCGTCACCCGCGCGCACCCCGACCACGGCCGGTTCCGGGAGCAGTTGATCGAGGCGCTGTACCGCACCGGGCGGCAGACGGAGGCGCTGGCGGAGTACCGCAGGTTCAAGGCGTACCTCGCGGACGGCCTCGGCGTCGGGCCCTCGGCGGCGCTGCAGCGGCTGGAGCTGTCGATCCTGCGCGGCGAGGATCTGGGCCCGGCGACCGGGCCGCCGGCCCGCGCGGCGCTCCCGGCGACGGCCGCGGCGCCGCCCGCGCCGGTGGCCGCCCCGCCTGCGCTGCCGCCGGTGCCGTGGTTCACCGGCCGGGCGGAGGCCGTGGTGACGCTGCGGCGGCGGCTGACCGCGGCGCCCGACGGCTCGGGTACGCCGGTGGCCGAACTGGTCTGCGGCGGGCCCGGGATCGGGAAGACCGCCCTCGCCCAGCAGGTGGCGCACCTCGTACGCGACGACTTCCCCGGCGGGCAGGTGCTGGTCCCCATGGCGGCGCCGGACGGCTCCCCGCGCAGCGCCGCCGAGGTGATCGATGAACTCGCCGGGCGGGCCGCGCCGGTCGGCGCCGGGCGGGCCGCGCCTGGTGAACGGGCGCTTCCGGGGGAGCGGGCGCTGCTGCTCCTCGACGACGTGGTCGACGCGGCGCAGGCGCGCGAGGTGCTGTCCGCGGTGCCCGGGCACGGGGTGCTGATCACCAGCCGGCTGGGGCTCGCCGGGCTGGTCGCCACCCACGGGGTACGGGTCCACCGCCTCGGCGCGCTCCCCGCCGCGGAGGCGCGGGAGTTGCTGGCCGCGGTGCTGGGCGCGGAGCGGGTGGCGGAGGAGCCGGGCGGGGCGGAGGAGCTGGCCGAGGTGTGCGGACACCACCCGCTGGCCCTGGTCATCGCCGCCGCCCGGCTCGGCACCCGGCCGGCGCTGCGGCTCGGCGACTGCGCCCGCTGGCTGGCCGGCGACCCGCTGGGCCGGCTGGCGCTCAGCGGCCACCCCCGGATGTCGGTGGTGGAGCTGTTCGACGCCGCCCTGGACCGGCTCGACCCCGGACTCGCCGAGGCGTACGCCGCGCTCGGCGCGCTGGAGACGCCCGGCTGGGACGCCGCGGACGCCGCCGCCGTGCTCGGGCTGCCGCCCGCGGAGTGCGAGACGGTGCTCGAACGGCTCGCGGACGCGGGCCTGCTGGAGGACGGGCCGCCGGGCCCGTACCACCCGCATCCGCTGCTGCGGCGGCACGCGCGGCTGGTCGCGGGGCGCGCGGGCGCGGCGCCGCCGCGGCGCCGGCCCGGCGGGCCCGCGCAAGCCGGCCCGGCCGAGCCGTCCGGGCAGCCTGGTCGGCCTGGTCAGCCGGCCCGACCGGACCAGCCGAACCAGCCGAACCAGCCGAACCGGACCAGCCAGCCGAAACAGAAGGTGTGAGAGCGATGCCACGAGCCTTCGACGACCTCGCCGGGATGCGGCCCAGACTGCGCCGGGACGTGCTGTTCACCCAGACCCCCGGAGGCGTGCTGTTCCACAACGCGGACGGCGGCTTCCACCTGGCGGGCCGTACGGCGTACCGCTTCGCCTCCCTGATCGTGCCGCACCTCGACGGCAGCCGGCCCCTCACCGACATCTGCGCCGGACTCGGCGAACCGCAGCGGGCGATGGTCGCGGAGCTGGTCGGCTCGCTGGTGGAGCGGGACTTCGCCCGCGACGCCCCGCCGGCCGTGGCGCCCGGCCCGCCGGCGGCGGTCGCGGAGCGGTTCGCCGCGCAGATCGCGTACGTCGACCACTATGTGGCCGACGCCGAGGCCGCGGCCCGCTTCGCGCGCTTCCGCCAGACCCGGGTCGCGGTGCTGGGCACGGGCGAGGCGGCGCGCTGGTGCGTGCTGGGTCTGATACGGAACGGGCTGGCCGAAGTCGCCGCGGAGGAGCGGCCGGAGACGGCGCTGGCGGAGGCCGACGAGCTGACCGCCGCCGGGTCCCCGGCCGTGCTCAGCCCGGTCGACGCCGGCGCGCTCTCCTCGTACGACGTGCTCGTCGTGACCGGCGCCGACGCGCCCGCCCGCACCCACGCCCTGCTGCGGGACGGCCTCGCCGAGGGCCAGCTCCTCATCCCCGCCTGGACGTTCGGCGACCGTGTCGTCGTCGGCCCCCGCTCCGGCGGGCCGACCGCCGGAGCGGGGGCCGGCTGGCCCGGCTGCCTCGGCTGCGCGCTGCTGCGGCTCGGCGACACCACCGACCCGGCCGGCGCCGCGGCGCTGCTCGCGGAGCTGGCCGGGGTGGCCGAGCCGGCGGCGGTCCCGGCGGGCGGGGCGCTGACCGGGCCGGTCGCGGCGATGGTCGGCAACCTCCTCGCGTACGAGGTCTTCCGCACCGCCACCGGCGCGCTGCCCGCCGAGACCGAGGGCCAGGTGCTCATCCAGGACCTGGACTCCCTCGATGTCGTCGCCGAACCGCTGCACCCGCACCCGCGCTGCGCGCGGTGTGCCGTCCCGGCGGGCGGCGCGGGGACGGACGGTGCCGCGCCGCGGCCGGAGGAGCTGACGGTCGCCCCGGCGGTGACGGTGGAGACGGCCCGGGAGGCGGAGGAGCTGGTGGCCCGGCTCAACCGGCTCGGTGACGCGCTCATCCGCCCGCACGTCGGCGTCTTCACGCGCTACCGCGACGAGGAGCTGACGCAGACGCCGCTGAAGGTCAGCCGGATCGAGGTGCCGCGCGGCGGCGCCGCGGCGGGTGCGCGGCTGGTGGCGGCGTTCGACGTGCACCACCTGGCCGGCGCCCGGCAGCGCGGGCTGCGCGCGGCGGCGACGCTGTACGCGGAGCACGCCGCCCCGGTACGGCCCCTGCCCCTGGCCGGACTCCCGGCGCGGATACGGCGGCTGGGGCCGGAGGCGCTGGTCGCCGACGGCGGTACGGGGATCGCGGCGGACGGGGTGACGGCGTGGGCGCGGGCCACGTCGCTGCTGACGAAGGACGAAGTCGCCGTGCCGGCGGCGGCGTTGTGCCCCGCGGGGGCTGCCAACCGCGACGGCCTGGTGCTGCGCGGGGCGTGGGGTACGGGCGCGGGGGAGAGCGCGGGCGAGGCGGCGGGGCACGCACTGCTGTCGGCGCTGGCGCACGAAGGGTTGCTGCGCGCGGTTCGGGGTGGTCACGGGGCTACCCCGCACCGCGCGCAGTCAACGGGGGACGATGCGGAGTGGGTGTTCCTGGCCCGCTCGGCGGAGACGCTCGGGGTGGCGGTGGAGCTGCTGGACCTGGGCGAGTCGGAGCACAGCGGGGTGTCGGTGGCGCTGGCCCGGGAACCGGGGCCGGGGGTGGGGCCGGGTTCGGCGCCGGGGCCGGCGCCAGGGCCGGGGGTGGGGCCGGGGGTGGCCGCCGCCGCCCGCTGGGCGGTGGGCGCCTCGCTGACGCCGGCGGGGGCGGCGGTGGCGGCGCTGCGGGACCTGCTGGGGCAGGTGCAGCTGGCCGCGGAGACGGGCGAAGCGCCGGATGTGGGCGACGAGTTGCTGCCGGACCTGGCGCCGGGGGCGGTGCGGGTGCGGGTGCCGGGCCCGGAGGAGGCGGGGTCGGGGGTCGGGGGCCCCGGCGGACCGGGCGCGTCAGGCGCCTCGGGCGCCGGGAGCGGCGCGGCGGGGGCGGTGACGTTCCCCGTCGTCCTGGAGCGGCTGCGCGCCGCCGGGCGCGACGTGCTGTGGTGCGACACGACGCCGGTCGACCTGCGGTCGGCGGGGATGCACACGGCGCGGGTGCTGCTCACCCGGGAGGGCACCGGTGGCGATCGCTGAGCCCGAGGCCCCGGCCGCCACGGACCCGCCGGCGGCGGGCCCGTGGGGCGCGGCGTGCGACGCGCTGGCGGCGGAGCTGACGGCCCACCTGGCAGCGCTGGCCGCCCCGGTGGGGGTGGAGGTGGCCCCGCTGGGCCTGACCAATGCGTTCGCCCTGCCGGCGGCCCGTACGGCCGGCGACGCCGGTGAGCCGTCGGGCCGTACGGGTGCCGCTTCCGCGGCGGGCGCCGCCGCGCCTGCGGCGCGCACGGCCGCCGTCCCGGCGGGGCCGGTTGGTCGAGAGGCCGGTGGCGTTCTCACCGAGCCGGTTGCCGCCGACGCCGTCGGCGGGCGGCCGGGCTGTGCGACCGACGCCGCCGCGCCTGCGGCGCGTACAGCCGCCGTCCCGGCGGAGTCGGTCGGCCTGGGCAGCGTGCCGGGTGTCGGAAGGGGTTCGCGGCGTCCCGAAGAGGTGTCCGGCGGGGCTCCCAGCGTGCGTTCACGTCCTGCGGACGCCGCGCTCGCCTCCGGCGCCGCCGCCGATGCGCAGACCGGCCGTACGGCCGACGCGGCCGGCGGCGTCGCCGACCCGTCGCGTACCGCCTCCCCCGCGGATGCGGCCCCCGCGGATGCGGTACCCGTTCGGATCTACGGGCGGCACGCCATCGTCGGGCCCCTCCCCGCCGCCGGCGCCCGCGGATGCGCGCTGTGTCTGGAGCGGCGGTGGCAGGCTGCCCGGTCCACGGCGTTGCGGGAGGCCGTCGAACTCGGGGCGGGGACCGCGGCGGTGGGGGTGCCGCCGCAGTGGACGCCGTTCGCCGCCGCGGCGCTCGCCGCCGTCGTCGCCGGTGCCGTCGCCGCAGCCGGCCGGCGTGACCGCGACGGCGGCACCGTCTTCCGTGACGTCTACCAACTCGACCTCGCCGTCCTCACCGTCCGCCGCTACCCCCTCGTCCCCGACCCCGAGTGCCCCGCCTGCGGGCCCCGCGAGCGCGACTCCGCCGACGCCGCCGTCCTCGCCCTCGACCCGTCCCCCAAGCACCGCCCCGGCGCGTTCCGCACCCGCGCTCTCGCGGACTACGACCTGCCCACCGAGGCGTTCGCCAATCCCGTCTGCGGCGCCCTCGGCCCCACCGTCGTCCTCGACGTCTCCTCCACCTCCACCTCCGCCACCATCGGCTGCTTCTCGCTCCGCTCCGGCGACTACCTCCGCGAGACCTTCTGGGGCGGCCACGCCGACACCTTCCGCGACAGCCTGCGCATCGGCGTCCTGGAGGGCCTGGAGCGCTACGCCGGCATGCGCCCCCGCGCCCGCGCGACCACCGTCCGCGCCAGCCTCGACCAGCTCACCGCCGCCGGCCGCCCCGCCCTCGACCCCCGCCGCTGCGGCCTCTACGCCCCCGGGTTCCACCGGACGACGGGCATCGCCCCCTTCACCCCCGAGCGCGAGATCTCCTGGGTCTGGGGCCACTCCCTCACCGACCGCCGCCCCCTGCTCGTGCCCGAGGTGCTGACGTACTACCACACCCCCGGCCTCACCGACCGCTTCGTGCAGGAGAGCTCCAACGGCTGCGCCTCCGGCGGCTCCGCCGCCGAGGCCGTCTACTACGGCCTCATGGAGGTCGTCGAGCGCGACGCCTTCCTCCTCGCCTGGTACGGGCAGCAGCCCCTGCCCGAGCTGGACCCCGCCTCCGCCCAACGCCCCGCCACCCGGCAGATGGTGGCGCGGCTGGAGATGTACGGCTACCGCGCCCGGTTCTTCGACGCCGCGCTGACCTTCCCCATCCCCGTCGTCACCGGCGTCGCCGAGCGCTACGACGGCGGCCCCGGCCGGATGTGCTTCGGCGCCGGCGCCGGTCTCGACCCCGAAGCGGCGCTCGCCTCCGCGCTGGACGAGATCGCCACCGACGCCGTCAACCTCGCGGGTCGTACGGAGCGCGAGGAGACCCGGCTGCGGGCGATGGCCGCCGACTTCGACCGGGTCGCCGCCCTCCACGACCACCCCCTCGTCTACGGCCTGCCGGAGATGGCCCGTTACGCCGACTTCCTCCTCAAGCCGCGACGGCAACCCGTCCCCCTGCGCGAGCGGTACGGCCCCGGCCGTACCCTCCCCGTCTCCGACGACCTCGCCGACGACGCCGCGGCGTGCGTGGCGGCGGTCGCCGAGGCCGGGTTCGAGGTGATCGCCGTCGACCAGACCCTGCCCGAGCAGCGCGCACTCGGACTGTGGACGGTCAGCGTGCTCGTGCCGGGGCTGCTGCCCATCGACTTCGGCTGGTCCCGGCAGCGCGCGTTGGGGATGCCCCGGCTGCGCACCGGGCTGCGCGAGGCCGGCCTGCGCGACCACGACCTCACCGACGCCGAGCTGAACCCCGCACCGCACCCGTTCCCCTGACCGACCACCGCACGAAGAAGCCACGAGGCCACCATCCGCAGAAGGAGCAGACGATGGGATACGCCCACGGATACGCGACCGCGATCATGCATCGCGGCCGCGTGCCGATGGAGCCGGTGGACTTCGTGCCCGACTGGGCGGACGGTCCCCGCAAGACCAAGCACTACCCGGGCACGGACCGGCTGCCGCTGCCGGCCGGCCCCGCCTACCCGGCGTCCGCCACCGTCGAGCGCGGGCTGCTGAACCCGGCGGGCGGCGGCGGGGCCGCGTTCGACCTCGGGCGCCTCGGCGGGCTGCTGCGGGACTCGTACGGGCTGGTGGGCCGGCGCCTCGGCGTGCAGGCCAACACCGACCTGAGCGCCCTGCCGTTCTACCCGCTCGCCAACTGGTCCCGCGGCACCGCCTCCGGCGGCGGCCTCTACCCCGTCTCCGTCTACTGGGTCAGCGGCGCCTCCGCGCCCGTACCGCCCGGCGTGCACTACTACTCCGCCCGCCACCACGCCCTGCGCCGGCTGCTGACCGGCGACGTCACGGGTGTCGTACGGGAGGCGCTGGGGGAGGGGGCGCCGGGGCCGGACACGGACCAGTTCCTGGTGCTGGGCGTGAAGTACTGGCAGAACTCCTTCAAGTACAACAGCTTCTCCTTCCACGCCGTGAGCATGGACGTGGGCGCGCTGCTGGGCACCTGGCGGACCTGGGCCGGGGCGCGGGGCACGGCGCTGGAGCCGGCGCTGTGGTTCGACGAGGAGCGGCTGGCGCGGCTGCTGGGGGTCGCGGGCGAGGAGGAGGGGATCTTCGCGGTCGTGCCGCTGCCCTGGGCGGACTACGTGGGCGGGGCCGCGCCCGTACCCGCCACGCCGCCCGAGGTCTCCGTACGCCAACGGGACGCCGAACGCTCCCGTACCGTCCGCACCTTCGACGACCTCACCGCCATGCAGCACGCCACCGCCGCCGGCGCCACCGCCCGCCCGGCCCCCGGCGCGCTGGCCGGCGCCGCGGCCCTCGCGCCCGGCGCCCCGCGGCGGCCGGAGACGGCGCTGCCGGCGCGGGCACCGCTGGCCCGGGACGTACGCGGGGCGCTGCGGGCGCGGCGCAGCAGCTTCGGCCGGTTCGCGGCCGAACGGCCGCTGGACGGCGCCCACCTGACGGCTTGTCTGGCCGCCGCCGCGGGCGGCTCGCGGCTCGGCGGGGACGCGGCGGCGGCCGGTGCGGACGGTCTGGTGAAGCTGTACGCGCTGGTCAACCACGTGACCGGGGTGGAGCCGGGGACGTACGAGTACGTGCCCGGGGGTGAGCCCGGCACGCTGCGGCGGGTCTCGGCGGAACCGCCGGGGGCCTTTCTGCAGGAGAACTATTTCCTCGCCAACTACAACCTGGAACAGGCCGGCGCGGTCCTCGTGCCCACCGTGCGCACGCACAGCGTCCTGGACGCGGTCGGCGACCGCGGCTACCGCCTGGTCAACGCGCTGATCGGCGGCGTCGCCCAGGCCACGTACACCGCCGCGGCGGCGCTCGGCGTCGGCTGCGGGGTGGCGCTGGGCTTCGACAACATCGCGTACCGGGAGCGGTTCGGGCTGCAGGAGACGGACGAGATGCCGTTGCTGATCATGATGCTGGGCCACGAGCGGCGCGGGGCGTCCGACTTCCGCTTCGAGATCGCCTGAGGGGCGGGGACCACGGAGATGACGGGGATGACGGGGATGACAACGGAGACGGCGCCCGCCGGCGCGGAGGCCGGCGGCGCGGGGGGCGCTGGCGCACGACGGGAGGACGGCCGGCACAGGGGTGTGCGGCGGACGGAGGGGGTGTCGCCCGACGGCACCCGCCCGGACGACGCCCGGCCGGCCGGCGGGCCCGCCGCAGGCGCCGTCTACGGCGCGCGGCCGGACGAGGCGCGGACCGGCGGCGCGGCGGCCGGCGGCGCAGTGCGCGAGGGCGTACGACGCAGGGGCGTGCGGCGGCCCGGCGGCGCCCGGGCCGACGGCGCGCGGGCCGACGATGCCCGAGCCGACGATGCCCGAGCCGACGGCGCCCGGCCCGACGGCGCCCTGCCCCCCGCCGCGCCCGCCGCAGGCGGACCCGCGCCCGCCGCAGGCGCCGCGCGCACCGGCCCCGCCCTCGGACCGCGCTTCCTCGCCCGTATCGCCGGCATGCCCGCCGACTCCGTACGGGCTCTGCGCTCGCCCGCCGTGTGCGACTGGGCGGACGGCGTGCTCGCGACCGAGGCCCGGCTCGCCGGTATCGCCGCGCCGCTCGGCGACCGGCTGCACGACCTCGTCGCCGGCCGCGACGACGAGCGGGTGCGGCGCGACCTGCTCCGGCTGCGCCGCGAGGTGTTCAACGGGCGCCGCCCCGCCGACCCGCGGGCCGCGCTCGCGCTCGTCGCCGGCCTCGCCCCGCAGGTGGCCGAGCCGCTGCGCGGCTGGCTGGAGCTGCGGGCGCGGCTGGACGACGACCTGGCGGCCGGCGAGGAGCTGCTGACCGCCGAACTCCTGCGCACCCGCGGCGCGCTGCGCGCGGTCCTGGACGAGGACCGGCTGCGCGGCGGCGTGCTGCTGGCCTCGCCCGTCCTCGACGCGCAGCTGGACGCCTTCGCCGCCTCGGACCCGGCGCGCGCCGACAAGCGGACGCGGAAGGTGGAGCGTTCGCTGCTCGCGTACCTCTACCGCACGGCGTGCAAGACGAGCCCGTTCGCCGCCTTCACGTCCGTCGCCCTGGGCCGGCTGACGGACGACGCGACCGACGCCCCGGACGGCGCAGAGCCCGCCGCGCTGCGCCTCACCGGCCCGTACACCCCCCGCAGCCACCCCCGCCTCAACGTCCTCGCCGTCGGCCGCCTCGCCGCCGCCGTCCTCACCGACCCCCGCCGCCGCGCCGACCTGCCCGTCGCGCCCGCGCCCGGCTGGGGCCGCGACGAGGACCGGGTGCGCTACGTGCGCCGCTGGGTGACCGCGGGCGACGACGACACCGCCGTCACCTTCGACACCGTGCGGGACCGGCTGTTCTTCCTGCGCCGCAGCGGCGTGCTGGAGCGCATGCTCGGGCTGCTGGAGAAGCGGGAGACCGTTCGCTACGGGGAGTTGGCCGAGTGGCTCCGCGCCGATCTGGACGCCGACCGCGAGGCCGTCGAGAAGTACCTGTCCGCCCTGCTCGACGTCGGCATGGTCCGCGTGCCCTGCCTCGACCTCGGCGCCCACGACACCGACCCGCTGCGCGCCTTCCAGCGGGCGCTGCGCGGGCTGGACCGGCCGTGGGCGGACGACGTCGCCGCCGCGCTGGAGGGCCCGGCGGACCTGCTGGCCCGCTACCCCGCGGCGCCGCCCGCGGCGCGGCGCGAGTTGCTGGGCGGGCTGCGCCGGGGGCTGGCGGACGTACAGCGGGAGCTGGGCGTGGCGCAGCCCCGGGTGCCGCGGACGGTGCTGTACGAGGACACGACGGCGCCGGAGGTGACGGCCCGCGGTGCGGGACCGGCGCACGGTGCCGGAGTGGCGCACGGTGCGGGACCCGCCGGTGACATCGCCCCCGCCGGGCTCGTGGACGCGCTGGCCGGGCCGCTGGCGGCGGTGGAGCGCATCCTGCCCGCGTTCGACCTGACGCTGCCGCAGCGGCTGACGCTGCGCGGGTTCTTCCTCGCCCGCTACGGCACCGGCGGGCGCTGCACCGACCTGCTGAAGCTCATCCACGACTTCCACGAGGACTTCTTCGATCAGTACCTGTCGTTCACCTCGCGCCGCACGCCGTTCGACGCGCAGGGGGAGTACGTACCGGAGGAGAACTGGCTCGGGCTGCCGCAGCTGCGCGCGCTGGACGCCGCGCGCCGCGCGTTCCACGCCGGGGTACGGGACCGCTGGGCGGAGTACGAGCAGCGCGCCGGGACCGGCTCCGGCACCGGCGCCGAACTCGTCCTCGGCGCCGACCTGTTCGACGCCGTCGCCGCCGAGCTGGCGGCGCTGCCGGCGGAGCCGGCGCTGCACAGCCACCACGTGCAGCTCGCCGGGTCCGAGCCGCTGGTGGTGCTCAACCGCTCGTACGGCGGGCTGCACTTCCCGTTCAGCCGCTTCACCCACTGCTTCGACGGCACCCCCGACGAGCCCGGCAGCCCCGACCGGCCCGCCAGCCCCGACGGCGGCCTCTCCGCCGAACTCCGCGCCCGGGCCCGCGAACTCCAGCCCCCCGGCGCCGTCTTCGCCGAGGTCACCGGCGGCCCCGTGACCAGCAACCTCAACCTGCACGGCCGGCTCACCGACTACGAGATCGTCTGCCCCGGCGAGACCAGCTCCGCGCCGCCGCGGCACCGCATCGCCCTGGACGACCTCAGCCTGGCACACGACCCCGCGACCGACCGGCTGGTGCTGCGCTCCGCCCGGCTCGGCCGCGAGGTCGTCCCGGTCTACCTCGGCTACCTCGTGCCGCTGGCCCTCCCCGAGATCCCCCGCACCCTGCTCCTGCTCTCCCCGACCTCGATGTCCCCGGTCGACGTCTGGGCCGGCGTCCCCGAGGGCGAGCCGGACGACGGCGTCACCCACCGCCCGCGCGTCCGCCACGGCCGCCTCGTCCTCGCCCGCCGCTCCTGGCGCGTCCCCGCGACCGCCCTCCCACCCCGCGCCGCCGGCACCGGCGACGGCGGCTGGCTGCTGGCCTGGCACCGCTGGCGCCGCCGGCACGGGCTGCCGGCCCGGGCGTACGCCATGGTCAGGGACGACGCGGCGCGCGGCGCGACCGGCGCCAAGCCGCAGTACGTCGACTTCGACAGCCCGCTGTCGCTGCTGGCCTTCGAGGGCCTGCTGCGCAGCGACGCGGCGCGCGTGACGTTCCGCGAGGCGCTGCCCGACGAGGACGGCCCGTACCTGACGACCGAACACGGCGGCCACGTCGTGGAACTGGCCGTGGAAACCGCCCCCGCGGCAGTGACCACACAGGCGGTAGTGACCACACCGGCGGCCGTCACCGCGGAAGGGGAGACCCCGTGACCGACCAGCCCGCGCCCGCCGCGCCCGCCGCGCCCGCCGCGCCCGCCGCGCCCGCCGCGCCCGCCGCACCCGGTGCCGAGGGGACCCCCGGCGCCTGGCAGGCCCTCCACGTCTACTACGCCGCCAACCCCGTCCCTCTCCTCCTCCAGTGCGTCCGCCCGCTCGTCCGCGAGCTACGCGACGACGGTCTCCTCCACGGCTGGTTCTTCCTCAACTACTGGCTCGAAGGTCCCCACGTACGCCTCCGTCTCCGCCCCGCCTCCCCAGGGGCGGAGGCGGAGGTACGGGCCCGCGCCGAACGCGCCGTCGACGCCTTCCTCGCGGAGCGCCCCGCGCTCTACCAGGTCGACTCCGGCTTCCTCAACGAGTTCTACAACCAGCTCTTCGACATCGAGTTCCGCCCCGAGGACCGCGCCGGCTACACCGACGCCGAGGGCCGCATGAACCTGCGGCCCAACAACTCCCGCGCCTGGCTGCCGTACGAGCCCGAGTACGGCAAGTACGGCGGCCCGGCCGGCGTGGCGCTCGCCGAGTGGCACTTCGCCCGCTCCAGCGAGCTGGTGTGCGACGCGCTGCGCGGCAAGAACCTGCACCTGCGCACCGTGCTTCTCGGCACGTCCGCGCAGCTGATGCTGATCATGTCCACCGCCTTCCTGACCGAGGACGACCGGCTCGCGGACTTCCTCGACCGCTACTACACCTTCTGGCACCGCGCGTTCCCCGACACCGGCTTCATCGGCAGCGCCGCGTACGAGCGCAAGGCCGACGAGGTCGCCCCCGGGCTGCTCACCTGGCACGGCCGCATCCGCGCCGCCGCGGCCGGCGCGGGCACCCTGCCGGCGCTGCTGGCCCGCTGGGCGGAGCACTGCCGCGAGCTGCGCGCCCGGGTGGTGGAGCTGGCCGAGCGGGGCGAGCTGGTCTTCAGGTCCTGGGACGGCACGGAGGACGAGCCGGTCGACGACCCCGACGAGGCGCTGGAGCGGCTGCTGTCCCCGTACATGCACATGACCAACAACCGGCTGCACGTGACGATCCAGGACGAGGCGTACCTCTCCCACGTCCTGGCCCGCGCGCTGCACGCGCGCGCCGCGGAGCGGCGGCCGGTCCGGGCGGACCAGCCGATCTGGCCGGTCCGGCCGGTCACCGGGAGCGCGCGGTGAGCGGCACCAGGGAGTCGCTCGCCGCCCACCAGCCCCGGCTGCGCCCCGGGGTGCTCGTCAGCGACGCCCTGCTGCACGGGCCCCGTACCGTGCACCTGGTCAAGGACACCGCCACCGGGCAGTCCTTCGAGGTCGGGCCGCGGGAGCGGTTCCTGATGGTACGGATGGACGGCTCCCGTACGGTCGCGGAGCTGGGCGGCGAGTACGCGGCGGCCTTCGGCAAGCGGCTCGGGGACGCGCACTGGGGCCGGCTCTTCCAGCTCCTCGGCCGCCGCGGCCTGCTCGACGGCGCCCCGCATCCCGCCGGACCCGACCGCCCGTCCGCCCAGCCATCCGCCCAGCCGCCCGCCCGGAGCCTGCTCGCCGGCAGCGTACGGCTCGTCGCCGACGCCCACGCCACCGCCGGCCGGCTGCACCGCGCCACCGGCTTCCTCCTCGGCCGCGTCTGGGGCCCGGTGCTGCTGGCGGTCCTCGGCGCGATGCTGCTGGTGCTCGCCCTGCACCCGGGCGAACTGGTCGACGGCGCCGCCGCCGTGTTCACCCGGCCCGTGCTGCTGGTGGCCGTGGCCACCGCGCTGTGGCTGTCCACCGCGCTGCACGAGCTGGCGCACGGCGTGGCCGCGCGGCACTACGGCGGCCGGGTCGCGGAGATCGGGCTGCGCTGGCGGCTGCCCGTGGTGATCATGTACTGCACGGTCGACGACTACCTGTATCTCGCCGGCCGCCGGGCCCGCATCGTCGTCGCGGGCGCCGGGGCCGTCGCCAACCTGCTGTTCCTGCTGCCGTTCTGCTGCTGGTGGGCGCTCGCCCCCGACGGACCGACCCGCGACGGCCTCGCCGGGCTGCTGTTCCTCGGCGTGCTGCAGGCCGCGGCGATGCTCGTGCCGCTCCCGCCGCTCGACGGCTACACCGTCGTCGGCCAGCTCCTCGGCGGCCTGCGGCTCGCCGAGTGCAGCCGTACGTACCTCTCCCTGGCGCTGCGCCGCTCCCCGGACGCCGCCGCGTACCCGCGCCGCGCCCGCGCCGTCTACACCGGCTACGCCGCCGGCACGGCGCTGACGGTCGCGGCGCTGGCGGTGGTGCTGGTGCTGCTCGTACGCGCCGTGGTGCTGGCGGCGTAGGCGATGACCCAGGCTCCCGCTGAATCTCCTAAGGAGAATCCCGTGACGACCGACACCGACGACCCCGCCGGGCAGCCCCCGGCCGTCCGCCTGGAGGCGGTGCGCAAGAGCTACGGCGACGTGCGGGCGGTGGACGAGGTCTCGTTCACGGTCCGGCGCGGCGAGTTCTTCGGCCTGCTCGGCCCCAACGGCGCGGGCAAGACCACGCTGATCGAGATCATGGAGGGCCTGCGGGAGGCCGACGGCGGCACGGTCGAGGTGCTGGGCCGGCGGCCCTGGCCGCGGGACCCGGAGCTGCTGCCGCGGCTGGGCGTGCAGACGCAGAGTTCGGCGTTCTTCGTCCGGCTCACCGCGTACGAGCACCTGAAGACCATGGCCGCGCTGTACGGGACGGAACGCGCCGCCGCCGACCGCACGCTGGCCCTCGTCGGCCTCACCGAGCAGGCGGACGTACGGGTGGAGAACCTCTCCGGCGGGCAGCGGCAGCGCCTCGCGATCGCCTCCGCGCTCGTGCACGCACCGGAGCTGATCTTCCTCGACGAGCCGACCGCCGCGCTCGACCCGCAGGCCCGGCGCGCGCTCTGGGAGGTGCTGCGCGACCTGAAGCGGGCCGGCCGCACCATCGTCTACACCACCCACCACCTGGACGAGGCCGAGGCGCTGTGCGACCGCGTCGCGATCGTCAACCGCGGCCGGGTCACCGCCCTGGACACCCCGGGCAGGCTGGTCGCGCGCGGTGGCTCGGCGGTGTGGCTGCTGGTGCCCGCGGAGCGGCTGAGCGAGGAGGACGCCCGGGTGCTGCCCGGCGTCACCGAGGTCACCCGCGAGTCCGACGCCCTGGTGCTGCGCACCGAGGACGCCGGGCCGGTGCTGGCCGCCGTGGAGAAGGCCGCCGGGCTGCACGGGGTGCGTACCCGCACGGCCAGCCTGGAGGACGTCTACCTCCAGCTCACGGGCCAGGACTGACAGTTGACCGCCGCCATGGAGGAGTCCCGATGAGTGCCTATTCCGCGCTGGCGGAGGCCGGCTACCGGGCGTACACCCGGGACAAGACCACGCTCTTCTTCACCTTCGCCTTCCCGCTGCTCTTCCTCGTCGTCTTCGGGCTGATCTTCCACGGCCAGGACGTGGAGGAGAGCGGCCGGCCCTACATCGCGTACATCGCCCCCGGGGTGCTGTCCTGGGGCGTCGGCAACGCGGCGGTCTTCGGCGTCGGCTTCGTGCTGATGCAGTGGCGCCGCGACGACATCCTGCGGGTGATCCGCATGACGCCGGCGCCGCTGTCCGCCGTGCTGGGCTCGCGCTACGTGCTGGCCGTGGGCATCGGCCTGGTGCAGGCGGTGCTGTTCGTGGCGGTGGCGCTGCTGCCGGTGCTGGGGCTCGAACTGGCGGCGGGCTGGCCGCTGGCGGTGCCGGTGCTGGTGCTGGGCATCACGGCGTTCCTGGCGCTGGGCGCGATCGTCGGCTCCTACGCCCGTACGCCGGAGGCGGTGGCGGCCGTCGCCAACTTCATGATGGTGCCGATGGCGTTCCTGTCCGGCTCGTTCTACCCGCTGGACGCCATGCCGTCGTGGATGCAGACGATGAGCTGGGTGCTGCCGCTGCGGCACCTCAACGACGGGGTGTCGGCGGCGCTCACCGACGCGGGCGGCGGCGCGGACATCGCGGTGGCGTGCGGCGGGCTGGCGGCGTTCGCGGTGGTGTTCGGGGCCGTGGCGTTCCGTGTCTTCCGCTGGAGCGACCGGACGTGACGGCGACGACGGAAGAGACGACCCCCGTGCTACGGGACGAGGCGCCGGCGCCGGCGCCGTTCGAGGCCGCCCGCGCCTGGCTGGCGGAGGCGCTACGCGCCCGCCGGGCGACCGGCGACGGCAGCGGCCCCCTGCGCCCCGGCGGCCCCCTGCGCCCCGGCGGCTCCGGAAGCCCTGGGGGCTCCGGCGAACCTCTGCGCCCCGGCGGTCCTGAGGGCTCCGGGGGGCCCGGCGGACTCGGCGGCTCCGAGGGGCCGCGCGGCTCCGCGGGCTCCGGCGACTTCTACGCCTCCCCCGATCCAAACCTCCCCGCACCCCCCGTCGTCGTGCCCCTCGGCGCGGCCGACACCCTGCACCCCGGCCGCGACCCGTGGCCGGACGAGCGCCCCGGCGCCACCGTGCACCTCAGCTCCCGCGCGGTGCTCGTCGGCCCCTGGGGCGCCGACCGGGAACCGGCGGCAGGCGGACCGCCCGCACCGCGGCCCGCCTGCGGCCGGTGCCTGGCGATGCGCTGGCAGCGGCTCCGTACCCGCTCCGAACGGGAGGCGCTGGAGGGCGGGTTCGCGCCCGCCGGCGGCGCGGCGTGGCCGGTGCTCACCGACCACGCCGCCGACGCCGTGTGGGCCGTGTGCCGCGCGGTCGCCGGCCGGCGCTCGCCCGACGGGCTGGCCCGCGTCACCCGCGTCGACCTCGGCACCCTGGCGCTGGCGACGTTCCCGCTCCTCCCCGAGCCGCTCTGCCCGGCCTGCGTGACGCCCGCGGACGACGCGCCCGAGCACGGCCGGATGTACCTCACCCCCACCCCGAAGCCCGCCACCGACGTCTACCGCGTCACCCCGCTCGCGGCCCTCGACCTCCCCGAGGCGGCCCTCGCCAACCCCGTCTGCGGCGCCCTCGGCTCGACCACCCACCTCAACCCCGCCTCCACCACCACCGCGCCGATCTCCGGCAGCGCCTTCGTCCGCGGCTACGCCGGCCTCAACGACGTCACGTTCTCCGGCCAGTCCGACGCGTACGCCACCAGCCGCACCCTCGCGTACCTGGAGGGCCTGGAGCGCTACGCCGGCACCCACGCCCGCCGCGGCCTGCGCCCCGTGACCGCCTCCCTCGGCGAACTGGCCGCCGAGTGGGGCGAGAACACCGTCGTCGACCCCCGGCGCACCGGGCTCTACGCCCCGGAGACGTACCGCGACGACCCGATGGTCGCCCCCTTCGACCCGGACCGTCCCATCCCCTGGATCTGGGGCCACTGCCTGCGCGACGACCACCCCGTGCTCGTCCCGGCGCGGCTGGTGCACTACAGCGCCGGGCTGCCCGACGACAACTTCGTCTTCGAGTGCTCCAACGGCTGCGCCACCGGCGGCACGCTCGCGGAGGCCGTGCTGTACGGGCTGCTGGAGCTGATCGAGCGGGACGCCTTCCTCCTCGCCTGGTACGGCCGCGGCCCGCTCACCCGCGTCGACCCGCGCTCGACGGGCGACCCGCGGGTGCGCGGCATGCTGGACCGGGCGGCGCTCCTCGGCTACGCGGTACGGGCCTTCGACACCCGCAGCGACCTGGGCATCCCGGTGATCACCGCGGTCGCCGTACGGGAGGACGGCGGCCCCGGGCTGCTGTCCTTCGGCGCCGCGGCCGGCCTGGACCCGGCGGGTGCGCTGGCCGGCGCGCTCAGCGAGGTGCTGACGTACATCCCGCACCTGCCGTACCAGGTGACCGAGCGGCGTGCCGAACTGGAGGCGATGGCCGAGGACTTCGGGCGCGTACGGCAGCTGAAGGACCACGCGCAGCTCTACGGGCTGCCGCGGATGGCCGGGCACGCGGGGGACTTCCTGACGGACGACCGGGCGCTGCCGCTGGCCGAGGTGTACGCCGACTGGGCCGAGGTGCGGCCGGCGACCCTGGACCTCCGGGACGACCTGCGGCTGCTCGTCGACGCGTTGGCGGTGCAGGGGTACGACGCGATGGCCGTCGACCAGACGACGCCGGAGCAGCGGGCGGTGGGCCTGCGGACGGTCGCGACGCTGGCGCCGGGGCTGCTGCCGCTGGACTTCGGCTGGCACCGGCAGCGGGCCCTGAACATGCCCCGGCTGCTGGCAACCCCGGCCGCGGACACCGGCGGCCTCCGCGTCGTGCCCCACCCGTTCCCGTAGCGACCTGTTCCCGAAGCGCACGGTCGTGGGGACGCGCCGCAGCCCTCGCGGGAGGACCGATCCGTCCCGGGAGGGCTGCCTTGGGCGCGGCGCTACCGACGGAACGTCAGGCGCTGCACGAGGTGGTGCTCGTGGTGCTGGAGCAGGTCGAGGTGGAGGAGCAGGAGGTCGAACCGGCGAGGACGACCTCGGCCTGGTCCGAGTAGTCCGAGATCTCGAAGGTCTCCGACTCCAGCTCCAGGATCTCGTCGGCAAGGGTGGAGAGCGCCTTGTCAGCCATGGGAACTCCTTCTTCCGTATCGAGGGCGGGCCCGCCGACCGTGCGACCGGCGGATCCGATGCTTGACCCGAACATTGAATCGAGGGGCGCTGCCACCCCCGGCGGCGATTCGCTGTCACCTCGCTGACACCCGGCGACAGAGGGCTGAAGCCGCGTTGATCATCGCGTCGGGCAGGCTGGGGGTGCTCGGGGGCCCCAGCAGAGGAGCGAGGCGCGCATGTCCGTACCCGCGGATGTCCTCCGGTCCGCCGTGGAGTTCTGTCTCGACGTCCACCTCCACCCCGAGCCCGCCGGCGCCGAGGAGCGCACCGCCGGCGCGCTGGCCGACCGGCTCGCCGCGGACGGCTACGCCGTCACCCGCGGCCTCGGCGGCCACGGCGTCGTCGGCCTGCTGCGCCGCGGCGAGGGCCCGACCGTGCTGCTGCGCGCCGAACTCGACGCGCTGCCGGTGACGGAGGACAGCGGCCTGCGCTACGCCAGCACCGTCCCCGGCGTCGCCCACGCCTGCGGCCACGACGTGCACCTCGCCGCGCTCGCCGGCGCCGCCCGGCTGCTCGCGCGCGACGCCCGCGACGCCGGCGACTCCCGCGACGACGGGGGCACCGGGGGCTGGCGGGGCACGGTGGCGATCGTCGGGCAGCCGGCCGAGGAGACGCTCGACGGCGCGCTGGCGATGCTGCGCGCCGGGCTCTACGACCTCACCGGCCCGCCCGACGCCGTCCTCGCCCAGCACACCGCGCCGCTGCCCGCCGGCACCGTCGCCCACGCCGACGGCGGCCCGCTGCTGGCCGGCACGGTGGCCGTGGACGCGGTGCTGCACGGCACCGGCGGCCACGCCGGGGCGCCGCACCTGACGGTGGACCCGGTGGTGTCGGCGGCGGCGGCCGTGCTGCGGCTGCAGGCCCTCGTCGCCCGCGAACGGGCGCCCGCGGAGCAGGCCGTGCTGACCGTCGGCCGGCTCGCGGCCGGCACGGAGGCGAACGTCATCCCCGACCGCGCCGAACTGGGCATCAGCCTGCGGGCGTTCGACGAGGGCACCCTGGACCGGCTGCTCGCGGGCGTACGCCGGGTGCTGGCCGGCGAGGCGGCGGCGGCGGGCGCGCCGCGGCCCCCGGAGGTGACGGTGCGGGCCCGCTCGCGGGCGCTGCTGCCGGACGCGGCGCTGACCGCGGGATTACGGGCGGCACACGTCGCGGCGCTGTCCCCGGCGCGGGTGCTGCGCTGGCAACAGGCCACCGCGGCGGAGGACTTCGCCTGGTACGGCCCCGCCGGCGCGGAGGTGCACGGGGCCCCCGGCGTCCGGCTCGGCTACTGGATGCTGGGTACGGTCTCCGCGTCGGCCCGCCGCGAAGCGGCCCGCACGGGGCGCCCGGTGCCGGGGAACCACTCGCCGCGGTTCGCGCCGGACCTGCGTACGACGCTGCCGACGGGCATCGAGGCGCTGGCGGCGGCGGCGCGGCGGGCGCTCAGAGCGGGGGCGGGGCCGGGGGCGGACCCGGGCTCCCGCGCCGGCGCCGGCTCCCGCGAGGGGCGCCGATGAGCGGGGGCCGGACACTCGAAGTGGCCTTCGTACGGCAGGACTACGACGCCCCGCCCGCGGAGACGACGGCCGTCCGGCTGCTGTGGCTGCTGCGGGCCCACCTGCCGCACGAGCTGCGGGTGGAGTCGGAGCGGATCCGGCTCACGCTGGCGGTGCCGGAGGACGGGACGGCGGTCGTGGCGGAGCGGGCGATGGGGGACGTCCTGACGCACCGGGCGTGCGTGGGCTGGTCGATGGAGTGCTGAACGCGGCGCGGAGCCGCCCGCGTTCGGCCGCACGGGGCCCGACCCCGCCCGCGTACGGCGGAACGGGTGCGGAACGGGTTCAGACCCACCCGCGTTCGCGGGCGAGCAGCGCGGCCTGGGCGCGGGTGGAGGCGCCGAGCCGGCGCAGCACGTCGGCGATGTGCCGTCGGTACGTACGCACCGAGACCCCCAGGTCCCGGGCGCCGGTCTCGTCCTTGCCCACCTCGCACATCATCCGCAGCACCCGCAGCTCCGCCTCCGACAGCTCCGCCTCCTGCTCCTCGCCGGGCTCGCGCAGCTCGACGGAGACGTCCTCGGCCTGCTCCCACACCTTCTCGAAGAGCCCGGACAGCGTGCTGACCAGCCCCCGCCCCCGTACCAACAGCGCGCCGCCGTCGCTGTTCTTCGGGTCCTTGGGCATGAGGGCCACCCGCCCGTCGTACACCACGAGCTGGTCCGTGATCTCCTCCACCACCCGGACCTCCCCGCCGCGGGCCAGCAACTCCCGCACGTGCCCGGCGACCCGGGAGTGCCGCAACATGTCCGCGGGCAGCACCAGCCGCCGCCGCACCCCGCGCTTCAGCGCCCGCCACTCCACCGTGCGCCGCTTGAGCACCGCCTCGGACAACAGATGGACGCCGGGCTCGACGGAGGCGATCTCCTCCCGGGCGAAGAAGACCAGTTCCTCCATCCGGTTGCTCAGCTCCGCCCGGTCGTCGATCTCCTCCACCCCGTGCTCCCCGACGTACGCGCTTCCCGTACCGCCCTCCACCGAGGCCGCCGTGGCCGCCATGCCCTCCGCGCGCAGCGTCGCCAGCACATGCCGGCTCTGGGTGACCCGCTGGATCTCCTGGTACATCTCGCGCAGCCGCAGCTCGGTCAGCCGCGCCACCACCTGCTCCGGATCGACGGGGAGGAACCACCCAGGCCGATCCCCCGGTCTGAGCAGCCGCAGCCGGACCAGGCGGGTCATGGCCTGCTCCATTTCATGTGGGGCTATGCCGAGCTTCACGTGGACGCCCTCGGAAGGTGAATCCGGGTGCCGGAGGAAGTGCCGGTACAGTTGCTCCTCCGCGGGGGAGACTCCGAAAACTCCCATTTCGTTGGTGTGCACGGCGAGCCTCCTGCTTTGACCGGATCTACGGATCTGCCGCGAGGCGCCGTCGGCCTCAGGGCCCATCGTTCCGCGCCGCCGCCGCGACCGGGCGACTTCGGCGTAACGACAATTTGTCACGCCGGAGTGCGCCGCGTGCGGCGTATCCGAGGCAAACCGTGGAAAACCAGGGGCGAACGCGGTGCGCGCGCCGCCCGGCGTCAGGGGGGCGGCGCGGCCTTATCCGGTCGCCTCCGCCCTCTCCCCTTTGCGAGGATCGCCTTCATGGCCACCGCCGACCCCGCCCCCGACCTCGACCGCCTCCTCGACGAAGCCGCCGCCGCCCCCGTCGACGGCTGGGACTTCTCCTGGTTCGACGGCCGCGCCACCGAGGCGCGGCCCTCCTGGGGGTACCAGCGGGCCATGGGCGCGCGGATGGCCCGCGCCGAGGCGTCGCTGGACATCCAGACCGGCGGCGGCGAGGTGCTCGCCGGGGTGCCCGTGCGGCCGGCGCTGTCCGTCGCCACCGAGGCGTGGCCGCCGAACGTCGCCAAGGCCACGGCCCTGTTGCACCCCCTCGGCACCGTCGTCGTCGCCGCGCCGGAGGAGCCGCCGCTGCCGTTTGCCGACGGCGCGTTCGACCTCGTGGTGAGCCGGCACCCGGTGAAGCCGTACTTCGACGAGATCGTCCGCGTCCTGCGGCCCGGCGGCACGTACTTCGCGCAGCACGTCGGGCCGGCGAGCGTCTTCGAGGTCGTCGAGTTCTTCCTCGGGCCGCGGCCCGAGGAGGCGCGCAACGGCCGCGATCCCGAGCGGGAGCGCGCGGCGGCGGAGGCGGCCGGGCTGGCGGTCGTGGACCTGCGGACCGAGCGGCTGCGGATGGAGTTCCACGACGTGGGGGCGGTCGCGTACTTCCTGCGGAAGGTGGTCTGGATGGTGCCGGGCTTCACGGTGGCGGCGTACCGGCCGCGGCTGCGGGAGATGCACGAACGGATCCGGTCGGAGGGCCCGTTCGTCGCGTACAGCTCGCGCACGCTCGTCGAGGCGCGCAAGCCGTCCTGAGGGTGGTACGGGGCACGCGCCGGGCGGCGCGTGCCCCGTACCGTCGGGACCGTCCGGGGACGGGTCAGATCCCGAACGCCGCCGGCCAGCGGATCATGCCGCCGGGCAGCGGGTGAGCGGCCTCGTCGAGCGCGAGGGCCATCAGCGCGTCGTCCGGAACGTCGACGCTGACGCGGATGCCGTACGCGGACGCCCGCGTGAAGCCGAACCGCGGGTAGTACGCCGGGTGTCCGACCAGGACGACGTAGCGCTCGCCCCGCGCCGCGGCGGCCGTGAGCGCCGCCCGTACGGCCGCGGAACCCACCCCGTCGCGCTGCCGCTCCGGCCGTACGGAGACGGGGCCCAGGCACAGCGCCGGGGTGTCGCCGATGTGGCCGCGGGTGAGCAGGATGTGCCCGACGACCCGGCGGCGGTCGGCGTCGTCGTCCTCCGTGACGACGAGGGACAGGCCGTCGAGCCACGCGCTCGTGTCCGCGCGCAGCTCTTCGACGAGGTCGGCCTCGCGGGCCCTGCCGAAGGCGGCGAGGGTGATCTCGCGGATGACGGGGATGTCGGCACGCGTCTCGGCGCGTGTGATCCAGGTGTTGCCCATGAGGGATGAAGATCCGTTTCGATCGTCGTGTTCGTGTGGGCGCCCCGCGGGCTCACGCTCCCGGCGTGGGCGAAGACAGGGGAGGGTCAGGCCACGGCCCGGGACGTGAGGAAGACCCGGGCGCTGCGCACGGTGGCCTTGAGCGCGGTCATCAACTCACCTCCCGCTCTCGTCTCTCCCGTACGGCGAACCCGTACGACGAACACGGCGGGCGCCACTCTACTCCGGGAGGTCGTCCGGGCGTAGGACGGGGTCGGCGGCGGGGCCGAGGGCGGGGGCGACGACCGTCGTGACGACCTTCCGTACCTCCTCCGGTGCCGGCGGGGCCGACGTGCTGTCGGCGAAGAGGAGGTGCGCGGCGCCGACGAGGGTGGGGGCGAGGGCGGCGACGTCGGCGTCGGGGGTGAGGCGGCCGCGGTCGCGTTCGGCGGTGAGGTACGCGGCGAGCACGTCCGCGGCGTCGGTGAGCAGCGGCACCCCGGTGGGGCGGGTGCGGCGGAGGCGGGCGCGTAGGGCGTCGCGGGAGACGACGAGGCCGACGACGGCGACGGCGACGGACTCGAAGAGCGCGGTCAGCGCGTCGGTGAGGTTGCCGACGACGGTGCCGCGGCCGGCGTCGGCGGCGGCGCGGAGGGCGCTGGCCTGGTCGTCGAGGCGGGCGATGCGGTCGAGGACCAGCGCGGCGAGGAAGTCGTCGAAGTCGGCGAAGTGCCGGTGCAGGACGCCCTTGGCGCAGCCGGCCTCGTCGGTGACGGCGCGGCTGGTCAGCGCGTTGGGTCCGGCGCGGAGGAGGACGCGCTCGGCGGCGGCGAAGAGCTGCCGGCGGGGGTCGCGGATGGCGGTGCCGGTGGGCATGGGGCGGGAGACCTCCGCGGTGCGGGTGGCTCTAGTGGGCGAGTGCCCACTAGAGTGGGCGCATGCCCACTCTATCGTCGGAGGACGAACCGGACCGTGACCCCGCCGACGCCGCGTCCGCGCCCGAGCCGCACCGCGCCCGGGACATGGCGGAGTCCTTCGGCTCGGACCCGGACCGCTACGACCGGACGCGTCCCCGCTACCCGGACGAGCTGATCGCCCGTATCGCGGAGGTCGCGGGCGCCGTCCTCGACGTCGGCACCGGCACCGGCATCGTCGCCCGCCAGCTCCGCGCCGCCGGCTGCCGCGTCCTCGGCCTGGACGTCGACGCGCGCATGGCCGCCTACGCCCGCCGCGACGGCCTCGACGTCGAGGTCGCCCCGTTCGAGGACTGGGACCCGGCCGGCCGCCGCTTCGACGCCGTCGTCGCCGGCCAGACCTGGCACTGGATCGACCCCGTCGCGGGCGCCGCGAAGGCGGCCGGGGTGCTACGCCCCACCGGCAGGCTCGCCGTGTTCTGGAACGTCTCCCGGCCCGCCCCCGACGTCGCCGAAGCCCTCGCCGCCGCGTACCGCGACGCCCTGCCCGGCGCGCCCCTCAACCCCTGGAGCCGCACCGCCCTCGACGGCTACTCGGCGATCGTCGACAAGACGGCCGACGGCATCCGCCGCGCGGGCGCCTTCGATGAACCGGAGGAGTGGCGCTACGGGTGGGAGCGCACGTACACCCGCGACGAGTGGCTGGACCAACTCCCCACCGGCGGCGGCATGGCCCGTATCCCGCCCGCCCGGCAGGCCGCCCTGCTCGACGCCACCGCCGCGGCGGTCGACGGCCTGGGCGGCACGTTCACGATGCGGTACACGGCCCTGACCGTGACGGCCACCGTTGCCTGAGGCCGCGCTGCGGGCCGCGGTTAGGCTGGGCAGGGTGATCGAGACCGAACGGCTCCTGCTGCGCCCGCTGCGGGTCGCGGACGTCGACGCGTTCGTCGCGCTCCATGCCGACGCGCGGGTGAACCGGTTCGTCGGCGCGTACTCGCCCGAGCAGGCGCGGGAACGGCTGGCCGCGATCGAACGGCAGTGGGCGGAACGCGGCCACGGGCTGTGTGCCGTCGAGTTGAAGACCACGGGCGAGTTCATCGGCCGCGTCGGGCTGAACTACTGGGCCGACCTGGACGAGGTGGAACTCGGCTGGACCCTGAAGGCCGGGGCCTGGGGCCACGGCTACGCGACCGAAGCGGCCCGCGCCTGTCTGGACTGGGGCTTCCGGGTCCTGGACGAGGCGTACTTCATCTCCCTGATCCGCCACGGGAACACCGCCTCGGTGCGGGTGGCGGAACGGCTGGGGTTCGCGCCGCTGCGCGAGGACACGTTCGCGGGGAACCCGGTCACGGTGTACGCCCGACGCCGCCCTCACCCGTTGCCGTAGCAGCCGGGGCGGGCGGGCGTCGGAGCCGTGGCCGGGTCAGGCGGAGAGTCCGCCGGTCTTGACGGCGGTGACGAAGGCGGCCCAGGCGGCGGCCTCGAAGACGAGGACGGGGCCGTGGGGGTCCTTGCTGTCACGGACGGGGATGACGGCGGGGTGGTCGTCGGAGACCTCGATGCATTCGCCGCCGTTGGCGTTGCTGTAACTGGACTTGCGCCAGGAGGCGGAGCGCAGGAAGTCGTCGGAGACCTCGATGCACTGGCCGCCGTTGGCGTTGCTGTAGCTGGACTTGCGCCAGCTTGCGGTACTCAGGTCGATGCGTCGCACGGTACGTCCTCCAACGTTTGCACGATGAGCTTGTGCGATTCGGCCGGGGTGAGCGCCATGTCGCGGGCGGCATCGTATAGGCCCTGAAGATGCGCGATCGAGTGGGAATCCTGGACGAGTTCGCCGCGGAGGGCGTTCTCCATGTAGGCCACGGTACGCCCTTCCGGCAGGCTCAGGAACATCACCGAACTGACCAGTGCATGCAGGCCAGCGCTGGGCAGCAGCACCTGGAGCGTCACCTTCGGCCGCTCGGCCATCTCTACCAGATGCTCCAACTGGGCTCGCCACGCCTGCCGATCGCGCGTCCGGGTGCGCAGCACCGTTTCCGAGATGATGCTGCGGAAGCGGGGCGCACACGGGCCTTCGAGCAGTGCGCGACGGCTCATGCGGGCTTCCACCTGCTGGTCCAGCTCCTTGCCCTCGATGCCGTCCGCCGCCAGCAACTCACGTGCGTAGCCCTCGGTCTGGAGCAGGCCGGGGATGATGCCCGCCCCGTAATGCCACAGACTCCTCGCTTCCTTCTCCAACTGCATGTACCGCCGGTACTGCTCCCGGAACTGCGTCGGATCCCCCGCCGCCACCTCCCACAGCGCCAGCACCAGCGGCGTCGTTCCGTAGTGCGTGTCGAGCGCCTCGGCGACCTCCGGGCTGCCGATCGTGCTCCCCGTCTCCAGCTTGTGGAACAACGACGGATCCCAGCCCAGCGCGTCGCCGAGCTGCCGCAGGCTCTCACCTTTCTGTGTGCGCAGTAACCGCAGTTCCTCCGCGTAGCGCTGTCGTGCTTGCTGGCTGCGTCCGGAGATGGGTCGTCTTGGTGGCATGTGGCGATCTCCCGTGGGGCTCATGGGGCTGTGCAAGGTGCGACTTGCTGCGGGGGCTGATGTGTAGCCAACCCGACACGGAGAGTAGCGCCCATCCAGGGGTGTCCACCAGGGTGTCCAACAGATCAAAACGGAATCCGCCGCGGCCGCCACCCACCCCATTCGGGCGTATTATCCCTATATGGGCCACCGCTCGCGCGCCGCCGGCGACCCGCGGCAGCACGCCGACTCCCACGACTCGGGCGATCTCGGATGGCTGGAGGCCGCCTTCGGGCGGCTCATGCGCTCCACCGGTGCCTCCCTGGGGGTCGTCTACCTGCTGCCGAAGGAGGAGCGGGTGCTGCGGCTCGCGCTGGTCTCCGGGGCGTCGTGGACGCTCGTCGCGCCGTGGGCGCGCATCCCCCTCGACGCCTCGATCCCGGTCGCGGACGCCGTACGCGAGCGGCAGCCGGTGTGGCTCGTCGGCCGGGAGGAGATGGCCCGGCGCTACCCGCGCGTCGGGTACGTCCTGCCGTACGATTTCGCGCTCGCCGCCCGCCCCATCGCCTCCGACAACACGGTGTGGGGGGGATTCGTCCTGCTGTGGCCGATCTGGCGCCCGGCGCGGCTGAGCCCCGCCGAGCACGCCGCGCTCAGCACGTTCGGCCGCCGCTGCGCCCTGTGGCTGCGGCGGGCCGCCGAGCGCGGTGAGCCGGTGCGGGCGGCGGACAAGCCGCGGGTGCTGAGCCCCGTACCCCCGCGGACCCCGCACCGCGCGGAGGCGCTGGCGGCGCTGGAGTTCGTGGCGCGGCTGCCGGTGGGCTGCTGTGCGCTGGATCTGGAGGGGCGGATCACGTTCTGCAACGAGGCAGGGGCCGAGCTGCTCGGCGTCGACGCCGAGCAGCTGCTCGGCGCCCGGCCGTGGGAGACGGCCGAGTGGCTGCGCGACCCGGTGTGCGAGGAGCGCTACCGGGCGGCGGTGTTCTCGCGGCGGCCCACGTCCTTCACCGCCGTACGGCCGCCGAACCGGCGGCTGCACTTCGCGCTGTACCCCGATGTCAGCGGGATCAGCGTGCACATCACCCCCGTCCCCACCGGTCCGACCACCGAGGCCGTTCCCGGCCGGCCGACGACGCCCGACGCCGACTCCGTCGGCGCGACCGCGCTTTTCCACCTGATGGACGTGGCGGCGGCGCTGACCGAGACGGCCGGCCTCCGGGAGGTCGTCCGGCTGGTGACCGACCTCGTCGTGCCCGCGTTCGGCCCGCAGGCGATGCTGCTGATGGCCGCGGAGGAGGGCCGGCTGCGGACCGTCGGCCACCGCGGCCACACCGCCGCGTACCGCGACGGCGCCGAGAACCTGGACCTGGCCGCCGACGACCCCGCCGCGCGCGTCCTGGCCGCCGGTCAGCCCAGCTTCTTCGGTACCGTCGCCGAGCTGCGCCACGCCTACCCCGCCATGCCCTGCCATGACGATATGGCCGCCTTCGCCTTTCTGCCGCTGATCGCCTCCGGCCGGACGGTCGGCACCCTCGTCCTGTTGTACCGGCGCCCGCACCCCTTCCCGCCCACCGAGCGCGCCCTGCTGACCTCGCTGGCCGGGCTCATCGCGCAGGCGCTCGACCGGGCGCGGCTGTACGACACGAAGCTGGAGCTGGCCCGCAGCCTGCAGGCCGGGCTGCTGCCGCGCAGCCTGCCGTCCGTCGACGGCCTGGAGGTCGCCGCCCGCTACCTGCCCGCCGGCCGCGGCATGGACATCGGCGGCGACTTCTACGACCTCATCCGCTACGACGGGACCACCGCGGCTGCGGCGATCGGCGACGTACAGGGGCACAACGTCAGCGCCGCCGCGCTCATGGGCCAGGTCCGTACCGCCGTCCACGCGCACGCCGCCGTCGGCACCCCGCCCGGCGACGTGCTCACCCGCACCAACCGGCTGCTCACCGACCTCGACCCCGGCCTCTTCACCAGCTGCCTCTACGCCCACCTCGACCTGCGACGGCACCGCGCCCTCCTCGCCACCGCCGGCCACCCGCCGCCGCTGCTGCGCCACCCCGACGGGCGCACGGAAGCGCTCCCGCTGCCCCCGGGCCTGCTGCTGGGCATCGACCCCGCCGCCGCGTACCGCACCACCGAAGTGCCGCTGCGGCCCGGCGCCATGCTGGCGCTGTACACCGACGGGCTCGTCGAGACGCCGGGCGAGGACGTCGGCGGCGCGACGGCGCGGCTCGCGGAGAAGCTGGCGGAGGCGGGGGACGGGCCGCTGGACGACCTGGCGGACGTGCTGGTGGGGCGGGCGGAGCGGCTGAGCACGCGGCACGACGACATCGCGCTGATGGTGATCCGGGCGTTGCGCTAGCGCGGATACGCGGCCGCGGGGGCCCCGGGCCCCCGGCCGCCGTGTTGAGGAGCGCAGGTGCCGCTGAGTGCCGTGGGTGCCGAGGCACCTGGCCAGGTGCGCGTCGACGGTGGGCCGGGTGGCGGAGAGGGCCGGAGGCGGTCCCTCCGGCCCTCTCGTACGGGCCGTGCGCGCGGGCCGGTGTCGATGACCGGAGGAGTATCACCGCACCGCGCCCCGGCGCCCTCGCGCCCTGCTTACCCGGCGTTGCCGCCCGCCGCGCTCCGTTCCCTCACCTCGTCCATGAACCGGCTCCGCTCGTTACGCCGCGGGAACGGCTCGTCCGGCACCGGGACGCCGAGGAACTCGCACAGCGGCTCCCAGCCCTGGCTCACCTGGAAGACCAGCAGCCGGTCCGGGTCGATCCCCTGCCGCACCGCCGCGTCGTGCTCGGCGACGACCTTCATCGCGTGCTCCTTGTCGGTGAACCGGCCGTCGAAGAGGCCGTCCCAGATGACCTCCACCGCCATGTCGCGCAACCCCAGGTACACCTCGTCGGCGTCCGCCGGGGTCGGTGCCAGCCCGGCGGCGTAGATGCTGCCCGCCGCGCTCTCGTACCAGCTCTCCGGATCGCGCACCGTCAGCACGACCTTCGCCTCGGGGAACGCCCCGGCGATCTCCCGCCAGAACCGGGCGCCCGGCCAGTCCACCGTCGAGCGGTACTTCGCGTACACCTGTGTCCAGTCCATGCGCTCACCGCGGGCCGCCGCCCGCCACATCGGGATCTGCTCGGGGTCCTCGAAGAGGCCCAGCATGTGGTGGCACGGGCCGAAGCCGAGCCGTTCCAGCGCCGTCTTGAGCGACAGCGTTCCGGTGCGGCCGACTCCCGCGCCGATGACTTCCAGCATTAGCTTCTCCTTCTCCTTCTGTCTGCTCTCAGCGTTCGTCTACGTGCGCTACGCGCTACGTGCTCCGCGCGCCCTTACCGCGCACCGCGCAGCAGCAGCGCCCGGACCGTCGCCCCCGGCCCGCACGCCAGCACCACCCCGTGCTGCCCCGCCGCCAGCGGCCGTGCCGCCTGCAGCCGCCGCAGCTCACCCAGCACCGCCGGGGCCGCGGTGTTGCCGTACTCCCTCATCACTTCCCGCGCAGCGGCCATCGACTGCCCCGGCAGCCCCAGGGCTTCGTCCACGCGGTCGAGAATGCGCCGCCCGCCCGGGTGTACGGCCCACCACGCCACGTCGGCCCAGGGCACCCCGTGCCGGGCGAGCAGGGTCCGCGCGGGGATCTCGACGGACGAGGCGACGACGTCCGGCATGGACGGCTTGAGCCGGATGCGCAGCCCGCTGTCGCCCAGGTGGACCTGGAGGTCGTCCGCGTGCGCCGGCGCGGTGAGCTGCTCGGCGTCGACGACGTCGACCCCGGGGACGCCGGGAGCACCGGGGACTCCCGGCTCGTCCGGCAGCAGCACCACCGCCGCCGCGCCGTTGCCGAACAGCGTCAGCACAACGGCCTGTTCCATGTCGTACGGCGGCGGCTGCACGTGCGGCGTGAAGAGGTCGACGGCGAGCAGCACAGCGGGGCGCCGCTTGACCGCGACCCAGTGCGCGCACGGCCGCGGAACTCTCGGGAAGACCTCCCGATGCCGCCCTGACCAGGGCGGTCATCTCTTGTCACAGGTGTGCTGCAAACGGTCTTCTGGGTGTGCTGGTGTGGTGAGGAAACTCCCTATAGTGTCGGCGGCTTGAGCACCCGTGTGCAGATTGCTCAACCCGGCGCACACACCCCACCTGGGAGCAGGCCACCTGCCCGGAGGAGCCCGTCGATGACCGCGCACCAGGACGCAGCCCTGCCCCGGGCCTCGCGTTCCCGACTGCCCGCCCCCCTGTCGGCCCTCTTCGTCACCGCACCCGCGACCGCGGTCGCGGTGCTCGCGGCGGCGGTGGCGGGACCCGACGACCACACCCGGCAGATCGTCTACGGCGGTGGCGCCGCCGCCGTCCTGCTGTGCATAGCCGTCGCCGCCGCGGCCGGCTACCGCGCGAAGGCCGCCCGCGCCGACGAGCGCGCCGCCGCGGCGGCCGGTGCCGCCGCCGTCTTCGCCGACCGCGTCATACCCGAGGTGTTGACCAAGATCGCCGCCGGCGCCCCCGTGGACGAAGCGCTCGCCGCCGCCCCGCAGTTGGACAACCAGGCGTACCGGCGCGCCCTGCAGCAGGTCGCCGAAGAGGCGCGGCGCAGCGAGAACCGCCGCGCCGCCGCCATGGCCTCCTGCGCCAACGCCGCCGGCCGGATGCAGGCGATCACCACGAGCATGCTCGCCGACCTGCGCGAGATGGAGCACCGGCACGGCGACGCCGACGTCCTCGGCGACCTCCTCCACCTCGACCACCGCACCGCGCAGGCCGGCCGCGTCGCCGACAGCATCGCGGTGCTGAGCGGCGCGCGTTCGGGGCGCCGCTGGGCAAAGCCGATCGCGATGGAGTCCATCCTGCGCGGCGCCATGGGCCGGATCGCCGGCTACCAGCGGGTGCGGCTGCGGGCCGTCTCCGAGGTCGCGGTCGCCGGCCACGCCGCCGAGGGTGTCATGCACGCGCTCGCCGAACTCCTCGACAACGCCTGCAACTTCTCGCCGCCCACCACCGAAGTGCACGTCTACGTCGCGGAGGTGCCGGCCGGCGCCGTCGTCACCATCGAGGACAGCGGGCTGATGATGAGCGAGGCCGCGCAGCGGCGTGCCGAGCGCGCCGTCTCGGGCACCGCCACCGACCTGTCCACGCTCACCGGCACCCGGCTCGGCCTGCCCGTCGTCGGGCACCTGGCGCAGAAGCACGGGCTGACCGTCTCGTTCCGGCCCTCCGCCATCGGCGGCACGGGCGTGGTGCTGATGATCCCGCAGGAGCTGATCTCGCGCGCCCGGCCGAGTGAGCCGGTGCGGCGGCCGGCGCTGCCCATGCCCACCGAGGACACCGGCAGCACGCGGCTCCCGCTCCCGCGGCAGCGCGACGTGGCGGACGGCGAGGACGCGGACGAGCGGGCCGGCGACGGCGGTCACGACCCCTTCGCGCTGGCCGCGCTGCCGCGCCGGCGGCGCGGGCGCACCCTGGCGGGGGCGCACCCGGGCGGGGTGCCGGAGGGCGGCGCGGGCGAGGGAGCTTCCGGCGGGGGCGCCTCCGGAGAGGCTTTCGGCACGAGTACGAGTACGAGTACGAGTACGAGTACGGGCGCTGGCACCGGCAGCGGCACCGGCACCGGCGACGCCGGTGCGGCCGGCGGTGACACCGGGTCGCACCGGCGGCTCGAACCCGCCGGCTCCGCCGCCCGGTTCGGCGCCTTCCGGCGCGCGGTGACCGGCCAGGAGCGCGGCGGCGACGGCGCGGGCGGCCCGGGC
Organism: Streptomyces sp. CNX435; assembly: GCF_059570575.1. Lineage (NCBI taxonomy): Bacteria > Bacillati > Actinomycetota > Actinomycetes > Kitasatosporales > Streptomycetaceae > Streptomyces > Streptomyces sp. CNX435. Next base: position 12,319 of record NZ_JCANTA010000010.1, on the reverse strand, counting down.
GCCGCGGGTGCCGCGGGTGCCGCGGGTGCCCCCGTCAACGGCCGCCAGCGCGGCGCCGATCCGTCAGGCGACGTACCGGACGCCGGTGACGTACCGGATGCAGAGCACGTACGCGCCGCCGCTGACACCGACGGCGTACGCGACGAGCCCGGCGCACACACCGCGGCACCCGAGGAATCAGCAGCGCCCGACGACGGCCCCGACTCCTCCGCCGCACCCCCCGCACGCAACGCCGCTTCACCTTCGGAGGACGACAGATGACCCAGTCCCACGCCGAGGCCACCGGGCTGACCTGGCTGCTGGAGGGGTTGCTGGAGCGCACGCCCGGCGCCAGGCACGCCCTCGTCCTCTCCCGCGACGGGCTCAAGCTCTGCCACACGCCCGAGCTTTCGGAGGACCGGGCGGACCAGCTCGCCGCCATCTCGGCCGGCATCCAGAGCCTGTCGCACGGTGCCTCCGTCGAGTTCGGCGACGGCAGCGGCGGCGTACGGCAGTCGATGACCGAGTTCTACGGCGGCATCCTCTTCATCGCCGAGGCCGGCTCCGGCAGCCACGTCGCCGTGATCGCCGCGGAGACCGCCGACCCCGGGCTCGTCGGGCACAACATGCTGGAGCTGGTCGAGCAGCTCGGCGAGCACCTCAGCGCGCCGGCCCGCGGGCCGGCGCCCGCGGCCGACGGGGTTGCGGCGGAATGAGCCGCGCCGGCCGGGACGACGATCCGGACCGGCTGTACACCCTGACAGGGGGGCGCAGCCGGCCCGCCAGCGACGAGTTCGACCTCGTCACGCTGGTGGTCGCGGCGTGCGAGCCGGTGCCGGGCATGCAGTCCGAGCACGCGGCCATTCTGCGTATCTGCCGGACCCCGACCGCCGTGGTGGAGCTGTCCGCCGACCTCGGCCTGCCCGTCGGCATCACCAAGATCCTGCTGTCCGACCTGCTCGCCGCCGACCGGATCACCGCGCGCCATCCGCGGGTCGCGCCCGCGCGCACGCCCGGGGGCGTACGGTTCGCCGATCCCGAGACTCTGGAGAAGGTGCTCGTTGGACTCCGCGACCTCTGACACGCGCGCGACGACGCCCGAGCGTGCCCCGCTGGCCCGTACGACGGACAACGGGCTGAAGATCGTCATCGTCGGCGGCTTCGGCGTCGGCAAGACCACCATGGTCCGCTCCGTCAGCGACATCCGGCCGCTGAACACCGAGGAGACGATGACCCTGGCCGGCCGCGGCATCGACGACCGCAGCGCCGTGCCCGGCAAGACGGCCACGACCGTCGCCTTCGACTTCGGGCGCATCAGCCTCGACGAGCGCACCGTGCTGTACCTGTTCGGGGCGCCGGGCCAGGAGCGGTTCTGGTTTCTGTGGGACCGGCTGTTCTCCGGGTCGCTCGGCGCCATCGTCCTCGTCGACCACCGCAGGCTCGCCGACTCCTGGTACGCCATCGACCGGCTGGAGCACCACGGCACGCCGTTCATCGTCGCCCGCAACGACTTCGGCGGCCCGCCCTACACCCGCGCCGAGGTGCGCGACGCGCTCGACCTCGACCCGCACGTCCCGCTGGTCGACTGCGACGCGCGTTCCCGCGAGTCCAGCAAGGGCGTGCTGATCGCCCTGGTCGAGCACCTGCAGCGCCTCGCCGCCGCCACCGCCCCCACCGCACCGGAGACCGCGACATGACCCCGACTCCCGACGACCAGGCCGCACGTGAGGGGAGCGGCGCGACGGAGGCGCCGGGCGCGCGCGCCGCGCGCGGTGCGCCGGCCGAGCCCGAACCGGGTGCCGCGCCGACCGAGCCGGCCGGCGGGCCGGGCGTACCGGATGCCGCACTGGCTGAGCGCGGTGCCGCACCGGCCGAGTCGGCTCGTCCGTCCGAGTCCGCCGGCGCTCCCGAGGCCGTAGAGGACCCGAAGCCCGGGTACGCTCCCGAGGCCGCGCACGCTCCCGAGCCCGCGCAGACTCCCGGGGCCGCCCGCGCTCCCGGGCCCGCCCACGCCCCCGGGCCCGCCGACGACCCGGCGCCCGTCGACGCTTCCGCCGCCCCCCCGCGGGCCTGCCCGGCGCATGCCGGTGCCGTACCCCTCGGCGGCCCCCGCTTCCACACCGACCCGCGCGACCTCTACCGCGAGATGCGCCGCGACCACGGCCCCGTCGTCCCCGTCGAGCTGCCCGGCGACATCCCCGCCTGGCTCGTCATCGGCTACCAGGAGCTGCACCAGGTCACCTCCGACCCCGACCTGTTCCCGCGGGACCGCGGGCTGTGGAACCAGTGGGAGAAGATCCCGCCCGACTGGCCGCTGCTGCCGATGGTCGGCCAGGTCATGCCGTCCATCCACTTCACCGCGTCCGCCGCCGACCACCGCCGGCACGCCGTCATGGTCGGCGCCGCGCTGGAGAGCGTCGACCCCTTCGACCTGCGCCGGCACTGCGAGCAGCTCGCCGACCGGCTCATCGACTCGTTCTGCTCCCGCGGCAGCGCCGAACTCGTCGGCGACTACGCCGTGCCGCTGCCCGTGCTCGTACTCGCCCGGCTCATCGGCTTCCCCGACGCCGAGGGGCGGCAGCTGGCGCAGGTGCTCAACGAGCTGGCGGACGGCGGGCCCGGGGCGCTCAAGGCGTACGAGACGTTCATCGGGCACATGACCCGGCTGGTCGCCGACAAGCGGCTCGTGCCCGGCCAGGACGTCGCCTCGCGGATGCTGGCCGACCCCATGCACTTCACCGACGAAGAGGTCATGCTCGACCTCAAGGACACCACCGCCGCCGGTTTCCTGCCCACCGCCGACTGGATCGGCAACTCCATCCGGCTCATGCTCACCGACGACCGCTTCGCCGCCGCCCTCGGCGGCGGGCGGCACAGCGTCGGGCAGGCGATGAACGAGGTGCTGTGGGAGGACACCCCGACGCAGATCCTCGTCGGCCGCTGGGCCGCCCGCGACACCCAGCTCGGCGGGTGCCCCGTCGGCGCCGGCGACCTGCTGCTCCTCGGCCTCGCCGCCGCCAACGGCGACCCGCAGATCCGGCAGGCCCTCGCGGGGGACGGCGGGTACGCGAGCGGGTACGGCGGCGGGGGCGCACCGGCGCCGGCGGGCAACAGCGCCCACTTCGCCTTCAGCTACGGCGACTTCCGCTGCCCCTTCCCGGCCCAGGAGATCGCTGAGATCATCGCCCGTACGGGCATCGAGGTGCTCCTCGACCGGCTGCCCGACCTGGACCTGTCCGTGCCGGCCCGGACGCTGGTGCGGCGGCCGTCCGCGTTCCTGCGCGGGATGACCGCGCTGCCGGTCACCTTCACCCCCGTACGCGCCGCAGGAGGTCACCCGTGAACTGCCCGCACGCCGCCGGCGCCGCCGGCTCCGGCGCCGCCCCGGCCGGCCCCGGCGGGGGCCTCCCCGAGCCGCTGGCCATCGACCCCCTCGTACGCGACCTCGCGGGCGAGACCGCGCAACTGTGCGCCGCCGCCCCGCTCACCCGGATCGAGCTGCTGGGCGCGCCCGCGTGGACCGTCACGCGGCACGCGGAGGCGCGGCAACTGCTCACCGACGCCCGGCTGGTCAAGGACATCGGCGCCTGGCGGCTGTGGCAGACGGGCGAGGTCACGTCGGAGTGGCCGCTGATCGGGATGGTCAACCCGGGCCGGTCGATGTTCACGGTCGACGGCGCCGAGCACCGGCGGCTGCGCGCCAAGACGGCGCAGGCCATCACGCCGCGGCGGCTCGACGCGCTGCGGCCGGTGGTCGAGCGGGTGACGGCCGAGCTGCTGGACGCGCTGGAGGCCGCGGCGGCCGGGGGCGACGGGGTGGTCGACCTCAAGGAGGTCTTCGCGCAGCCGCTGCCGATGCGGGTGGTGTGCGCGCTGATGGGCGTCGCCGAGTCGGAGATACCGCGGCAGATGCGGCTGTGGAAGGCGTTCTTCTCCATGCTCACCCCGCAGGACGAGCGGCTGGCGGTGATGGCGGAGCTGGACCGCGTGTTCACGGACATGGTGCGACAGAAGACCGCCGACCCCGGCGACGACCTCACGAGCGCGCTGATCCTCGCCGACGAGGGCGGCGAGCCGCTGACCGAGGAAGAGGTCGTCGGCAACCTGAAGTCGATGATCGCGGCCGGGCACGAGACCACGATCACGCTCCTGCTCACCACCGTGCGCGCGCTGCTGGCGCACCCCGGGCAGCTCGGCATGGTCCGGGCGGGCAAGGTGGCGTGGGAGACGGCGATCGAGGAGGCGCTGCGCTACGACCCGCCGGTGACCCACCTGCTGATGCGGTTCGCGACGGAGGACATCGAGATCGCCGGCACGGTGATCGAGAAGGGCGAGGGCGTCGTCATCTCGTACCGCGCGATCGGGCGGGACGCCCGGCAGCACGGGCCGGACGCGGACGTCTTCGACGTGGCGCGGCCGACGCCGATCCGGCACATGACGTTCGGGCACGGGCCGCACATCTGCCCGGGCGCGGCGCTGTCGCGGCTGGAGGCGGCGGTGGCGCTGCCGGCGCTCTTCGCGCGCTTCCCGGGGCTGCGGGCGGCGGTGCCGGTGGAGGAGATCCGGAACCTGCCGGTGCTGACGCAGAACGACCTGGAGTCCTTCCCGGTACGGCTCGCCTGACGCCGGTGGGCGCCGTGTGCGCGCGACGGGGGGTGCGGGGGCGCGCAGATCGCCCTCTCCCGTTCCCGTTCCCGCACACTCTCCGTAATGGAATAGCGCCCCTCCGCATAACAACTGATGCACGATCAGCTAACGACCGGACCTCACCCCGCGTAGCCGGTGCGTCAACTTGTCCGTTTCCACAGGTACATGCCCGTATCGTCCGCAGCAAAGCACAACTGAATAACGGGAACGACTTGGAATCGAACGCCGTCGTCCGCTAGCGTTCGGTGACGCAGCGCGGTCGTCACTGCCGCCGCAAGAGGCGGCTCCGTGCGCCGTCGCCGAATCCCGCACGCGTCACAACTGCAGCAACGGCAACACCTAGGGAACCGGGGAACCACCACCTTGGGGTGAATCGGGCCAACCTCCGCCAGGAGGCGGCCTGTAGGAGACCTTCCTGCTCCGAACCCGTCAGCTAACCCGGTAGGCGAGAAGGAAGGAAAGGAGTACGCCTTCGTGGCGTCCTACAGGTCTGGGCCTGGCTACGGCCATGGCTATGACGATTACGGCTACGACGGCTATGCGTCCGGTGGCAACGCCCCCGAGGGGTACGCGCCCACCGGCTACGCCGCCGAAGAGCCGGTCGGCTATGCCGAAGAGCCGGTCGACGAAGTCTTCCCCGAGGACGACCTTCCCTCCCGCGGCCGTCGGCGTCTCGCCAAGCAGCGCGGCGGCAGCATGGCGCGCAGCGGCGCCGTACTCGGCGTCGGCGTCTTCGCCGCCGTCGGTGCGGGCAGCATGGCCACGGCGCAGGAGAAGCCGCCGGTCGCGATATCCATGCCCGACCAGGTCGACGCCGTCACGAGCGGGATAAGCGCTCAACTCCCGGACGCCGAGAGCCTGCCGGGCGTGGGCGAGCTGGTGCCCACCGAGGAAGAGCCCGCCGCCGACGACACGGTCGTCACCACGGCACCCCTCACCCAGGTCAGCTACGCCGCCGACACCGGCTCGGACACCGCCACCCCGACCGCCGACTCCGGCGAGGCCCTGCGGGCGCGCATCCTGGAGCAGGCCGACCAGCAGCAGGCGGAGGCCGACGCCACGGCCCGCGCCGCCGCCGAGGCCGAGGCCGCCGAGCAGGCGGCCGAAGAGGCCGCCGAGGCGAAGGCGGCGGAAGAGGAGCGCCAGCGCCGCCTGGAGGAGGAGCGCCGCCGCAAGGCCGAGGAGGAGGCCCGCCGCAAGGCGGAGGCCGAGCGCCTCGCCAAGCTCGCCGCCAGCTACGTCGCCCCGCTCAGCGGTTACACGCTCACCTCGACGTTCGGCGAGTCCGGCGACATGTGGGCCGCGGGCCACACCGGGCAGGACTTCGCCGCCTCCACCGGCACCCCGGTCAAGGCCGTGCACGGCGGCACGATCACCGAGGCCGGCTGGGCCGGCTCGTACGGCTACCGCATCGTCCTCACGCTCGACGACGGCACCGAGATCTGGTACTGCCATCTGTCCTCCATCATCCAGTCCTCCGGCGAGGTCACGACCGCCGACGTCATCGGGCGCGTAGGCGCCACCGGCAACGTCACCGGCCCGCACCTGCACCTGGAGGTACGACCCGGCGGCGGGGACGCGATAGACCCGCTGGCCTGGCTGCGCAACAACGGCGCCGCGGTCTGACCGGCGCGGCGGGGAAGGCACCCCGGCCGGCCCCAGAGGCCGGAGCACCCCGCCCGCCCGAAGACCGCAAGCCCCCATAAACCATCTCCCATGTCTCCGGCGTGCCCGTACGCACCTTCCCCCGTGGCGTCCGGGCGCGCGCCGAGACCGCCGGCGGCCCTGGTGGCCGACCCCCCGAACACCAGGGCCGTCGGCACTTCCGCCCCGTCCGCCGCAAGCGGGCGGGGCGGACTACTCCCCGGGCCCGCAGAGGCAGAACGGATGCCCCGCCGGATCGGCGAACACCGGACAACTGCCGCCCTCCTCGGAGAGCCGCGTGGCCCCCAGCCGCAGCGCCAGCTCGCCGGCGGCGGCGGAGTCGTCGACGCCGAAGCAGATGTGCATCTGCTGGGGATACTCGCGGTCGAGGTCGGGCCAGAGCGGCGGGCGGTAGCCCGCCACCTCCTCGAACGCCAGCCGTGGAAAGCTGTCTTCGTCCTTGGCGATCACCATCCATTCCTCACGGATGACCCGCATGCCGAGCAACCGCGTGTAGAAGTCGGCGAGCTCGCGGGCGTCGGCACAGTCGAGCACGATGTTTCTGACGTAGGCGTCCATGCGGTCACCCTGCCACGAGGGACCGACAGCTCGGGGTGGACCGGTAGCCGTGTCCGCTCAAGCAGCTTTGACCGCCGCAGCCAGGGCAGCCGCGCCCGTACCGCGCCCGGCGCCGATTTCACCCAGGACGGCGCGGATGGTGTGCAGCATCCGCTGGGGCCGCTCGAAGACGTCGGCCGCGGTGAACCGCAGTATGCGCCGGACGTCGGGGCAGCGCCCGAGGTCGTTGAGGCGCTCGACGTCGGCCAAGTGGGCCGCCCGGCCGCGGTGGAGGCCGTATCCCTCGATCTCGACGACGAGCCCCGCCAACGGGAAGAAGAAGTCCACCCGTATCAGCCGCCCGTTGGGCGCGGTGAACGGCACCTGGCTGAGCGGCCGCAGCCCGACGTCGTACATGCGCAGCCGTGCGATCGTCTCAGCAGGAGACCCGGAGCGCGGGTCGACCAGCGCCAGCCGCTGCCGCGCCGCGATGACACCCCGCCGCTGCCCGGTGCCGGCCAGGGCCTCGGAGACCGCGTGCAGATCGGTCACCTGCTCCCGCCACCGCCGCGGCGACCCGCCCCCGCATACCAACGGCCGCCGCGTCAACGCCGACTCCACCGCCACCATCGCCGCATCCCGCTCCGCGGTGCGCAGCAGGTCGACGAGGGTCCGGTCGGGGTTCGTCACCCGCAGCCCGGCGACGGTCGTGATCTCCTCCTCGCCCACCCCGGTCCGATGCAGCACACCGCCTTCCGGCGCCCGCCCCCGCCCCCGCACGTGGGTGAACTCCGGCCGCACGGCCAGCTGCTCGACCCCGAACAGATGGGCAGCCGCACTGTGGCTCACGACCAACTCCGCCCGCCCGGCCTGCGCCACCCTCAACCGCAGCCGCAGATCATCGGCCCGCCCGGGCTCCACCCACACCCCGGCCCGCGCCTTCCGCCACCCCTCCCCCCGCAACCTCCGCACCAAAGCCCCGGGCGACCACCCCGCCGCCACCGCCTCGGCACAAACCAACACGCCACCATTCCGCGCCGCCAACTCACCCAGCGGCCTCTGTTCCCCCGTCATGCCCCTACTCTCTCGCGGATCCCCAACCTCCGCTTCCCCCTGTGGATAACTCTCACCCCCACGAGCTACCCGCAGGTCAGAACCGCTCGGCGAACTCCCCGCCCCGGACCCCCGCGACGAAGCCCCCGATGGCGCGCGCCTGCGCCTCCAACTCCATCCTTCGCCGGCACTTGTCCGGATGCACCTCGCGCCTGGCCAGTGCATACAACCGCTGGAAGATCCCATCTGTCCCGAAGGCCTCGTCCAACGCCGCAGCCAGGTCAGGCGGCGGCACGCACTCGGCCACCTCGATCCGCGCCAAGTGGCTTCGGCTGTACTTCACCACGTCGGCCAGTCATTCGAGGCTCATGTGCGCCCGTTCTCGATAGCGGCGCATTTCGGCACCGAAGAAGTGCCGCGCCGATCGGTCGGGAGTCATCTCACGCGGTCGCTGTCCCATCGGAGGTCCTCGTCTCTCAACGGTGGTCTTGAGACACCCATCCCCTTCAGACCGTACGCACGCTGGATGATCGAGAAGAAGCGGAGAGTGACAATCGAAGAATCGTGGCCGGAGATGCACGAGACTGACCAACTCGATCACACCGTGTGGGAGCAAGTGCCTGGTGCGTAAGCGCTCGGAACTGGACTTCCTCGCCTGCCCCGAGCTAGTGCCGCATCAGCCAACGTTCGCCCTGTCGTGACCTCGCTGGGTTGCTGCGCCGGGCGGCACCGAGGTGTTGACCGGAAAACCGGGGACGCGCCGAGCCGCAGCACATCCCCGGTCGGTGTAGTCGGTAGGTGTTGCGCATCCGAATGAGTAGGGAGCGCCACGAAGTTGGACGAGTACTCGCGTGATGTCCGATCGGTTCGCCTGGCGCGATGGGGTCGCGTGGCCGACCCCTGATCGGATCGAGGAAGTCGCGAGCGGCTCCACGACGTGGTCGCTGCCCGCACTTCCTCGACCTCGACGGCTTCCACCTTCATGCCCAGGGTCGTTACGAGTGCAAGGCGGAGCACTTCGTGGCTTTCACTGACATTGCCGCAGCCGTCATCTGCTATCGCTACCTTGCCGACTGATCAATGGGTGCAAACTCATTCCCTTTGTCGGGCACGGCAGACAAGGGGGCGGGGCCGGTAGCCAGGGCGGGGCGGCGGGCGAGGTCGGGCAGGACGGTGGCCAGGCCGACCAGCGCCAAGACCGCGCCGAGCCAGAGCGGAGCGCGCAGGCCCCAGGTTTCGATCACCACGGCGCCGATGGAGGAACCGAGGATGATGCCGAGGGTGATGAAGGAGGAGTGCACGGTGTTGACCAGCGGCCCGGCGTTGCCGGTGCGCTGGACGCGGGTCACCATGGCCGGGTTCATGGTGACGCCGACCAGGCCGATGCCCATCATGCAGATGACGGCCGGGGCAGGCACATCGGCAAGGAGGGCGAAGCCGGTCAGGAACACCGCGTTGAGGACGAGGCCGACGGCGAGCACCGGGACGGTGTGCCCGTCGGCGAAGCGGCCGACGACGTTGTTGCCGATGACGGTGGCGGCGCCGTAGGCGATGAGCAGCAGGGGAACGGTGCCGGTGGAAAAGCCGGTGACGTCGGTGAGAATGGGGTTGAAGTAGCTGAAGGCGGAGAAGGTGGCACCGATGATCAGTGTGCTGCTGGACAGCACCAGCCACATCTTGGGCTTCTTGAAGACGCCGGCCTCCTGGCGGAAGCCGCCGCCGCCCTCCGCCCGCTCGATGCGGGGCACGCCGAACAGGGTGGCCACGGCCGCGATCACGGTGATCAGGGTGATGGTCCAGAACGCGGCACGCCAGCCGAAACGCTCGCCGACCAGGGTGGAGACGGGCAGCCCGAGCAGGGTGCCGAGCATGAGGCCGTTCATCGCGACGGCGATCGCGCGGCCACGGATCTCGGGGCGGGTGATCTGGGCGCACATCGAGATGCCCACGCCGAAGAACGCCTGGGAGGCGATGCCGGTGATGATCCGCGCGGCCATCATCGTGCCGTAGCCGGTCGCGGTGGCGGCCAGTACGTTGCCGGCGAGGAAGATGACGAACAGCACCATCAGCGCCGTACGCGGGGGGAACTTCATCAGGGCCACGGTCAGGAACGGGCCGCCGACGGCCATGGCCACCGCGAAGGCGGTGATGAGGTAGCCGATCTGAGGGATGGTCGCGTCCAGCCCTTCGGCCATCTGCGGCATCAGCCCGGCGACCACGAACTCACTGGTCACCATGGCGAAGATGCCGAGTGCCAGGACGTATACGGCACGAGGCACGATTCGATCTCCTTCTCGGTCAGTTATGTATTGAACGGTCCAAAACTTGGGCAGACGTGGACGCGGCCCGCGGCGGCGTACACCGTCAGCCGGTGAGTGCGTCCAAGGTGATTTCGGCGATCGACTCCAGTGCGGCCCGGTCGGCGCCACCCTGGCTGGAGATGCGCATGCCGCCGATCGCCGCGTTGACGAAGCGGGAAAGCGCCCCGGTGTCGCGGGGGGATGTGATGCTGCCGTCCCGCCGGCCCTCCTCGAGCACCGCGCGCAGCGCCGTCAGCCGACGCCGTGTGTCGCGCTCCAGCATTTCCGCCGCCCGCGGGTCCCGGGCGACCAACTCGACCGTGGTGTTCACGGTCAGACAGCCGAGGCCGCGTCCGCCCGTCCGGTGCACCGTCTCGCCGTCGACGACCATGGCGAACAGGGTGCGCAGCCGGTCAGCGGCACTGAGCCGCGTATCCTCCAGGACGGCCAGCTGGGCGGCCGTCATGGAGTCGATGTAGCGGGCCAGTACGCGCTCGAAGAGGTCGTGCTTGCTCTTGAACGTGTTGTAGATGCTGCTGCGCCCCAGCCCTGTGGCGTCACACAGGTCCTGTGTGGAGGTGGCCTCGTAGCCCTTCTCCCAGAACGTGCGCATCGCCGCATCCAGGGCACCTTCCTCGTCGAACGTCCTCGGTCGGGCCATGGCGCGACCTTAGCCGTTTTGGACCGTACGTTGCAATATTCCTTTGGAAGCCCACCCCTACCGCGACCTTGAAGCCTTACTGGCGTGGTCGATGCCGGAGGAGCACATCGGGCCATCGGCCCACGGCTGTCCGTGACGACCAAGCCGACTGCGCTTACCACCAAAGGCAACAGCGCGTACCGGAGAGGGACGGCCAGAATGATCACGTGGCTGAACGTGTGCAGGTCCGGGAGATTGATGACGACGAGGTCAGGCGGTTGCTGCGGATCATCCGCAGAGGCACCGGCTCGGTGGTGACCTGGCGGCGGGCCCAGATGGTGCTGTTATCGGCGCAGGGCATGCCCGTGGCGAAGATCGCCGAAGTTACCTTCACCAGTCCGGACCGGGTCCGGGACGTGATCCACAACTTCAACGCCGACGGCTTCGAGGCGCTCTACCCGAAGTACAAGGGCGGCCGTCCGAGGACCTTCACCCTCCCGGAACGCCGGGAGATCAAGAAGATCGCCAAGTCCAGGCCGACCGAGCACGGCCTGCCGTTCTCGACCTGGAGCCTGGCCAAGCTGGCCGACTTCCTGGTCGCCGAGGAGGTGGTCGATGACATCAGCCACGAGGGCCTTCGGGTCCTGCTCCGCGAGGAGGGCGTCTCGTTTCAACGCATAAAGACCTGGAAGACCTCCCGCGACCCGGACTACGCCGCCAAGAAGGCCCGTGTCGAGCACCTCTACGCGATCGCCGACGGCGAGGTCATACCCGAGGAGGGCGAACCCGAAGTCGTCTTCTGCATGGACGAGTTCGGCCCGCTCAACCTCCAGCCCCACCCCGGCCGGCAGTGGGCCGAGCGTAGCGGACGGCACAGGGACTCCAACCGGGAGCCGAGGCGCCGCCGACGGGCGACCTACACCCGCCCGCACGGGGTCCGACACCTGTTCGCCGCCTACGACCTCGCCAAGGACCAGCTCTACGGGCACATCAAGAAGACCAAGAACAGGTCGAAGTTCCTGGAGTTCTGCCGCTACCTGCGCTCGCTGCACCGGAGGGAAGTACGCGTTGCGATCGTCTGCGACAACTACTCTCCGCACCTGACGACGAAGCGGTGCCAGCGGGTCGCGACCTGGGCAGCGGCGAACAATGTGGAGATCGCCTACACCCCGACCAACAGCTCCTGGCTCAATCGGATCGAAGCCCAGTTCACCGCCCTGCGCTACTTCGCTCTCGACGGCACCGACCACGCCAGCCACAAGGAACAGGGAAGCATGATCCGCCGCTACATCATCTGGCGGAACACACACGCCTCCGACGAACGCCTCCGCGAGGTCGTGAACAGGGCGAACGTTGCCTGATGCGGCACTAGTGTCCTGAGTCGTTAATTCGCTGGCAGTATGCGGTGAGGGTGTCGAGGATCTGGTCGGCGGTCTTGGTCCAGACGAACGGCTTGGGGTCTTTGTTCCACTCGTTGATCCACTGCCGGATGTCGCGC